>WREW01000013.1 GCA_009779135.1 Alphaproteobacteria bacterium
CCTCTCTCTCTTGTCATCCTCGGGGCTTGCGAAGCAAGAGCCCGGGGATCTGACGGCAGAACATCGCTCCACTGTCAGATCCCCGGCTCAACCGCTTTGCGGTTGCCCGAGGATGACAAGAAGGGCCTAGGTGGGGTCTCAATCTCACCCCTCCACCAACACCCCGTCCTGCAAATGAATCGTTCGATCCATCCTCGCCGCCAGATCATAATTATGCGTTGCCATCAAAAGCCCAAGTTCCTGCGCGGCGACAAGATCTTGAAGGCAGGAAAACACATAAGCGGCTGTCTGCGGATCAAGATTACCTGTCGGCTCATCCGCAATCAAAAGCATCGGCTTGTTGGCCAGCGCCCGCGCAATGGCGATACGTTGTTGTTCACCGCCTGAAAGCTGCGCCGGACGATGATCCGTGCGATCACGCAGTTGAATAAGATTTAAGAGCTTATCCGCGCGTGTCTTTGCGGCCCGCGCGGACGTTCCGGCGATAAGCTGGGGCAGCATGATATTTTCTCGCGCCGAAAATTCGGGCAGCAGATGGTGGAATTGATAAACAAACCCGATACGGGACAAACGCAAAGAAGTGCGCCCTTTATCATCAAGCTTTCCTGCCTTGTGATTGCCGATCAAAATATCGCCTTCATCAGGACGCTCCAAAAGTCCGGCGATTTGCAGCAAAGTCGATTTCCCCGAACCGGACGGCCCGATCAGCGCCAGCTTTTCCCCGCGCGCAACGCTCAGATCGCACCCGCGCAGCACCTCAAGCTTTTTGCCGCCTTGCGTGAAACTGCGGCGTATATTGTGAAGGCGAAGGATGGCTTTATTACTCATAACGCAAAGCCTCCACCGGATCCATTTTCGCCGCCCGCCATGAAGGATAAAGCGTGGCAAGAAAAGACAAAGTCAAAGCCATGATCGTCACCTGCAAAACTTCAGCAGAGTCCAGCCGCGCGGGAAGGCGCGAAAGGAAATAAACTTCGGGCGAGAACAAATCCGTCCCCATGAGTTTTTGTATAAGCTGCCGGATGGTTTCGATATTTTTCGCAAAAGCCACGCCCAGAAGAACCCCGACGCTTGTGCCCAGAACGCCGATGCTCGCGCCGGTCAGGAAAAAGATCCGCATAATCATCCCGCGCGTGGCGCCCATCGTGCGCAGAATGGCGATGTCGTGGCTCTTATCCTTCACAAGCATAATCAGGCTTGAGATAATATTAAAAGCTGCCACAAGAATAATCAGAGTCAAAATCAGAAACATAACATTTTTTTCAACCTGCAGCGCGGTGAAAAAGCTGGCATTGCTTTGCTGCCAGTCTAAAAGCCGCGTATTTGTATCCATCAGCGCTTCAATCAGACGGCGCTTGATAGGATCAAAATTATGCGGCGCATCGACATAAATCTCAAGCGAGGTCACGCCCGAAAAAGTCATGAAAAAGCTTTGCGCCGCCGCAAGCGGCATGAAAACAAAACCATTATCATACTCAAACATGCCCACATCAAAAATCACAGCCACAGGATAAGCCTTCATCCTCGGCGCCGTCCCGAACACCGTAGCCTTGCTTGAAGGCGAAATCAGAGTCAGAGAATCTCCGACTTTAAGCCCGAGCCTTGCCGCCATGCGCGAGCCGATAGCAATCCCGTCATCTTCAAAATGCGCAAGATCGCCCGCTGTAACATTCGCGGCGATAATCTCACGCTTGCGGAAAATCTCCGGCTCCACCCCGCGCACCAAAGCGCCCGAAGCTATACCGTTGGCCGAGATCAAAGCCTGTCCCTCAACGGCAGGGGAGACCAAAAGCACGCCCTGCACTTTTTGAATCTTTTCCATCAAAGCCCTGTAATTATCCAAAGGATAACCATCAAGACTATAGACATTGATGTGCCCGTTCAGGCCGAGGACTCGCGCAAAAAGCTCGGCGCGAAAGCCGTTCATCACGGCCATGACGATAATCAGCGTGGCCACGCCAAGCCCGATGCCCAGCAGGGAAAACCAGCTGATAACCGAGATAAACCCCTCACTCCGCCGCGCGCGCAAATAGCGAAAAGCTACCATGCGCTCAAAAGAAGAAAAAATTGTCATCGTTTTGTTTTACTCTCTCCTCTTGTCATCCTCGTGCAACCGCGAAGCGGTTGACACGGGGATCGGACACCAGAACATCTCTCTATCGTCAGATCCCCGAGCGCTTGCTTCGCAAGCCGCGAGGATGACAAAAGGGGCTAATAAGCCCGCGCAAAGATAACATCCTGCGTGGCCTTCTGGCCAGTCAAAACGCAAACGCCTTCACGTCCATCCTGATCGAAAGGAATACAGCGCACCGTCACGCCCAAAGCATCGAGCTTGATAAGAGATTCTTCATCCCCGCACCATTTGGCCCGCACAAAACCCTTGCCCGAGGAAAAGCCGTTCACATCTTCCTTGGCAAAATAGGCCTCAAACGCATCCCAATCCGTGATGTCGGTCACCATCCGCGACTGCTGGAAGGCAAGAGCATCCTCAAAAAGCCTGTTGTGGATAGAGTCCAAAATGCCCCCCGCCTGACCCAGAAACTCCGCGCGTTCTTCAAAGATCTTGCCTTGCTTGAGGTCATCGCGGCGTGAATAGCAGACTTTTTCCTCCTCAACCTCGCGCGCGCCGATCTCAAGAATAAGCGGCGCGCCTTTTTTGATCCAGCTCCAGCGCTTGTCCGCAGCAGGGCTGTCATGCAGATCAACCTTCACGCGCAGAGTCTGCCCGTCCATGGTGACAAGAGAAAGATCCGCGCGCAGCATCTCACAATATTCAAGCACAGCCTGCTGGTCTGTGTCCTCGCGCAAAATAGGAAGAATGACAATCTGCCAAGGCGCAATGCGCGGCGGCGTGCGCATCCCGTCATCATCCGCATGAGTCATCACAAGCGCCCCTAAAAGCCGCGTGGAAACGCCCCATGATGTCGTATGCACATATTCAAGCTCCCCCTGACGGCTTTGGAATTGAATATTGAAAGCCTTGGCAAACCCATGCCCCAGATAATGCGAAGTTCCCGCCTGCAAAGCGCGCCCATCCTGCATCATGGCCTCAATGCAGTAGGTATTCACCGCCCCCGGAAACCGCTCGGATGGGATTTTTTCGCCCTTGATAACGGGAAGAGCAAAAGTATCCTCGCAAAAAGTCGCGTAAATATCGAGCATCTGCAGCGTCTCATCCATGGCCTCTTTAAAGGTCTCGTGCGCCGTGTGGCCTTCCTGCCAGAGAAACTCCATCGTGCGCAAAAGCAACCGAGGCCTCATCTCCCACCGCACCACATTGGCCCATTGGTTGAGCAAAAGAGGAAGATCGCGGTAAGACTGAATCCACTTGCTCATGGCTTGACCGATAATGGTCTCGGAGGTCGGGCGCACAACCAAAGGCTCCTCAAGCTCCCCGTCAGGAACGAGCTTCCCGCCTTTTTTGACGAGGCGGTGATGAGTCACAACAGCCATCTCCTTGGCAAACCCATCAACATGCGAAGCCTCGCGCTCGAAATAGCTTAGCGGGATGAAAAGAGGGAAGTAGTAATTCTCATGCCCCGTCTCCCGAAACCGCCGGTCCATGTCGCGCTGCATCAACTCCCACATCCCATAACCCCAAGCCTTGAGGATCATGCACCCGCGCACCTCAGAGAGCTCAGCCATATCAGCCGCCCGCACGACTTTCTGATACCATTCATTGTAGTTTGCAGCGCGTGTAGGCGTGATAGCAGTTTTGGTCATGGTTTAAAGGCCTTTTTCTGGTGAAATAAAGTCCCATCATAAAGGGATAGGAGCAGGAAGGGCAAGGAAAAATACTGTCATTGCGAGGAAAGCCGGTAATCCCTCCCCCCCCCTTGTCATTGCGAGGAAGGCCGTAAGGCCTGACGCGGCAATCTCGCTTACCCACATCACCGAGAGATTGCCACGTCAATCCCCCTTCGCTCCGCTCCGGCGGCTTTCCTCGCAATGACAGTTTATGGTTTCTTGTCATCCTCGTGCAACCGCTTCGCGGTTGACACGGGGATCTGCCACCAGAGCATCGCCCACCGTCAGATCCCCGGCTGCTTGCTTCGCGAGCCCCGAGGATGACAAAAAGGGGAAAACCTACCCCAACGCCCTAAGCGCCGTGCCTAGTTTTTCCTCCATCGCACGCGCCTGCGTAAGCCGCTCCTGATGTTCTTCAAGAACTTCTTGCGGCGCGCGGGCGGTGAAGTCTTCATTTGCAAGCTTGGCAGCCGTTTTCTCCGCAAGATCGGCCCATTTGGCGGCCTCTTTTTGCAGCCTTACACGCTCTTTGTCAAAATCAATCACGCCTTCAAGCGGCATAATAAGCGTGATGCCGTCCACCACATCAACGGCTGAAGCGCGCGGAACATTTTCCGTGAACGCGATGCTGTCAAGCCGCGCCAGTGTTTGTATCAGCTCCTTATGTGCCTCAAACGTCTGCGCGTCAGCGTCTTTCACAAGAAGAGGAATCTTTGCCCCCGCCGGCACATTCAAAGCTGCCCGCGTGGCGCGGATGGCGGAGATGATATTGATGACCTTGTTGATCTCCTCCGTGGCTTCTGTCCGCGCGCTCATCTTATAAACCGGCCAGTCCTGCTTCATCAAAAGCGAACCACCCTCCACAAACGGCTCCCACAACGCCTCGGTAATAAAAGGCATAAAAGGATGCAGAATCTTGAGGATCTGAACCAAAACCCACGCCGTGCAGGCTTTCACTTCCGCTAAATCACGAACGGGTTTTGTAAACTCAAGATACCAGTCGCAGAATCTGTGCCAGACAAACTCATAAACCTCCTGCGCGGCGAGATCCAATCGGTATTCTTCAAGATGCGCGCTCACCCCCCGCGCGAGGCTTGCCGTTTCGCGCGTGATCCATTGATTGACCGTCTGCGTGACTTTGTCCGGATCAAACTTGGGATCATAGCGGCAATCATTCATCTGCGCATAACGTGCCGCCGACCAAAGCTTGGTTGCAAAATTGCGGTTGCCTTCCACCCGCGCAACATCAAGTTTGATGTTTCTTCCTGGCGTTGACATCGTGCAAAACGTAAAACGCAGGGCATCGCAGCCGTAGCTGTCGATAATTTCCAAAGGATCAATAATATTGCCCTTGGATTTGGACATTTTCTGCCCTTTTTTATCCCGCACCAGCGCGTGGATATAGACCGTTTTAAACGGCACATTGCCGGTGAAATGCAGCCCCATCATCATCATCCGCGCAACCCAGAAAAAGATAATGTCAAAGCCCGTCACCAGAACGGAAGTCGGATAATAACGCGCAAGCTCCGGAGTCTGCTCGGGCCACCCCAAAGTCGAAAAAGGCCACAACGCCGCAGAAAACCATGTATCCAGAACATCCTCATCCCGCTGCAGAGCGGTTTCCTTCCCGTAAACCTCCAAAGCCTCTTTCTGCGCTTCTTCTTCGTCATGCGCGACAAAGATTCGCCCGTCCGGCCCATACCAAGCGGGAATCTGATGCCCCCACCAAAGCTGGCGGCTGATGCACCAAGGTTCAATATTGCGCATCCAAGCATAATAAGTGTTCGCCCACTGCGCGGGGACAAAATTGGTTTGTCCCTCTTCAACAGCGCGCAGGGCAGGGGCGGCGAGCGTTTGCGCATCGCAATACCATTGCTCCGAAAGCCAAGGCTCAATCGGCACGCCCGAGCGATCGCCATGGGGAACCGTATGCACATAAGGCTCGATCTTGTCCAAAAGCCCAAGCTCTTCCATCGCCGCGACAACGGCCTTGCGCGCTTCAAAACGATCCATGCGGCGGAAAGCCTCCGGCACTTCGTCATTCAGGCGAGCATGCGCATCAAAAATATTGATTTTGGGAAGATCATGCCGCTTGCCCACTTCAAAGTCATTGAAGTCATGCGCAGGCGTAATCTTCACCGCGCCCGTGCCTTTTTCAGGATCAGCGTAATCATCGCCCACAATCGGAATCAACCGCCCCACCAAAGGCAGACGCACATTCTTGCCGATAAGGGATTTAAGCGCAGGATGCTCGGGATGCACCGCCACAGCCGTGTCGCCGAGCATGGTTTCGGGTCGCGTGGTGGCCACGATGATAAAATCATCGGAACCCTCAACAGGATATTTAAAATGCCACAAATGGCCTTTGATCTCGCGCTGTTCAACTTCAAGATCAGAAATGGCAGTTAACAGCTTGGGATCCCAGTTCACAAGGCGCTTGTCTTTATAAATAAGACTCTCGCGGTAAAGCTGAACAAACACCTTGTTTACGGCGCGGTTCAGGGCAGGGTCCATCGTGAACCGCTCGCGCGGCCAGTCAAGCGAAGCGCCAAGACGCCGTAATTGTCGCGTGATGGTGCCGCCGGACTCCTCTTTCCACGCCCAGACGCGTTCAAGAAAAGCCTTGCGCCCCATACTGCGGCGATCAAGCCCCTCTTGCGCCAGCTGGCGCTCCACCACCATCTGCGTGGCGATTCCGGCGTGATCTGTCCCGGGCTGCCACAGCACATCATAACCCTGCATGCGCTTGAAACGAACCAGCGTATCCTGCACCGTAAAAGTCAGCGCATGCCCCATATGAAGCGAGCCCGTCACATTAGGCGGCGGAATCATAATACAATAGGGCCCGGCCTTTGAATCCGGATCACAGGCAAAAGCCCCCGATTTTTCCCACCGTTCATAAAGAGGCCCTTCAAAAGCCGAGGGATCATAATTTTTTTCCAAAGCCATACCAAAACCTGCTAAAGATTTAAGAACTGTTCATCAAGGCAGGATAAGAAGAAAAGTCCACAAAGTCCATACGCGAAGGAGAAAAATCATGGCCTACACCGACCCCAGCCACGAGGAAATGATAAATATCCTGCACGGCGTGAAAACCATCGCCCTGATAGGGGCCAGCGATGATCCCGATCGCCCTGCGCATCACGTCATGGCCTATCTTATGGCGCGCGGCTATCAGGTTTTTCCGGTCAATCCGCGCATGGCGGGGAAGGAGCTTTTCGGCTGTCCGGTCTATGCCTCGCTGCTGGAAATAAAGACCCCGATTGACATGGTTGATCTCTTCGTCAACAGCAAAGCGGCCCTTGAAGTCACGCAGCAGGCCATCGAAAAAGAGGCCAAAATCCTGTGGATGCAACTCGGCGTCATCAACCACGAAGCCGCCGATCAGGCCTTGGCGCGCGGCCTAAAAGTCATCATGAACCACTGCCCGGTGATTGAGCTTGAGCAGGAAGGGTTAGCCTAGACCAAGAAAACGGCAAACCCGCTTCACGACAGAAGTTTTTGGGCGGTGACGATAACGCTCGTTCATCCACTCCTCAAGACGCGCGTCGGCTGCGTCCAATTCTTCCTGCGTAATAGGGTTTTTCCGCGCATATTCTAGGAGAGCATCGGGCATGGATATAAAACTTATTCTTATTTTTTTGCGCTCATCACTCATCTTAACCCGCCTTCTTAGCCGCAACGCCCGTAGATCCAAACCCCCCGCCGCCACGCGCGGTTTCATCAAGGCTTTCAACTTCGCGCCATGTCGCGCGCGTGTAAGGGGCGACAACCATTTGCGCAATGCGCATGCCGCGCGTAACCGTAAAAGCCTCATCGCTTAGATTGGCGAGAATAACGCAAACCTCACCGCGATAGTCGGCATCAATAGTGCCCGGGCTGTTCAGCACCGTAATCCCGTTTTTCAGCGCAAGCCCTGAACGTGGCCTCACCTGCGCCTCAAACCCTTCCGGCAGCGCGATGGCAAGGCCGGTCGGGATCAATTTACGCGCCCCAGCCTGAAGCACAACATCGCTTTCCACCGCCGCACACAAATCCATTCCCGCCGCATGATCGCTGGCATAAGCAGGAAGGGGGAGGTCTTGCGCATGCGCAAGTTTAACAATCTCCACACTCAACATTTTCTTTTAACCTCTCTATCTCTATCTTGTCATCCTCGTGGCTTGTCCGCCTATGGCGGACAAGAGCACGGGGATCTGACGGTAAAGCTATGCTCTGGCGTCAGATCCCCGGGTTCTTGCTTCGCAAGCCCCGAGGATGACAAGCGGTTTTTAAGCCGCATCCCTTTTCACCTGCGCAAAATACTGTGCAACCTGCAAGGCCAACCGCTCCGCAACATCCTGCTTACTCAGCCTTGGCCAAGGTTCAACAGCAATCTCATCATGCGCAAGGCGTTTGAGGAAAATGATTTCATTGTCATCCTTGCCGAATCCTAGTTCCTGTCCGACCTGATTGGCAAGAATCCAGTCGCATCCTTTTTTAAGAAGCTTGGCTTTGGCGTAATCAACCACATGATCCGTTTCAGCGGCAAAGCCGACAACAAGCCGCGCGCGGTTCATCTGCTGCGTGGCAAGCGTTTCAAGAATATCCGGATTGACCGTCAGCATGACAGAAGGCGGCAAAAGCCCCTTTTTCATTTTTGTATCCGCGCTCAAAACAGGCCGCCAGTCCGCCACAGCCGCCGCACAGACAACCACATCAACGGCCCCCGCTTTTTGGCAGGCCTCAAGCATCTGCCGCGCCGTTTGAACATGAATAGTGTGCACATGCTTGGGATCTTCAAGACAGGTCGGCCCGGAAACAAGAGTCACATCAGCCCCTTGCGCGGCCAAAGCTGCCGCAATGGCATGACCCTGCTTGCCCGAAGAGTGATTGCCGAGAAAGCGCACAGGATCCAAAGGCTCATACGTCGGCCCGCTTGTTACAAGCGCGCGAAGGCCGGAAAGCGCGCCCGTCATAGTCTGATCGGAGGGCGCCGCGTTTTGAAAAAAACCACGCACGGCATCGAGGATCTCCAAAGGCTCAACCATGCGCCCTTCACCTTCCTCACCACACGCCAAAAATCCACGGGCAGGCCCGACTTGCAGGACTCCACGCGCGCGCAGCGTGGCAATATTGGCCTCTGTCGCAGGATGGGCCCACATCACGCTGTTCATGGCCGGTGCGACAAGAACAGGCACGTTTGACGCCAGCAAAACAGCGCTTGCCAGATTATCAGCAAGACCATGCGCCATTTTGGCAAGTAAATTGGCGGTAGCGGGCGCCACAACAATCAAATCATTTTGACGCGAAAGGTTGATATGGGAAAGCCTTTCATCATCATCAGAGCTGAAAAGATCCGTAGCAACGGGCGCGCCCGTAAGGGCCGAAACGCTTAAAGGCGTGATAAACTTTTGCCCGCCCTGCGTCAGCAGGCCGTGCACGATCGCGCCCTCTTTTTGAAGAAGGCGAACCAGCTCAAGAGATTTATAAGCCGCAATGCCGCCCGAAATAATCAGGAGCACCCGCCGCCCGAACAAGGAACCTTCCATCCTGCTGTCTCCCGCTAACCAAAAACCTCAGCCCTGTAAGCGCCCCAAAAAGAGCTTTTCGGTAGATAGCCTTTAAAACGCCCAAACACAAGAAAACAAGAATCACGCGCACAACGGCGAATCTCCCCCACGACCCCGGGCTGCAGATAAGCCACTACCGCAGAATCAAGGTCTTCATTCGCCATAAGGGGCTGATCCGTCTGGCCGATCACGATGCCGGTACGCCGCCCGCGCAGGACGCTTTTATGAATCCAACCTTCTGAGCCTTCCCAGTCACGCACGCGGCGCCAGACATCATATTCGGCGGTGATTTCCAGCGGCATGCCTTCAAGCCTGTAAACCCACTCAATAGGATAGCGCGTCCCCGGCCCCGTGCGTAAATTGGCCTCATCCGCCTGCAGTGAGGCAAAGCGCGGCAAAGGCAGCCCCGTTGTTAAAGGAGATTCCGACCCCGCCCAAGCCATCCATGGCGCGGAAAGAAAAACAACAAAGAACAAAAAACGAAGATTCATAACAACCGCATTAAATCCTTGGTGACGCCGCCGCGCAAGCCCCGAACATAGCAATAAAGAATGCAGCCGTAGGCGCGCGTTTAAGCCTTTTTGTACCAAATCAGCTTTTCATCTCTGATTATGGCTTTTCTTGACAAACAAACAACAGAGCGGGAACTCAAGGCCGAGCGCGCAGGCGCCCTTTACGCCGCCGCCATCCAGACGATGCGGGTAGGCGTCCTCATCCGTGACATGAGCATATCAGAACATCCCATTGTTTTCATTAACGATGCCTTCACAAATCTGACAGGCTATAGTTTGGAAGACATCCACAAAAACAGCACCGGCTTTCTGTTCGGCGCGCAAACAGATCAAAGCGCCATCCGCGCCTTTCACAAAGCCCTGCAGGAAGGCAAGGCCTTAACGCAGGAGATTCTCCTCTACCGCAAAAACGGCAGCCCCTTCTGGGCCGAGTGGTTTTTAACACCCATGCATGATAATGAAAACAAGCTCACCTATTTTGTAAGCCTGTTTTACGACATTTCGGTGCAGCATCAGGCGCAGGAAGATCTGATGGCCGCCAAGTTTCAGGCCGAGCACGCCAATGCGGTCAAAACCAATTTCCTTGCGATGATGAGCCATGAAATCCGCACGCCTATCAATGGGATTCTGGGCATTCTTTATCTTTTAAAAGATACGAAACTCGATCAGGAACAACGCCATCTTCTCGAGATCGCAACCAGATCAAGCGATGTCCTGCGCGGCATTATCAACGACATTCTGGACTTCGCCAAAATGGAAGCCGGCAAGGTAGAGATCATCAATGAACCCTTTTCCCTGCACAGCCTGCTTGGCGAGGTCGCCGCTCTGGGACAGACTCTGGTGGGGCAAAAGCATCTCGACCTTACCTTGGAACAAGCCCTATCCTTGCCGGACGGAGTCTGCGGCGATGCCGCGCGGTTGAGGCAGATTTTCCTCAATCTTTTATCCAATGCCATCAAGTTTACGGAAAAGGGCGCAATTACGATCCGCGCCGCGCCGGCAGGTTCCCCAAAAATCCGCTTTGAGATTGAAGACACAGGCATCGGAATCAGCGAATCCGACCAGTCCCGATTGTTTTTAGAGTTCAGTCAGGTTGAGCGCTCTTTCACCCGAAGATTCACCGGCACCGGTCTGGGGCTTGCGATTTCGCGCAAGCTCGTCACGCTGATGGAAGGCGAGATCGGCGTTGAAAGCCGCCTTGGGCGAGGAAGCCTTTTCTGGTTTACACTTCCCATGCGGGAAGGGGAGGTTGCCCAACCTCTTCAGGAAACAAAAAGCCAGAGCCACAAGCTTGATCTGTCCGCCGCGCGGATTTTGCTTGTGGAAGATAATGATACAAACCGCCTTGTGGTAAGGCGCTATCTTGAAAAAGCCGGCTTTAGTCCGGACGAAGCACAAGACGGCGAGCAAGCGCTTGAGATGACCCAAAGCACGGCTTATGACGTTATTCTGATGGATGTCTCCATGCCGGTGATGGACGGGCTGATGGCGGCAAGCCGCATCCGCGCCTCAAAAGGCCCCAACAAAGACACAACCATCATCGCGTTGACGGCCCACGCCATGGAAGGCGATCGCCAGCGCTGCCTTGCCGTGGGCATGAATGATTATCTTGAAAAACCTCTGGCCTATGACAAGCTTGTCGCAGCGCTTGAACGTTGGCTTGCCGTCACGATCAAAGACCGGCCTTTGCAGATCACAGCCGAAGAAGATAGCGAGATCCCGCTTTTAGATCCTCAAATCCTGCAGCGCATGCGTGACGAGCTGGGCGGTAGTGCTGTGCAGGAAGTCACGCAAAGCTTTCTTGACGATACGCCCGCGCGCCTGGCGGCGTTTGAATCCGATCATGATATGGACGCCATGCGGCAGGCGGCGCATGCGCTTAAAAGCTCAAGCGCAAGCTGCGGCCTTATCAAGCTCTCCCGATTGATGGAGAGTCTTGAAATCGCCGCCACCCGCAAAAACAAACGCACCGTAGCCACCTTGCTGCCTTTGATTAAATCCGCCTACGCAACATCCACCCAAACCCTACGTCAGGAACGAACCAGATTTATCTAAAAGCCATATCCCCCCTAACTGTCATTGCGAGGAAAGCCGCCACAGGCGGCTTGACGCGGCAATCTCTGCAGACATCGCCGAGATTGCTTCGTTGGGCCTTGCGGCCGCCTCGCAATGACAAGAGGGCCCTCTAAGCCCTCCCCCCTCGCAGGGGAGGGCCCGCGTGGAGGGGGAAGAAGGGAATCCCCCCCTTGCAACCCGCCCAAATTATGCTCTAAAATGAAATCCCCGCCTTAAAGAGGTTCCCGCCTTATGTCTGCCGCCCCTCTGTCGCTTACATTGATCGAATCGCCGGAAATTGAAGACGGCGTTGTGCATCTTGATAACGCCGATCAGCGTGCTTTAACCGTTGTGGAAGGGGATATTATAAGAGTGGACGGCGCGCGCTCGGCCTATTTGAAAATCCGTCCGGCTCTGGTCGGCGACCACAACCAGCGAATCGCAAAAGTCAGCCTGCTTACGGCCCATAATCTCGGCCTGCAAAGCGGCCAGAGCCTTCAGCTTTATCATGAGCATGTCGCACCGCCTTATGCCGAGCGCATCACACTTGCCGCGCTTGATGATATTGACCGGATTCACATTCTGGCGCGTATCAAGGCGCTGGCCTCTTTCTGCCATGGCCGCGTTGTGGATAGCGATGATTCCATACGCATTCCCGCGCTGGGCCGTTTTCCTCTTTTAGCCAAGGTGAAAGCGGTTCAGCCGCAGGGCCCCGTGCAAATCACGCGGAGCACAAGCTTTGTCGTCGAAACAGGCCTTAATCTGAGCGAAACCCTCCTCCTCGGCGGGATGCGGGATGCGTATAAGACCTGCGCCATGCTGGTTGAAAAGGGCCTCAAGAAAAAAGACCCTCATATAAGGCGCCGGATTTTGCTTTGCGGCCCCTCGGGCCTTGGAAAAGCAAGGCTGACCGCGCGCTTGGCGCAGGATTTTGAAGTTCAGCATCATGTCATCGACTGCTTGCAGATCCTTGAGCACGCGCAGGAGGGGAAGGAGTCAAAACTCAGCACGCTTTTGGTGGATCTGAGCCGTCTGGGCCCGACCCTTTTGGTTTTGGATCACATGCAAGCGCTTTCCGCGCGGCAGGATGTGAGCGCGGGCATGCTGCGCGCCCGCCTGCAGGTGAATAATTTGCTTGAAGAGGTATGGTCTTATCCGAATGTGATGGTTTTCGGCATTACATCGGACTCTTTCGAGGAGCTTGCGCAAGATGACCATATCGCGCCGGAGCTTTTCGACTTTATCCTGCCCATCGATAATTTAACGCGGTGGGAGCGGCTGGAGGTTCTCAACATCGCCGCGCGTAAGATTGAGCTTGCCAAAGACGTCGATCTTTCCCTGATTGCAGCCCTTATGCCCGGGGCAAGCGCGCGGGATCTGACCAAACTGGTGCGCAGCGCGGCGGATTTGTCGTTCGGCCCACGGGTAACGGCTTTGGATTTGCGGGAAGCCATGCGCTCCTGTCCGGTGCCTTCATCGCCCGCTATCATGTGTGACGTTCCTGACGTAAACTGGAACGATGTAGCGGGGCTTGAGGATATCAAGCATTTAATGCTCGAAACCTTGAACTGGTCGCTTTTCCAGAACGACAAGTTTATGGCCGCCGGAGTCAAACCGCCGCGCTCGGTCTTGATGTCGGGCGGCGTAGGGACGGGCAAAACCACGCTGGCGCGCGCGCTTGCAAGCCGCATGGCCGCAAACTTTATTGAAATATCCTGCCCGCTTTTACACGCGCAGCATGGGCGGTCTGGCGCTTGTTATCTTCAAAAAGCCTTCGCTCTGGCGCGGCGCAAACCGCCTTGCATTATTTTTCTGGATGATATGGATGCGCTTTTTGAAGTCCTGTTTACGCCCGAGCTGGTGGAGCCGCCGGAACAACCCGTTGCCACACAGCTGATTGCCGAGCTTGACGCGCTCAGCGCTTTGACAGGCGTTGTGGTGATTGCGGCCACCAACAGGCCTGATCGTTTAACGCCCGAGATTCTGCGTCCCGGGCGGTTTGACTATGCCTTGACTCTTCCGATGCCGGACAAAAGCGCGCGCAAAAAGATTTTAAACATCCATGCGCGTAAACTTCTTTTGGAAGCGGATGTTGATTTCGACAGGCTAGCGCAAAACACGCAAGGCATGTCAGGCGCCGAGATTTCGGGCCTGTGCAACCGCGTCGGCATGATGGCCCTGCGCCGCACCTTGGCGGAGAATGCGGGGCCCGGCACCATGCCCGTCGTTACAGCCGACCTTTTCGATCAGGCCTTGCGAGGACGCAAGGGATAATCATTCTACCCCCGATACGACATACACATATATGTTGCCACGCGCATAGAATCAGACAAAAATAAGCAAAATCTGATTCTTAACCCCTTGCCAGCGCGAGCGAGCTTTCTATGCGTATCAAAATATTTCTTGGTTTTTTGCTGTGTTTTTCAATCATGGCCACAGCTCCGGTTTTTGCCAATATAGCCATCACCCCGTTTTTTATTGATTTTGACGCGGCGTCCAACAAACGTGTCGTAAGCGTCAGGCTGACGAACACGACTGATACAAAACAAACCTACCGCGCCCATTTTATCAATTACCGGCAAAACCCCGACGGCTCGCTGGTGGAGCTTACGAAGGACCAGGAAGATCCCGCCGCGCCCTTTGCCGATACATATCTGACGGTTTCGCCGCGCCAGTTTTCTATTGGCCCGGGCATTATGCAGACCGTCAATGTTGGCCGCAAACCGATGCCGAGCGCGCCGGACGGCGAATATGTCTCTTATTTGATGGTGCGGGAAATCACGCCGCCAACGCCGATAGAGCAGACAGAAGCCTCCGATCAGGAATTCGGCGTCAATATCAAAGCACTCTACGCCGCCGCCATACCCGTGCTTCTTGTCAAGGGGCAGGTGACTGCGGCCACAGCCATAGCCGGCGTTGAAAGTGCCGGTACCTCAACAAAAGACAACAACGCCCTTATTGCGGTGACGCTTGAGCGGAAAGGAACGCGCTCTTCCTATGGCAGCATTCAGATTATGGACGGCCGCAATGTCGTGGGCGAGATAAAAAACCTCCGTGTTCTTCTGACAACGAAAACACGGCGGGTTGTCATCCAGCTTAAAAAACCGGAAAGCGAGCTGAAAGGCCGGGCTTTAAAAGTCGTCTTCAAAGATGGTCGCACAGGAGAAACAATTACTGAGGAGAAAGCGGTTTTCTAAATGGCTTTACCGAAACTTCGGTATTTTTCTGTTTCTGGGACTGCTTCTGGCGGTGAATTATGCCAGAGCAACGGAAAAAGAGTCCGAAGCGGGGCCTGAAGGAGAATACTTAATCCTTGAACCTTCAATCCAAAAGCACAGGATGGAAGAGTATCTCTATGCGTGGTCGGAACATGACAGGATTTTCATTCCCATCCTGCAGCTTTCCCAGCTTGTAGGCTTTAAGCTTGAGGAAAAAGAAAAGCTCCAAGGCTATTTTCTATCGGAACAGCGGAAGTTTGAAATTGATTTCAAAAAAATGACGGCCCTTGCGGCGGACGGCAAAAGCTTTAGCTTTACCCGCAAAGACGTCATCGAACAGGACGGCCATGTTTATTTCACGCCGGAGTTTTATGCGCAGCTTCTTCCCATCAAAATCACCGTTAATTCCATAGATCTGGTTTTGTTTGTCGAAGCGGAAGAAAAACTGCCCCCCACCATCCGCCTTGAAAAGGAAAAACGGCAGAGGAAAGGAACCGTAGATCGCCAAAAAGATTCATTTAGGGATTATGAGTTTGACAACCGCTGGTTCACAAAGCCCGTTGTGGATTTGCGCTATGCCAAAGGTTTCGGCAAAACGAATATAGGCCGTTCGAATGAAACGACAAGCAACTTTGACAGTTATGCTGTGAATGTCGGCATGCTTGCGGCGGCGCTGGACACCCAGCTTTATGTGTTCGGCAACACGATGATTAATGACGCCGCGCCCCGCATGAGGCTGACCATGGGCCGCACATTTTTGGAGGAGCCGAAAAACCCTCTTAATCTGACGCAGTTTGCCATCGGCGACATTCGCGGATTTGGAACGACCTTTTTTACGCAAACCGGCAGCGGCCGAGGCTTTTACGCAAGTTCGTTCAAAGACCTTGTCATGGCGGCGGACAAAACCATCGATATTACAGGCCCCCTTGCCACCGGCTGGGAGGTTGAGCTTTACGATCACGGCGCACTTATCGGCTTCCGCCAGACGTCAACAACAGGCAGGTATGAGTTTTTGAGCGTGCCCGTTTCCTTCGGTCAAAACACGTTCAGCCTCGTTTTCTACGGCCCCTATGGCGAGACCTATACGGAAGACCGCCAGTATTACGCCGGCACATCCCCTGTAAAAACCGGCGAGTTCGGCTACCAGACCAATCTCTACCAGCAAGATCGTTATTTGATTGAAGATAATGAACCCTTGGTTTCAAACACGAACATCCCCGTCTTTAACGCAACAGGCTATTACGGCATTACGGATAATATTTCCGCTATTTTCGGCTATGAATCCACGCCTGATGCGGAAAATAATCGTGTGAACAGACAATTTGCGACAGTAGGCTCCCAGTTCGTTTTCTCCGGCGCGTCGCTTCAGTATAATTTTCTCTATGATCTGGAATCCGGCAAAACCGGCCATAATTTCGAAGCGCAGGGCGATGTCCGTATAGGCGATCTTTTTGCCCGCTATGTCATGTATAATGATCTGCGCGCGCCTTCATCCTATCGCGGCGAATATTTGACGTCTTTTTTTGAAGGCCGATTTTCCAGCAATCTCCCTTGGGTCAACATGCCTTATTATGTCAGCTATCAGCATGGAAAGCTGGAATCAGGGGACAGCACGGATTCTGTAACAGCAAGACTTTCTTCGACCGTCTGGCAGAACTACCACTTCACGCTTGAAAACCGCTATGAACGCCTGCTGTGGAACGAAACCAACGACGTTTCCGTCCTGTTTCAAACCCAGTTCGGCCGGCTCGGCACGCGCGGAAAAATCAGATACCGCACTTTGCCGGAGTCAGAGCTGAACAATATAGGGCTAAGAGCAGACTATCGCTGGGACAGGCACACCTATTTTACGGCCACATGGGACTGGGATTTTGTGAAAAACCAGCGCGACGTGAATCGCTTTTCCGTCAGCGGCGCTAGGATTTTCCCGTTCGGCGGTCTGACGCTGCAAGCTGCCGCAGACACGAACAGGAATATTTCGGTTGTTTTGGGCTATAATATAGGCTTCGGCCACACCGAAAAAGGCCTCTTCGCTGACGCCACGAATATGCTGAGCGAGCGCGCAACCATCTCAGCCTTTGTCGAAGATGAACACGGCAATCCCATCCCTGACGTTATGGTTATGGTCAATGGCGCGCACACAAAAGCCGTGACGGACGAACGTGGCGAAGCGATTATCACGGACATAGAGCCTTACCAGAAATCCATCGTCACCATAGATAAGGAAACAGTCGGCGATGTCGTGCTGCAGCCTGTTTTGGATGAACAAAAACTGGTGCTTCGCCCGGGTGTCGTGACGGAAGTGCGTATCCCCTTTGTTCATAAAGGCGCTATTGAAGGACAGCTTACCCAAAATATAGAAAAACCCCGCCTTATGGGCTACACGGTCAAGGCCCAGAATAAGGATGGCGACACAATCTTGGAAACCCATACAGACGCGGATGGATTATTTATTTTGGACTCGCTTGATTTCGGCACCTATGACCTGAAAATTACCAGAGGGATGCAGGAAGTAAAAACGGTAGAAAATATCGTCCTCGATGATTTCGTCCACAGCGTGAACCCCTCGATTGAGATCCCATCCAAGTTTGCCTTCCGCTCTTATCTTAACCCCGAGGAGGGCGAGGACAGCGAAGAGAATATTGCCATAGCCTCCGCAGAAGAGCCGCAGGACGAACTAAAATCCGCCGCTGTTGCCACCCCTTATTTTAACCCCGAGGAAACCGACACGCCGCCCAAAGATGAAACTGTCCTGACCGCCATGGAAGAGCCGCAGGATGAGCCGGAAGTGGAAAGCAATATTGTGCTGACAGCTGAAAACGTAGCCGCGCTGAAAGAAGTGCCCATCATAGACCTGCGTAAAAAACTTAAAACAACCATCATCGTCCCCGTAACCGTGGAAAAAGAAGAGGGGGGTACCGAGGAGCTTGAAGTCACCCTCATCATCCCCTTGCCGACCGAAGCAGAAATAAACACTGCGCGGAAGTCGCCTTCCGCGCAGTGGCATCAAGATCAAAGCCGTAGGCTTAGTTACAGATATTAGGTACCATAGACAACAGCCACAGTGTAGGTGCCGCTATAGGCCCCCACTTCCTGACTGTTGTTGATGTTCAGCTGAGCGCCGACCTTAAATGTGGCTTCACCTATACCACTAAGTGCCGGTGTAGCGCCTGCATCATGGTTAAAGGCCGTGGCCGTCATGGTTTCTGTGGGGCCTTGCAGGGTGACAGCCGAAGACGGCAGTGTTATGACAATAGACGCAAGGTTCGTTCCGACAACTTTGAACTCACCAGGTACCTGTGTACCAGCATAGTGGCGTGCAACCGCCGTACCGGTAATAACGCCGGCAGGACTCATGATGATTGTTCCGGCAGCGACATCTGTTGTAATTTTACCAAAGTCCATTTGGGTTTCTTCGGTCAATGTCAGCGTAGCCACGATCTCAGCTTTGACAACGGCATCATCTACGATTTCAGCGCGCAGAGCTGTCGAAGAAGCTGACAGGGCAAAAGCTGACACAGCAGCTAATCCCAGTATTTTGCTCATATTAGACATGTTGTATTCCTTTCTAGAAGGGGGTCTTATCAGTGCACACAACCACAAAGTGAATTGCGAATCACTGAACACCCCGACAGATTAAGGGAGAAAGGTTAATACATCGCTAAGTATGCGAAACTTTTATATTTTGTTTGGTTAAGAGAATATTAATACTCTTGTATATAATAAATCGCCCGCTAATAATTTACCGCGATCACATAATGCCCCAGATAATGCCCTGCGGGCTGGTTTGCGCTAACGACAAGATCACCCCCCACATTGATGTCCAGATAGCCGTTGGAAGCAATAACGGGATTAGAGGTGGAAGGGTATCTGGTCAGATTTTCCGCCATCATGGTAGCGCCGCCATCAGAATGATAAATCGTTACGGTAGCGGGAAGAGATATAGTTATAGCCGAATTGGCAATACCCGTAACCCTGAATTGCCCCTGACCGGATGTGCCATTGTCCAGATTGACCGAGCCATCGACAAGGGTGCGCAAGCCCGTAGCAGGATTGATCCTGACACGCCCCCCCATACCGGCCACAAGCTGCATTCTTCCGAAATCCAAGGGGGAAAGCTCTTCCGCACTCAGACGCGGCAGAATGATAAGGCTGATGGGAATATTGAGCGAAGCCGTCAAATTGCCGCGTTTGATATTCAGCCCGACAAAGCCGCTATATGTCCCCGGAAGGAGTCCGGAAGTAATAGTTGCCGTCCCGCCGATAGAGTTTTCAAGCTGCGCGATACCCCCCACGGGGTTCGGGGTCTCTTTGGCGTTAAATAAAGCAATATTTGTGATGTTAAGGGTTCCGCCGTTCGACCCCTGCAGCGTAACCGAAGTGTTGGCAAGCGTATATTGTATCTGCCCGTTGGTG
Source organism: Alphaproteobacteria bacterium (assembly GCA_009779135.1). GTDB lineage: Bacteria > Pseudomonadota > Alphaproteobacteria > UBA9219 > UBA9219 > UBA8914. The sequence goes on from WREW01000013.1 coordinate 19,501, forward strand.
ACGTTTGTTGTGACGAGTATGATCCCGCAAGAACCGACAACAAAGGGCTGTACGGACGAATTGGATTGCCCCGTGGTAGAAATCGTCACCGTAGCCGAAGCGCCAGTTCCCGTATAGATAAAGGTACCAAAATTAAGCGGCTGCAAAACCTCGGCATTCATATAATTCTGCGCCTGAGCCTCCGCAGGCGAAAAAATCAGGACAAGGAGCGCGCCTATAAAAAGCAACCAACGCCGCATCCACTCCCCCTTGCCGTTAACACACGCCCGTAAACAATCTTACCCCGTTTACGAGAACATGCAACCCCCCCCACCTTGTCATTGCGAGGAAAGCCGCCGCAGGCGGCTTGACGCGGCAATCTCGTTCCCGATATCGCCGAGATTGTCACGTCAGCCCTTACGGCCTTCCTCGCAATGACATGTTTTTTTAAGCCCTCCCCCCCTCGCGGGGGAGGGTTGGGAGGGGAGGGAGCCCGCCGCCTTCAGCCCTTCCAGAGGGTGAGGTCAATAGATTGTGCTATCCTCTTATAAACGCGCTTTCTTTTTGAAGCTTTGGGATCAAGCTTATAAACACCAATAAACCTGTATGCTTTGCGCCCTAATATATCCGTGCTTTTAGCAAAAGTAATGCGCGGCCGCATTCTACTTGTTTTATCGAGGCTGAGCATCTTTTCCGGATCGTCATTTTTTTCAAAGATATTCTCCCAATCTTCTGACAATGTATTGACCCATCCTCTTGCCACAGATCGAGGTTTCCCATCAGCATCAGCAACCGCGAGTTTCGGACACCATAACTGGCATCCTTGCCCGATATAAAAATAAGCTTGTTGCATGCGCTTGGGATTTCTTCCAAAACAGCGACATATGTCCACAATTTTTCCAAATGCAAGCCTGTCCTTAATATGGATACACCCTTTTTTTAGAGCGACCTTATAAGGATCTTCATCGAAGTTCCAAGCAGGCGGATTTTTTCGCTGGATTTTATTTTTGATGGCCTTTACGACATCATTAATTTTCTTCTCGATATGTTCTATACCCTTATAAGCTTCTATTCTGTAAAGTTTAAAATCCTTGGTTTCATCATAAACCGAAAGCATTTCTTCCATCGTAAGCGTGCGGTCTAAATCTTTCTCCGCGTTTTTAGTGTGATGAAACTCATCACATTCAACACCGATGCCAAGCTGCGGAAAATATAAATCCACAAGGGCGTATTTTCCATCTGATCTTTTTATGAATTGCTGTGTGACAGGCTGAATATCGCTTCGATCAAGTTTGTGCCAAATCGCGTTCAGAATATAATTCTCATAGTCTTTCCGCTTCGTGCGAGAAAATGTCCTAACCAAATATTCACGCTTCGCATCATCGACTTTCGCCATTATAACGCCCCTCTTACGTATCCAAAAAGCTCCTTAGCTTGCGCGAGCGGGAAGGGTGCTTGAGTTTGCGCAATGCCTTGGCTTCGATCTGGCGGATGCGTTCGCGCGTGACGTTGAATTGCTGGCCGACTTCCTCAAGCGTGTGGTCTGTGTTCATACCGATGCCAAAGCGCATGCGCAAAACACGCTCCTCGCGCGCGGTGAGGGTGGCTAAAACGCGCGTGGTGGTTTCGCGCAGATTGCCCAAAATCGCCGAATCCAAAGGCTGCACCGCGTTCTTATCCTCGATAAAATCGCCAAGATGCGAGTCTTCCTCGTCACCGATGGGCGTTTCAAGACTGATAGGCTCCTTGGCGATTTTAAGAACCTTGCGCACTTTTTCGAGCGGCATATGAAGTTTTTCGGCAAGCTCCTCAGGCGTGGGCTCGCGTCCGATTTCATGAAGCATCTGGCGGCTTGTGCGCACAAGCTTGTTGATGGTTTCAATCATGTGAACAGGAATGCGGATCGTCCGCGCTTGGTCAGCGATGGAGCGCGTGATCGCCTGCCTGATCCACCAAGTGGCATAAGTTGAAAACTTGTAGCCGCGCCGATATTCGAACTTTTCAACGGCTTTCATCAGGCCGATATTGCCCTCTTGAATAAGATCAAGGAACTGCAAACCGCGATTGGTATATTTTTTGGCGATCGAGATCACAAGACGCAGGTTCGCCTCAACCATTTCCTTCTTGGCGCGGCTTGATTCACGTTCGCCCTTTTGAACGGTCGTAACAATGCGTTTGAAGCTTTCGAGCGGCAAGCCCGCCTCATCACAGATAGCCGAGATTTCCCCGCGCAACCGTTCAACCTCACCCTCGTGACGCTCAACAAACTTAGTCCATGCCTTGACATTGGCGGGCGCGGTTTTGACGGGTTCATCCTCCTGCATGGACATGGCGCCGGTGTCCGTGCCGTCTTTCTTTCCGCCGCTTTTCTTTTTCTTGGGCGCATCCTGCTTTTTGGGATTAAAAACGGATGCCAGCCAGTTTGAATCCAGCTCGTGATGCGCATAGCGCGCAAGAAAATCCTCGCGTTTGACACCGCAATCCATGGCAAGGCGCAAAATGCGCCCCTCAATGCCGAGCAAACGCCGGTTCAGCGTGTAAAGCTGCTGGACAAGCTGCTCAAGACGATGGTTGTTCAGTCGCACCGTGCGCACCAGCGCAACAAGCTCGGCCTTGATGGCGTCGTATTTTTTGTTGGACTGTGCCGACATCTCCTCGCCACGCGCAAGTGCGGCATGACGCTGCGTCTGAAGGCGTGAGAGTTTGTTATAGGTGGATGAAATCTTGTCAAACACCTCCATCACTTGGGGACGCAGTTTTTCCTCAAGCATGGAAAGAGAAAGATTTTCCTCATCATGATCGAGATCATAATCGGACTCTTCCTCATCCTCTTCACCCTCGAGCATCGAGGATTCTTCAGTTTCTTCCGGACTTGCCTGCGCGGCAAGAAGATCTTCCTGACCATCAATCGCGCCGCCATAGGTGGCCTCAAGATCAATCACATCGCGCAGCAGCATCTTGCCTTCAACCAAAGCATCATGCCAGCCGAGCAGGGCATAAATGGTCAAAGGCGATTCACAAATGCTGCTAATCATCATCTCGCGGCCGGCTTCGATGCGCTTGGCGATGGCGATTTCGCCCTCGCGGCTTAAAAGCTCAACCGTGCCCATTTCGCGCAAATAAAGGCGCACAGGATCATCCGTGCGACCGGCCTCGGCGCTGACATTACCTTTGACCTCTTCCTCGCCCTCAAGCGGTTCTTGTTCCTCATTCGAAGGGGGCGGTTCGTCATCTTCGCTGTCAACGACATTGATTCCCATGTCGGACAGCAACGCCATCGTATCTTCAATAACGTCCGAATTGATTTTATCCTGCGGCAAAACGGCGTTGATTTCATCAACCGTGACATAGCCGCGCTCCTTGCCGCGCGCGATCATGCGCTTGACGGCATCGGGGCCGGTTTCGATGACGGGAGATTCAACGGCGGAATCTTCTTGCAAAACCTCATCGGAATCTTTGGACGGCGCGGGCCGCGCCGCTTCTTTAGCGTCCGGCTTGGCGCTCTTTTTTTCCTCAGGTTTGGGCGCTTTGGTTTTAAGAGGCTTTTCCTTGACCACTTTAAGCGGCTTGGTTTCCTTGACAGGCGCTTTAACGGGCGCTTTGGGCTTGCTTTTCTTTTCAAGCGCAGGTTTTTTGGCCGGAGGCTTGGCAAGCTTGGCTTTCATCGCAAGCGCCTTGAGACGCGCAAGAGGTTTCAGCGCTGCGGGCTTGCTTAAAGTTTTTGCGGCAATTTTTGTTTTTGCCGCCGCGCTTTTAGGAGCGGGCTTTTTCGCTCTAACGGGTGCCTTGGATGTTTTCTTGGCCATGATTGTCTCTCGTTTATAAAACCTTTCAGCCGCCCGCCGGAGCGGATTCCTGCTGATCGCCATCAACGGCAGCCGCCTGTGATTCGCGCGACAAAGATTCAAGCTGCTGACGAAGAGCCATCAACCTCGTCATATTGGCATCCGAGGGATCATCGTGCCAAAGGCGGGTTGCGGCTTTCAAATCAGCATGAAGCTGTTCTTGTAAGTATGTGTTCCAGATGGATTTCCAACCCCACCGTGCTTGCTCGATCGAACGCGAGGGCCGCGCAAAACCAGCATGAAGATAAGTGGATTCGGAAAAGATCTGATCCAGCTTTTCTGTCACGCCATGCGCATGATCCCCTGCGGAGAATTGGCGATAAAGGGCCTCCACGTCAAGAGTTTCGTAGCCTTCTGTTGCAAAAATCTGCACCAGCTGTTGCGCCACTGTGGCCAGAGCCGGATCTGCAAAGGCGATTGTGGCAAAATCCTCGCCGAAATCCTCGAAAAGAGGGGGGTAATTAACCATAAGCGCCAGCAAAATCTTCTGGCGCATCTGCTGCGGCGGCGCCAGCGGCGGCACAGGCGGGGCAGGGGGCGTGAAGGAGCGCGCTTTGCCGCCATGCCAGCCGAAAGCGCTGGAAAAACGCCGCTCCATCTCGTTTTTATAAAGGGCGCGCACGCTTTCATCCTTAATCTGCGCGATTTTAAGGCGCAAAGCGCGGGCGGCCCCCGCGCGCTCCTCAGGCGTGCCAAGCCGCCGTCCGGAAAGAGTCATATCCCAAAGCGCGTCAATCATGGGCTTGGCCTGATCCAAAACCGCCTGCATGGAGGCGCGTCCCTGACTGCGCAAAAGACTGTCGGGATCTTGCCCGGCAGGCAAGTAGGCAAACCGCACGCTTTGTCCGGCATTAAGAAGGGGCAAAACACGCTCCGCCGCGCGCGTTGCGGCGCGCAGCCCCGCTTGATCGCCGTCAAAACACAGAATAGGGCTGTAATCGCGGGAAGGGTCACGCCCGTCCACAGACGGCAAAAGGCGCCAAAGAACCGCCAGCTGGTTTTCAGTCAGCGCCGTACCCAAAGGCGCAAGAGCCCCCATAAAACCGGAATCCGCCAAAGCGATCACATCCATATAGCCTTCCACAACGATCAAAGGCTGCCCCGCCTGCAAAGCAAGCCGCGCGCGCGAAAGCCCGTAAAGAAGCTGCCCCTTGTGAAAAAGCGGATGGTCGGGGGAGTTCAAATATTTCGGTTCACTTTTATCCAAAACGCGCCCGCCGAAAGCGACAGTGCGTCCACGCTTGTCCGCCACAGGAAAAATCACGCGCCCGCGAAAAAAGCTGTAATAATCATCCTGCCGCTCGGATTTTTTGATAAGCCCGACTTCGACCATGCTCTCGGTCGTAAAGCCTTCGCTTGAAAGGCTGCGTATAAGAGCCTTGGATTCCGAAGGCGCAAACCCAAGGCGGAAACCGCGTATGCGCTCCGCCGAAAGCCCGCGTTTTTGAAGATAGGCAAGCGCCGCGCTGCCCGCCGGTTGCCAAAGCTGATCTTCAAAAAACAAAGTGGCGCGCTCAAGAAGATCGTAAAGATGCTTTTCCTTGTCAAACTTGGCCCGCATGGCCGGCGTGTTGGAAGGAACGACAAGCCCCGCCTGCGCGGCGAGATTTTCAACAGCCTCGGGAAAACTCTGCCCGTCCATGCGCATGGTAAAGCCGATCACATCGCCATGCGCGCCGCAGCCGAAGCAATGGAAGAATCCTTTTTCATCATTCACAGTGAAGCTGGGAGTCTTTTCCTTATGAAAAGGACAGCATCCTTTAAACTCGCGTCCGGCGCGGGCAAGCCGCATACGCCGCCCGATCACCTCGGAAAGGTGAAGACGCTCGCGCAAACTGTCAAGAAAAGCCGAAGGAAAGCTCGTCATGGGAAGGAGTTATACCCCAAAACAAGTCCGAAAAGGAAAGATTTTAACACCCGCACCCCTGTAGGGCCATTAACCATAAAAGACTAACAAAATACTTTCTTTCTTATCGCCTTTTCTGTTTATTGCCTATAATGCAGCGATTCTGGAACATTCTTTCAAAAAGAGGTGAAAATGCCAGTAAATTATGACCTTTTAGATAAATTGCCCATGCGGGCTGTCCTCAGAGAGTTCAGAGCCGCCGCGAATCATTTTGTTCTACGTCAAAGCCGCCCTGACGGAAACTGGAAAAAACAATGGTCGCGCGATGCGCTTGTGATGAAAAAAGTTGTCGTCTGTCTGGAAAATATCAAAGACCGCGCAACAGAGATCAATAAAACCGACGCGCTCACCTGCGTCCATGACAGCCATAAGATTCTGGGCCGCATTGAAGAGCTGAGGAAAAAATATGTCGCCGCAAGCAACGGCCTCAAGGATCATTTTAATGATTACTTTAACGATTATCTGGGCCGCACTATTCAGTGCTATGGCGATCTGGCGCTAAAAATATATAAGCCTTCTCAGGAAAAACAAAAACCCACGCCGCAAATAACACCAAGGCGTGACTTCATGAAGATTTTAGGCGAAAGGCTTCTTGGCGCGCGCACAAAAAGCGAGACTTTAAAGCTGGCAAGAACCATTGACAAAATGACACAAAAACAGCTGTCGAGCATAAATCCTGTTCATCTTGAAACGGCCTGCTGGAATAATGTCACCGTCTTTGGAAAACTCCATGACTTTGACCTAAGCAAAAGCGAAAAACCGATTTACGCCAATCTGGCCGGAAATGTCGCAAGCCTTTTGCAGGAGCTTAGGGATCTTGATCACTTCGGTTATGAGGAAAAAACAAAAGCCATGGCCGCCATCATCTGGGCGGAATATAAAAAGACGCCTCTGGGCGCAGCCTGCAAGAACTTCTTGACGGGGGAAAGGCAGCCCGTAAGATATAACCCGAAAAGAACCCTCCGCGCGCAGCCTCAACCCACAGGAGTTCAGTAGCCATGTTCAAACGCACACTTGCCTTGTTTTGCTTTATGCTTGTCACGCTTGCGGGATGCGGCGACGGCACAGACCGCGTCTGGGGCGGCTGGGTTTCCGAAAAGCCCAGTTTGCTAGGCCAGCATGATGTGATTCTTCTGACAAAAACTCAGGCCAACATCAACGGCAAGGAAACCGGAGTCATTTATGAAGCTGTGGCCGAGCAGGTGAATGTCATCAATGCAGGCCATAAAAACACGATACTGATTTTCACGGACATCAAGAAAGATTCCGCCACCATCGACCGCAGCGGCTTCATAGGCAAAAAGACGTTTAAGCGAGTCCCCGAAAAGAAAGTCCGCGAAATCCTCGAAGCCCTCGAAGCCGGCAAAATAACCCCCGAAAAAATCAAAAACCTCTTTTCCCCCAAGTAATCGCTCCCCCCACTTGTCATTGGCAGGAAAGCCGCCGCAGGCGGCTTGACGCGGCAATCTCGGCGATGTTGCAGAGATTGCCACGTCAACCCTAAAGGCCCCCCTCGCGGGGGAGAGCCTGCGTGGGGGTCACCCTAACAACCCCTTCACAACCACCCCCGCCTTGGCAAAATCCATCTGTCCGGCGTAACCGCTTTTCAGCGCCCCCATCACTTTACCCATATCCTTAATGCTGCTGGCGCCGACTTCCGCAATGGCTTTCTCAACTGCCGCTTTGATCGCGTCATCATCCATCTGCGCGGGGAGAAAGCGTTCGATCACAGCGATCTCGGCCTCTTCCTGCGCTACGAGATCGGGGCGGTTGCCTTGCTTGTAAAGCGCAATGGATTCATGGCGCTGTTTCATCATGCCTTGCATCATGGCGCAAATCTGTTCGTCCGAGATGGGATCAGCCTTACCCGCGCCGCGCGCTTCAATATCCTTTTCCTTCAGCTTGGCCAAAATCAGGCGGATGGTTCCTAAAGCCTTGTCATCTTTGGCGCGCATGGCGTCTTTCATGCTTTCGGTAAGTTGCTGGCGCAGCATGGAATGCTCCTTTCAAAAGCTGTAATTTTGGTCTTGCAAAGCAGAAGATATACGCCTAAGGTTCGGGCGTTTTGCGCACAAAAAATAAAGCCGGAGCGTATGAAAAAACAGCTTTGTCGAACTCGTCCTAGCACGCCTTGGGCTGATTCCCAAACGGAATCCCTCAAGGCTTCTATAAAAGCCGTGCTTGTTCTCGCGGATGGCACGGTTTTTTGTGGCCAAGGGGCAGGGGCCACCGGCAAAGCGATCGGCGAGGTCTGTTTTAGCACCGCCATGACCGGCTATCAGGAAGTTCTGACAGATCCCACCCATGCAGGAAAGCTTGTCATCTTCACCTTTCCCCATATCGGCAATGTCGGCACCAATGACGAGGATGGCGAGGCCAAAGCCCCGACCGTGCGCGGCATAATCCTGCGCGCCGCTATAACGCAGCCTTCATCATGGCGCGCGCAAAAAGATTTTCAAACATGGCTTGAGGAACATAAAATCATCGGCATCAGCGACATTGATACAAGAGCTTTGACCGCCCATATCCGCGATGGTGGCGCAATCAAGGGCGTGATCTGCCACGCGCCTGACGGCAATTTTGATCTCGAGGCGTTGAGAAAAGAGGCTGCTCATGCCTAAACGCACCGACCTTAAATCCATCTGCATCATCGGCGCCGGCCCCATTGTGATCGGCCAAGCCTGTGAGTTTGATTATTCAGGCGTCCAAGCCTGCAAAGCGCTCAAGGCCGAAGGCTATCGCGTGATTTTGATAAACTCCAACCCCGCCACAATCATGACAGATCCGGAGCTTGCGGATGCGACCTATATCGAGCCGATCACGCCGCAAATGGTGACCAAGGTTTTGGAAAAAGAAAAACCGGATGCGCTTTTGCCCAATATGGGCGGACAGACCGCGCTGAACACGGCGATGGCGCTTTCCAAAGACGGCACGCTTGAAAGGCTTGGCATCGCGCTCATCGGCGCCAAAGCCGATGTCATCGCCAAAGCCGAAGACCGCCAGCTTTTCCGTCAGGCGATGGATAAAATAGGGCTTGAAAGCCCGCGCAGCATGATTATTCGCACGCTTGAAGAAGCGCAAGAAGCGCTGAAAGAAGTCGGACTTCCCGCCATTATCCGCCCAAGCTTTACCCTTGCCGGCACAGGCGGCGGCGTTGCCTATAACAAAACCGAGTTTCAGGAGATTGTCGCCGGCGGCCTTCTTGCAAGCCCCACGCACGAAGTCCTGATTGAAGAGTCAGTTTTAGGCTGGAAAGAATATGAAATAGAAATCGTGCGGGACAGCAAGGATCATTGCATCATCGTCTGCTCGATTGAAAATGTAGATCCCATGGGAATCCACACGGGTGACAGCATCACGGTAGCGCCCGCCATGACTCTGACGGACAGGGAATATAAGCGTCTGCGCGAAGCCTCGATCGCCATTGTGCGCGAGATCGGCATGGATACGGGCGGCGCGAACGTCCAGTTTGCGGTTAACCCGCAGGACGGACGCCTTGTGGTGATCGAGATGAATCCGCGCGTCAGCCGCTCCTCAGCGCTCGCAAGCAAGGCGACAGGATTTCCGATTGCAAAAATCACGGCGCGTCTGGCGGTAGGCTACACGCTGGACGAACTTGTCAATGATATAACAGGCAGAGCAGCAGGTTTTGATCCGGCCATTGACTATGTCGTCACCAAAATCCCGCGCTTTGCGTTTGAAAAGTTCCCGGGTACCGAGCCTGTTTTAACAACAGCCATGAAATCAGTCGGCGAAGTGATGGCCATAGGCCGCACCTTTCAGGAGTCTTTGCAAAAAGCGCTGCGCAGTCTTGAGATTGGCCTGACAGGTCTGGATGAGGTGATTATCGAAGGACAGGACAAAGCCTCGCTGCGCGCCGCTCTGGCCAAAGCCGTGCCGGAGCGTCTTTTGATCGCCGCCCAAGCTTTGCGGCAGGGGATGAGAGTTGAAGATATATGCAATGTCTGCAAATATGATCCTTGGTTTATCCGCCAGATAGAAGAACTTATTCAAGCAGAAAATCTGGTTAAAGCGCATGGCCTGCCGGACAAAAACAACCGCGCCGCCTTTTTAAAGCTCAAAGCCATGGGCTTTGGCGATGCGCGCCTTGCCAAGCTTGCATGTTTAAGCGAAGCCGAGGTCGCCGCCCAACGCCACGCCCTCAACATCCGTCCGGTGTTCAAACGTGTAGATACCTGCGCCGGAGCGTTTGCTTCAACTACACCCTATTTATATGCCTGCTACGAACCTGAATCAACGCCACACGCCAACGAAGCCAACCCCTCCGACAAAAACAAAGTCATCATCCTTGGCGGCGGCCCCAACCGCATAGGGCAGGGGATCGAGTTTGATTATTGCTGTGTCCACGCGGTGCAGGCTTTGCATGAATCCGGCTATGAAGCCATCATGATTAACTGCAATCCCGAAACCGTATCGACAGACTACGACATCTCAGACCGGCTTTATTTCGAGCCTCTGACAGAAGAAGACGTGCTTGAAATCGTCCATCTCGAACAAAGCAAAGGCAAGCTTCTGGGCGTCATCGTGCAGTTCGGCGGACAAACGCCGCTGCGGCTTGCCCAAGCCTTGCAAAACGCGCAAATCCCCATTTTAGGCACACAGCCGGACGCCATTGATCTTGCCGAAGACCGCGAGCGCTTCCAGCTGCTTTTGCATGAGCTTCATCTTAAACAGCCCGCCAATGGCCTTGCCCGCACACAAAGCGAAGCTGTCGAGGTCGCCGAAAAAATCGGCTATCCCGTCGTGATCCGCCCCTCTTATGTCTTGGGTGGCCGCGCGATGGAAATCGTTTACGACACGCCCGCGCTTAATCGTTATATCGATCAGGCCGTGCATGTCTCGGGCGACAATCCGGTTTTGATCGACCAGTATCTGCAAAACGCGACCGAGCTTGATGTTGATGTGCTTGCGGATCAAGAGGCCGTCTATGTCGCCGGCATTATGGAGCATATCGAGCAAGCGGGCATTCACTCGGGCGACAGCTCATGCGCCTTGCCGCCTTATTCGCTTTCCGGCGCGATTATGCAGGAGGTTAAGCGGCAAGCTGAATCTCTTGCGCGCCGCATCGGCGTGATCGGCCTGATGAACGTCCAGTTTGCGATTAAGGATGAAGAGATTTTTATTCTTGAAGTAAACCCCCGCGCAAGCCGCACGGTGCCCTTTGTCGCCAAAGCCACGGGTGAGCCTGTAGCGCGCATGGCCGCGCGCATCATGGCGGGCGAAAGCTTAAAAACCGTATGCGACAGCCAGATCAAACGCAAGAAACCGCACGGATGGGTCGCTGTCAAAACGCCCGTTTTTCCTTTCGCGCGTTTTCCGAATGTGGATGTTGTTTTGGGCCCTGAGATGAAATCCACGGGCGAGGTGATGGGCCTTGACTATGATTTCGCGCACGCCTACGCCAAAGCGCAAATAGGCGCAGGGCTTCACTTGCCCAAAGAGGGCGTCTGTTTTATCTCGGTGAAAAATGAAGACAAGAATATGGCCGTGATTTTGGCCCGCCGCCTTGTGGCCATGGGCTTTAGCCTGCGGGCCACGCGCGGCACAGCCACGGCGCTAAGCAAGGCCGATGTGCCCGTCACGCCTATTAATAAAGTCTATGAAGGCCAGCCGCATATCGTGGATGCCATGATTAACGGGCAAATCGCCCTTGTGATTAACACAACGGAACAGAACGCCCAGACCTTGGCGGACAGCTTCAGCATCCGCCGCACAGCCCTGATGGAGGGCATACCTTATTATACAACCATGACGGCGGCCACGGCGGCTGTCGAGGCCATTGCGGCCCTGCGGGCTGATTCGCTTGAAGTTGAGTCGATTCAGTCGTATCTTCGGACAAACAGGTAAAAACGCACGCGCTTGCTGCCCTTTTGGGAGGGGGAAGAGCGGGTGGTCTTTACTGCGTTTATAAAAGAAAAGGAAGGATGCCATGACAGATAAAGTCCCCATGACCATCCAGGGCCATTTGCGGCTTGAGGCGGAGCTTAAAGACCTTAAAACCATGCAGCGTCCTGCCATTATCAAAGCGATTGCGGAAGCGCGCGATCATGGCGATCTGTCTGAAAACGCGGAATACCACGCCGCGCGCGAACGCCAGAGCTTTGTCGAAGGCCGCATTCAGGATCTCGAAAACAAAATCAGCCGCGCCGAAGTGATCGACGTCAGCAAGCTAAGTGGCGAGTCCGTGATGTTCGGCGCATGGGTCACCCTCGTGGACGAAGAAACCGAAGAAGAAGTCCGCTACCAGATCGTGGGCGATGAGGAATCCGACATCAAAAGCGGCTTCCTGTCCGTATCTTCACCTCTTGCGCGCGCCCTAATCGGCAAGAAAAAAGGCGAAAACGTAGAAGTCAACACCCCCAAAGGCCTGCGCACTTATGAAATCGTAACCCTCTCCTTCGCCGAATAACCCCCCCCACTTGTCATTGCGAGGAAAGCCGGCGCAGCCGGCTTGACGCGGCAATCCCTGCAACATCGCCAAGATGGCGTCCGTCAGGCCTTACGGCCCGCCTCGCGGGTGACAATGGGGGTCTATCCTCCCCGCCTGACACAACGGACAACATGACTGTCTGTTCTGGCCTTGACGGAAGGGGAGCTGGAGATTTGGCCTATTTTCCTTGCCGTATTAGCATCCGACTCTGTGGACGTCCAATAACTAGCACTCCCACTAAATCCGTTGGCCGTACCATAGGCAGCCCCCCAATAAAGTGTGTATAACTCATCAAAGGCCGGCAGATACCAGTCGCTATGCCCGCTTGCCGTCAGCTCATCACAAGCCCGCGCCGCGCGATAAGGCGCAGGCGATGGCCCATTACCAAACGCGGCAAGTCCCGCTGTATTCGCGGGTCCTGTGATCGGGGATGTGAATCCTCTAAAGACAGTATCAGG
>WREW01000014.1 GCA_009779135.1 Alphaproteobacteria bacterium
ACTAGACGGGGGGGGGGGGGGTAACCGCAGGTTGTACATTAAAAAGAGCCCTTTCGGGGCAATTGGCGGTTTCATACTTACCAATTCACCGAGTCGGGTCAACCTCATTGTCATTGCGAGGAAGGCCTTCAGGCCTTCCTCGCAATGACATGGGGGACGAGGGAGCAGAGCTCTACTTATGCCGGAACGTAATGCGTCCCTTGGTCAGATCATAAGGCGTCATTTCAACATTCACCTTGTCGCCGGCCAGAACGCGGATGCGGTTTTTGCGCATTTTTCCCGAGGTGTGCGCCAAAATCTCATGACCATTGTCAAGTTTCACGCGAAACATGGCATTGGGCAGGATTTCCGAAACAACCCCTTCAAAGGCAAGAAGATCTTCTTTGGACATTTTGAACTTTCAACAATAAGACCGGCCAAGAAAATGCCGCTTTTCAAGGCTTTCGTCAAGAAGAAAGCGGTTTTTTTAGGGCTCCTAGGCTGCCTTGCCGCGCAAACGTTCAATCTGCGCCCCGCAGGCGCCCAGTTTTTCCTCAAGCCGCTCATAGCCGCGATCAAGATGGTAGATTCGGTTGAGTCGCGTCTCCCCTTCCGCCGCCAAAGCCGCCAAAGCCAAAGAAACCGAAGCTCTTAGGTCGGTCGCCATCACAGGCGCGCCCCTGAGCCGCTCCACCCCCCGCACAATGGCGGAAGAGCCATGAACCGTGATATTGGCCCCCATCCGCACAAGCTCCGGCACATGCATAAAGCGGTTTTCAAAAATAGTCTCCGTAATCATGGCCGCCCCCTTGGCCACACACATCAAAGCCATCATCTGCGCTTGTAGATCGGTAGGAAAGCCCGGGAAAGGCTCGGTCATCACATCAACGCCATGAAGATCTTTTTCCTTGCGATAAACGCGAAGGCCGCCTTCAATCGTGTCGATCTGCACGCCGGCATGCGCAAGCGTGGCAAACACGGTTTTAAGCCTGTCGGTGCGCGCGCCCATCAAGCGGAGATCCCCGCCCGTGATCGCCGCCGCCATAACATAAGTGCCAAGCTCGATACGGTCGGAAATCACGCGGTGAGTCGCGCCATGAAGGCGATCCACCCCTTGAACGCAAAGCCTGTCGGTGCCGATTCCTTCAATCACGGCCCCCATCGCCACAAGGCAGGTGGCAAGATCCGTCACCTCAGGCTCACGCGCGGCATTGACAATCACGGTTTCGCCCTTGGCCATGGTGGCGGCCATCAAAACATTCTCGGTTCCCGTGACGGTTACGACCGGAAAAATAATCTCGGCCCCACGCAGCCCTTGAGGCGCGCGCGCCTGCATATAGCCGTCACAAATAACAATTTCAGCGCCCATCTTCTCAAGCGCGGCGATATGAAGATCCACAGGACGGCTTCCGATGGCGCACCCGCCCGGCAAAGACACCCGCGCCTGTCCGCAACGCGCCAAAAGAGGCCCCAAAACCAGAACGCTGGCGCGCATTCTGCGGACAAGATCATACGGTGCCGTGGTGCTTGTGATGGTCTTGGCGCATAAAGCCATGCTGTGGCCGGAGCCTTCAAACCCTTCAAGCGAAAAATCAACGCCGTGCTGCGCAAGCAAACGCCCCATCGCCGTAATATCGGCAAGCTGCGGAACATTGTGCAAAGTCAGAACCTCATCCGTCAAAAGACTGGCCGCAAGCAAAGGAAGCGCCGCGTTTTTGGCGCCACTGATGGCAATGGTTCCTTTTAAAGGAACGCCACCGCGAATAATCATCTGATCCATGAACAACCTCCTTTACTACATTCTCGGCAGGGTCACGCCTTTTTGCCCCATATATTTGCCGCCCTTGTCCGCATAAGACACCTCGCACGGGCTGTCGCCTTTGAGGAACAGGAACTGGCAAAGCCCTTCATTTGAAAAAACACGCGCCGGCAGGGGCGTGGTGTTAGAGATCTCAAGCGTCACATGCCCCTCCCACTCAGGTTCAAGCGGCGTGACATTCACGATAAGGCCGCAACGCGCATAAGTCGATTTGCCCAGACATATAACAAGAATGTCGCGCGGAATGCGGAAATATTCCACCGTGCGCGCCAGCACAAAAGAGTGCGGCGGAATAACGCAGATGTCGGTCTGGCGATCGACAAAACTTGATTCAGAAAAGTTCTTGGGATCAACAATGGCGTTATCAATATTTGTGAAAATCTTGTATTCATCGGCAACGCGCGCATCATAGCCGTAAGATGACAGTCCATAGGAAATCACGCCGTCACGCTTTTGCTTTTCCTCAAAAGGCTCGATCATTTTGTGCTTGAGCGCTTGCTGGCGAATCCAGTGGTCTGGCATTACGGACATGACGGATTGTTCCTTTCTTCCTGATCTTCCTTTTGGCGCGCGCGCTGCTGCTGCTGCTGGAGCTTGCGCCGGAGCAGATTTTCGCGCAAAGCTGAAGCCGCACGCGCCATATTGGCCGTTGCTTTTGGTGAAGCCATAATAAAACCTTCTTTCTTTCCCTCTTCTTTAAGGGCAAGTCCCTCAAAAATCAAGCTTTCAAAGAACCCGCCTGACCTCAACAACTTCAGGGATAAAGTGATGCATCATCTGCTCAATCCCGAACTTCAGCGTGGCTGCCGCGCTGGGACAGCCGGCGCAGGCGCCTTTAAGACGCAAATAAACAACCCCGTCTTCATAACGGTCAAAAGCGACATCGCCGCCATCCTGCGCCAAAGCGGGACGGATGCGCAGATCCAAAAGCTCCTTGATCTGGCGGACGACTTCATCATCCGTCTGCGCCTCGTGCGTTTGCACAAACGCCTGTTCATACAAAACCGGCTGCTCCGTCACAAAATGATCCATAATCACGGCCATCGCCAAAGGGCGCAAAGCCTGCCAGCTTACCCGTTCATCCTTTGTGACGGTGATAAAATCCGTGCCGAGAAAAACGCTTTTAACGCCGGAGATCTGAAAAAGATTTTGCGCAAGCGGCGAGATAGAGGCCTCTTCTTCATCCGCAATGTCCAAAGGCTCGCGCACGACTTCGCGACCTATGATAAACTTCATGCTGGCGGGGTTGGGGGTATCTTCGGTTTGTATAAACATGTCAAGTCTCCTTTGTTTTTAGTCCGCAAGGCTGTCCGGCAAAATCACCAGAGGAACTTTCAGCCGGCGCAAACCTTTGTCGCTTGTCAGATAGCGGATCAGCGGGTTGCTTCGCATATCCTGCGTATTGGCCGCCAGAACAAGGAGCTCAATGCCTTTCTCCTGCGCGATCAGTTCAAGCAAAACATCCCGAGGCTCGCCCTTTTTATAATAAACAACCGGATTTTTGCCGGTTTCCTTTTTAACATAGGCTTCATGCTGCGCGATTCTTTCCCGCGCGCGGGAAAAAGCTTCATCATCCATGGCGCGCTCGACACCGCCGAAAGCCTCGATGCCGTCTTGGGGCGTCACAACGCAAAGCATGGCAACGCGCCCTTCATGCAAAGCCTGAACCTGTTGCACGGCATAAGTCAATGCAAGACTGAACGCGGCGCTTTCATCCGCCACGACAAGAAGGGTTGGTTGGTTGGATCGTCTCATAAAAACCCACCTTTTTCGTTGTTAACAGGCGCGCCGGAACGCATAAGCCGAAACACTTCCCACAGCCAAAACCAAAGCAAGACTTAAAGCGGCATAAGACCAAGGATTGGTGCGCGCGAGTTTTTTAACCTGCCCGCCGACGCCCACCTGCGCAATCGTGAAATGCGTGATGCGCGAAGCGATGACTTTGCCTTTCTGAATCTCAAAAATGCGCGCGGTATAAAGACCGACGGGCACATTGGGTGGCAACTGAATATCCGCGCGGAAAAGCTTGCTATCGCGGATCGTAATGACGCCTTCCTGCTCCGTATAAAGCCCCTTGGCAATGCGATCCTGACGCACGCCTTCGCCCGCCTGCCCGGGGAGATCAAGCCTGTCAATCCCAACGCCGAGATGCGCCCAAAGTGAATCCTTGCCGATCTGCGCCAAAGGGCGCGAGGTCAGCACGGCATAAAAACTTATCACATTGTCAAGCTCCTGCGGCTGCCCATTAATCCAGATTCCCAGCTGGCGCACTTTTGGCCGCACCAAAGAGCGCGCTTTCGGCCCTTCAAAAACCGCGACAATATCCGAACGCGGCTGTTGTAGCGCGCCGAACACGGTCACGCGCGCGCCGTCAAAATCCTGAGCAACGGGGACAAAATCCTCGGCAAGATCCACCAAAGCCTCACGCTCGGCCAAGGCAGGAGAGGCCATCACAAGCAAAAGGATCAAGGCGCAGACATATCTCATGGCAGCACCTTTATATCGACAACGAACTTGGGATCGGGAACAACGATCAATTCCCGCAGCAGCATGGCGGCCACCCCTAAAATCAAAACAGCCATAAGAAAGCGCGCAATTTCGGGACGCAGGCGGTAAGAAAAGCGGGCGCCGAGCGGAACACCCATCACGCTGCCAAGCAGCATAACAAGAGTCAAAATCACATCCACACTGCCATTCAGCACGCAATGCATCACACCGGAAATGGCCGAGGCAAAAACAATCTGAACAAGCGAGGTTCCGCTCACAAGACGCGGCGGCATTTTTAAAACGTAAATCATGGCCGGCACCATAACAAAGCCGCCGCCCACGCCGAGCAAAGACACCAAAAGCCCTGCCATCACGCCAAGCCCCAAAGGCACAAACATATTTACACGCAGGTTCGAAACTTTAAACTCCGTTGCAAAAACCGAATCCGCGCCCCAGCCGAGGGTCACCTCATCCTGCAAGGCCGCCGCAACGCGCGAAGATGTGGTACGCTGGGCGCGCCTGTCTTTCGTTTTTTTCTTAAACAAACGCGGCGCGCTTTCGAAAAACATCAAAGCCCCGATAATGGAAAGCAAAGACACATAGCAAATCATAATGACCAGATTGATCTGCCCGATCTGTTTAAGCCACACAAAAAGCTGCACGCCGGCCATTGTGCCGACCACGGAACCGACAATCAAAACAAACGACATTTGTAGATCAACCTGACGCCGTTTGAACTGCGCCAGAGCGCCGGAAAGGCTGGTTCCGGCCTGCTGCATCGCCTGCGAGGCCACAATCACCGCTGCAGGAAGGCCCATAAAGGCCAAAAAAGGAGTCATCAAAAACCCGCCGCCGATACCGAAAAGCCCCGACAGCAAACCCACAACAAGACCGGCGCCGATCAGATGCTGAACAGGAACGGACATTTCGGCAATGGGAAGATAAATATCCATAAGGGCCCTCTTAACATGAAAAAGCCTAAAGCGCTACACACAAGGCCTCTTTTTCCGTCTTCCCTAGAACGCAGTGAAAAGCTTGGGCCAGAAAAGGCTCAAAAACGGCTACGTCCGTTCCCGTCAGCCAAGCCTGAACACCAAGAAAGGTGATTTCCTCAAACAAGGCCCGCCGCCTTGTCTGATCGAGGTGCGCCGTAATATCATCCAAAAGAAGCAAAGGTTTCATACCGCGCGCATTTTCCAAAAGCCGCGCATAAGCCAGTATCACCGCAACAAGAAGCGCCTTTTGCTCGCCTGTTGAACAAAGATCCGCGCGAACGCCCTGCGCGTCATGCGTGACGACAAGATCGCTGCGGTGCGCACCCACGCTGCAAGTTTGCGTTTGCATATCCTGAAAACGCGATTCCGCCAAAGCCCCGCGCAGCCAGTCTTCAACAAGCAAAGCGGGACTTACCGCAAGCCTGTCTTCAAGCGCGCCTTGAAGACGCAAAACAGCGCGGGGAAACGCGCTGTGCGCTTCCTCAATCGCTTTTTGCAGCGATTCAATAAGCTGCAAACGCGCAACCGCAATGGCCACGCCCGTGCGCGCCATGTCATCCTCAAGACCGGAAAACCAGCTTTTGTCCTGACAATTCTGACGCAAAAGGCTCAACCGCTCGCGCATGGCTTTTTCATAGCGGTGAACGCGGCCCGCATGCGCGGCATCAAAGCTAAAAATCATGCGATCCAAAAGCCGCCGCCGCGCTGCGGGGCCTTCAACCAGAATGCGATCCATCTGCGGCGTGATCCACGCCATCGCCACATAATCCAGCAAGGCCTGCTGGCTTTTGACGCTTTGTCCGTCAATCAAAAGCACGCGGCTTTGATCCTGCTGATCGCACCCCGTGGCGATGTGCGTCACGCCCAAAACCGTCTTGAAATCCGCCCGCACCGCCCAAGGCGCATTGTTATTCCTGTTTTGCCATTCATCCGGCGTGGCCCTGCACATGCCGCGCCCGGGTATAAACAGGCTGATAGCTTCAAGAACATTCGTTTTGCCGCTTCCATTGGGCCCCGTCAGCACAACGCAAGCTCCATCATGCACAAGCGAGAAATCCGCATGATTGCGGAAGTTCGTCAATGTAAGGGACGAGATCGACAAAGCCATCAAACGCGCATAGGCATCAAAACATAAAGAGCGCTTGCATCCGCCGCATCCTGCACAATGGCGGGCGCCTGAGCATCCGCAAAGGAAAACCGCGCGCCCTCGCTTTCCACCTGCGCAAGAATGTCCAGAATATAGCGGGCGTTAAAACCTATATCGAGCGCAGGGCCGTCATAGCGCACCTCAATCTCCTCGCTGGCGCTTCCGGCTTCGGGCGCGCTGGCCGCAAGAGTCATCTGTCCCGCTTTGATGGAAAGTTTGATCCCGCGAGACTTCTCGGAAGAAATCGTCGCCACGCGATCCACCGCCGCCGCCATGCCGCGCGCTTCGACATCAACGATCTTGTCGTTGCCTGTGGGAATCACGCGCTCATAATCAGGGAAAGTGCCGTCAATCAGCTTGGAGGTCACAACAATCCCGTTAAAGGTAAAGCGGATTTTCGACTCGGAAAGCGCAACTTCAAGATGGCCCGAGGCACCGTCCAAAAGCTTGCGCACTTCATTGACCGTCTTGCGCGGTATGATAACGCCCGCGAGCCCCTTCGCGCCTTTGGGCAAAGCCATCTGCACGCGCGCAAGACGATGCCCGTCTGTCGCAGCCGCGCGCAGCACATCCACACCTTCGGCCTGCGTGGCGTGCAAGTAAATGCCGTTAAGGTAATAGCGCGTTTCTTCCGTTGAAATGGCAAAACGGGTTTTGTCGATCAAATCGGCAAGATCATCCGCCGCAAGTGAAAACTTGTGCGTATGATCGCCCTCCGGCATTTTGGGAAAATCCTCAACCGGCAGGCATCCAAGCTTGAAGTGCGAACGCCCCGCGCGCAGCACAAGCTGCGTGGTGGCGGCTTGCCCCTTCCCGCTTTCCGCCGCAAGCTCGACCTGCGAGCCATCGGGAAGTTTGCGCACGATCTCGTAAAGCGTATGCGCCGGCGCCGTTATGCTGCCCACGCGGCCCACGGCGGCGTTTAATGTTTCCTTGACCTCGATCTCCATGTCCGTTGCGACAAAGGACACAACGCCTTTTTCAGCGCGGATCAGCACATTGGCAAGAATAGGGATCGTATTGCGGCGCTCCACCACTGTTTGAATATGGCTCAAGCATTTTAAAAGCTGGGCGCTTTCAAGCGTAATGTTCATACCTAATCATCCTCAAAATGTCAGAGATTTTTGTTTAACATGGCAAGGCAGAGCCCTCAAGAGGCCTTGGGGACAACTTTACTTCAAGCCGCAAAATCAAGCCGTTATCCCTAAGGGCAGAAAAGGGCGCCGCGCCGAATCAAACGCGCTGCGCCTGCGCCTTATCATTTTTGAATTGACTGTCTTTCAATCTTTTATAGACGCCGCCAAGAGCGGTGAGTTCCTCGTCTGTTCCTCGCTCGACAATGCGCCCGTCCTTGACAACGCAAATGAGGTCTGAATCCAAAAT
Organism: Alphaproteobacteria bacterium; assembly: GCA_009779135.1. Classification (GTDB taxonomy): domain Bacteria; phylum Pseudomonadota; class Alphaproteobacteria; order UBA9219; family UBA9219; genus UBA8914. The sequence continues at coordinate 7,811 of WREW01000014.1, forward strand.
GGTGGTAAGGCGGTGCGCAATAACAAAAGTCGTGCGGCCCTTCATAAGTTCCTTGAGCGCGGCCTGTATCAGCTTTTCGGAATGTGTGTCGAGCGCGCTCGTCGCTTCATCCAGCAGCAAAATCGGCGCGTTTTTCAATATAGCGCGCGCGATGGCAATGCGCTGCTTCTGTCCGCCGGACAACATGACCCCGCGCTCGCCGACAAGCTGTTTATATTGCTGAGGAAACCCGACAATGAACTCATGAGCATTGGCAGCGATGGCCGCCGCTTCTATCTGCGCCATCGTAGCGCCCGGATGTCCGTATTTTATATTCTCCGCAATCGTGTCCTTGAAGAGAAATACGTCCTGAGAAACATTCGCTATATTGCCGCGCAGCGATTTCAACGTATATTCACGAATATCCGTCCCATTGATGGAAATAACGCCTTCGCGCGGATCCCAGAAACGAGACAGCATATTGAACAGAGTCGATTTCCCCCCGCCGCTGGGACCGACAAAAGCGCAGGCTTCCCCCGGCTTTATATCCAGCGATACGTCACGCAGGACATCGCCGTCAGCCTTGTTATAGCAAAATGAGACATTATCAAACCGGACAGCCATCGGAGCAGACTCCAGTTCTTTGGCGTCCGGCGCTTCAAGCAGTTCGGGCTTGCTATCTAAAAACGTGAACAACCCTTCCGCTGCGATAAGGCCGCCCTGTATGCCGCCGCTTACGCTTGTCAACGTTTTTGCGGGCTTGTAGGCCGCCGTGAGAGCCAGCAAAAAAGCGATTAAATCGCCGGTGGAAAGAGAGCCCTCTTTTATAAAATACCCTCCTGAAACAAGAGCGATGCAAAGGCCTATGGAGATCATAATCTCCAGCAAAGGCGACTGCATGCCGGCAAGTTGCGCCGCCTTGAATCCGAGTTTAACGCGCGTATTTTCGATAGTATTCATATTTTGTTTTTCAAAATCCTCGTTACAGAATGCCTGTATCGTCTTGATGCCTTCCAAAGATTGCGTAATATGGGTTATGGAGTCTGCGTCCGCGCCAAAGCTTCTGCGGGAAACAACGCGACGTTTGCGCGTTATAATCGTCAGGGGAATGACAATCGCAGGCGCAAGAAACACCAGAACGCCCGTCATCTGCGGCGCATACCAAAACATCACGCCTAACATCATAAACAATGTTACGACGTTTTGAATGACATTTATCATCTGCTCTGTAACCAGACTCAGCACAGCGTTTGCCAGACCGGTGAAATAGTTCATAAGAATGCCGGTATGAGTTTTATGAAAATAGCGCATGGGCTGTTGTATCATATGGGCATAAATACGCCGTCGTAAACCGGTCGCGCCGAGCAACCCCGCCTTGGCCATGGTAAGGACTTTGATGTAATTAAACACCCCTTTCACGGTAAAAGCGCCGACAATTTGCAAGCCAATGAGGTATAAGGACGCCATATTTTTTTCAACAAAAGCCTTATCGACAATTTTCTTAACCAAAGTAATGGAAAACGCTTCAGCACCGGCAGCAATGGTAATGCACAAAACCCCGATCGCCAGCCACTTCCAATGCGGCTTGCCGATTTCGCGCCACACGCGCCCATATAAAGACCATTTGATTTGCATCTGCGGGTTATCATTTTTAATAAATGATTTGATTTTTGATATTACTGTAGACATATATCCCTCGTCAGGCGCTGATATATTTTCTTTCGGATTTCACGCCTGAAATTGCGCAGAGGTTTTCCGACAAAAAATATCGCACAAAGTTTGGCAATAAAATCAGCCCGCCTGAACCCAAAAGTTTTTTTCTCCAGAAAATCGCGCATAGGGTCCCGCTCCGGCACAACCAGCGAGACATCCAGATACTTTCGATAAAGCCGCTGCCATTCAATATGGGTAATAACATCACGAAAATGATTGGATGTCACCGCGCTTAAATGCTTGGGGGTGACTAAACTGAACTGCTCGAAATCCAGATATATAAAGTTGGAAACAGCGTATTTTTCAGTATCTGTGGCTATTTTTTCGCTTGTGTCTCTTTGGTGTTTAAAATGGATTTCCTTGCCGCTTTTCAACAAACAATTAACCCAAATATGCTGCTCCGGCACATATTTGTAGCGGCCTTTTTTGTAAGAAACAGACTCTTCCTCTGTCATAAAAGGAATATCGAATAATTTCAACAAATCCGCGCGAAGGCCGAAAAACGCAAGATCTGACGGGTGAAAAGATCGAGGCTTTCTCTTGCGTGGATCGCGCGCAAAAAATACGCACGACAAAATCTTGTGCTCGAAAACTTTATAGTTTTCATCAGACTTTGGGAACAGGTCAAAATAATCCAGAAAGCCGCGCCCCGTTATTATAAAATCCGTTCGTAACTTAAACGCATAGGTGCGTGTTGCCGCCTTCAAGCCCTCCAACGTGGTTTGTATCTGCCGGTTTATGTTATTTTCTCTACCGTTATAGAAAAAGCACCCGGGATCTTCCACCAGCACCACCTTGTCACAATCAAGCCCCGTCGTGTCAGTTCCGGTGTAAGTGCTCAACACGATTTCCGCGTCCGGAAAAAGCGCGCGAATGCCGGCCATCGCCTGCGAGGTGACTTCAGGGTTTACCTTGCCCTGTATGACGAACGATATATCCTTTGTTTTACACATGATATTTTTTGGCGACAAAGTTCCTGTATCCCCCGTAAAAGCGGCTGTTCCAGCAAAAGATGCTGTCGAGGTCATTCGTATTCGCAACGAGGTCGAAAATCATATCCTTGAATACCTGCGCATCCTGCGGCGGCATCGATTTCACTTCCCTCAGCATTCTGAGATACCTGTATTCTGTTGATTTTGCAATAAAATAATTTATTGCCTCCGACGAAAATCCGTAGCGCGGCAAATCGCCTGCAATGGTGGCCATAATAGTGTCGTATTCCAGAAAGTTTTTCATCGCAATATCTTTTCTGTTGGTATTGCTGTCGGCATGGCCCTTTCTATACCCCAAATATCTCGGCTTTACGCAAATGACACGGCGTCCGTTTTCCTTTGCATGCGCGACCAAACGGTAAAAAAAATCCCAATCACACGCGCGCACAAATGAATCGTTCATAAGCCCGATTTGTTCCAGCACATCGCGGGGAAAAACCATGGCAGACGGCACGGCGCAGCCCGTGTGTAAAAATCCCATAACAAGATCATCATATTTGCAAAGCCGATAGCGCGCACGACCGGCTTTAAAGACCGGCATCCCTTGCGTGAACGCGATAGTTTTATGAAACAGGCATGAAATCCGCCCGTCATATTTTTCCATCAATGCGATTTCTTCTTTTATGGCATGCGGATGCAGCACATCATCATCATGCAGGATGCGCACATATTTCCCTGCCGCCTTTTGCAGCGCCTGATTAGTGTTTTTCACCTGCCCGAGATTTTCTGATGTGAATATGTATTTGAAATCTATGCCGGCGCGTCCCAGTAACGCATGGGCCAGAGATTCTATCGCTTTGCGCGTTTCCGGCTGCGGCGAATCGTCCGCAATGACAACGTCAAAGTTTCTGGATGTCTGCAGGCACAGGGATTCCAGAGTCTGCCGCAGCAGAGCAAGCCGGTTATGCGTTGGAATAACAACCGTCATCAGCGGCGCGCCGGACTTTTTTGCATCAGTCCTGCGCCATGGCTCGGAAAATGGATGGCATAGCCTCCTCAAAGCGCCACGCGCGCAATGACGGCGTTGGGCAATCAGTCTTTTCTTTGCAAGCCAGAAATGCCGTAAATAGGAGAGCTGCTCCCAATCCACCAGCGGAATCCTCACGCGGCCATTTGCCAGCCTATTATATTCCCGCAACCATTTTGCGTGCGTGAATATGTGCCATCTATCCGTGACACGTTTGGTTTTCTTCATCCACCTGAATCCATATTGCCTTGGCGATAATAATACAAAATTATTCACAATAGAGTGCAAAGTCTGCACCGCCGCTGCCGGATTATTGTCAAACATACTGTCAGCCGCTATGTCCGCATGGCTGTTTCTTTTAAGAAAGTCTATCAGTATGTGTTGTTCAGGATTGAACCGGCTGATTAAAGATGGCTGTTTATATATGGTTCGCAGATCCCGCAGATGCTGGTTGAACCAGTTCTGCTCTTCTTCTGTCGGATATTCCGCACTCCACAGATTCAGCATGTCTTCCCTGTCTCCGAAAAACACCCAGTCACTGAGGCAGAACGCCGTTTCAAAGCGCTCTGGATGGCGTGATGCAATGGTGGAGGCAAGGATTCTATTTTTCACGAACTTCCAATCGGAATCATAAGCGTTGAATCTTCCGAAATATTTCAAAAATCCGGAATCCTGCAGCACAAGGTCAGAGCGCAGCTTTAATACATATTTTCCGGAGGCCGCTAAAATCCCGTTGCGTGTAGAACATATCTGTCTTTTGACGTTGTTCTGTTCACGCACGTTCATCTGAAAGGCCCCCGGATCATCATTTTCAATCAATATGTCATAATCCAGTCCAAAGACGTCTTCCCCTTTCCATGTTGAAAGTATGATGGTCGCTTTGGGAAGATGCGCGCGTATGCTTTTTAACGTTTTAGGCGTTATATGTCTGTCCACAGCGCCTTGGACAACAACAGAAACATCCTTGGGATCTACCGCCTCATTTTCGGACAGGCTTTTCATTTTACCGCTGCCTTTCCTCTGTCAGATATTTATCATTGTTGGCGCCCGGGATTTTTACGACAACATTTGTTGTGCCGTCTTCCAGACATTCAAAGTCCGTGCTTTCGTTCGGCTCCATAATAACGATGTCACCGGCATGGTATTCGACGCCGTTCATTTTGGCGCGCCCCATAATGATGACCGTGTATTCGGTTGCGATTTTGTGGTAATGAGGAGCTTCATAATCTCCCTTTTTATATGATTTGACGGCAATTTCGCAATCGTTTGTTTTGAACAGGGACGGGTCAAAATTGCCGATAAACCAGCCGCCTTTCATATTTTGCAATTTATCGGTTTTCATTTTTGTCCTCTTTATTTGTCGGCCAGTTACATGATGTTCATGCGACCATCCCTTCAGCCTCATCAACAGACACGCCTTCTTCAATCTCAGCAATGCGAGCTTTTATATTGTCATAGGTCACATCATGAACATCTTTGACCGTCAGCAAATGTCCGCCTGACGCAAGCGCGGATTTTATGCCGTTTTCATTGTCTTCAACAATCAGGCATGCGTCCGGCGCCAGCCCCATTCTTTCCATTGCTTTTATATAAATCTCCGGATCCGGTTTTGGTTTTTGAACATCCTGATTGGAAATGAGAAACTCCAGATAATCGTTTAATTTTGCGCGCGTTATCATCATTTCCATCGTCATGCGTATGGAATTGGAGCAGCAGGCCATGCGGTAGCCTTCCGCTTTTAGCTTTGATAGGGCGAATTCGTGACTAAAGCGCGGACGGCACTGGCTATGGACAATATCCACCGTATATTTCTGCTTCATTTCATTTATAAAACTGTGCAGTTTTTCAGGCAGTCCTTTTTCCGCGCTCAGCTTTTTGAGTTTTATTAATGTCGGCAGCCCGTTATAGCCGGACAGATGCTCCGTTCGTGTTATTTCATAGCCGAACAGGCCCAGCGCCCTGTTCAAGGCTTCATAATGCCAGTCCCCGGCTTCTATCAGGACTCCGTCCATATCAAACAAAACGGCTTTAATTTTTCCCATGAAAAAACTCCCTGGCCTTTTCCGGATGGTCGGTGCAGATCATAAGGCGGTCACTGCCAAGGCTTTTGCATTGCCTGATGATTTCCCATTGTTTATCCGTCTGGCGTTTGTGCAGATCCGCCGACACAAGACATACGGATTTTCCCGCAGCGATCAGGTCATCAATGACGTCAGTCCTATACCAGTCGCTGTTAAAACAATCCAGCCAGACTCCTGCCGCCGCATCCAGCATGACAGGCGCAGTCAGTATATCGGAAAGCCCCGTGAACACACGCAAACCTCGTTTGATCTGCACAACCAGATCGGGAATGGACATATCAAACGTAAAATAATCGGTGTGGTTGTATTTTTTCAGAAGTTCCAAAATGGCCTCCGCCAGCCCGTCCGCCTTGATGTTCAGAGCCAGCGGCAAGTTGCGCCCGTCCATGATTTGCAGGACTTCCTCAAACGTAATCTCATCGCCCTTTGGCATATCATGAGCAATCATAATCCTGCCCTGACAATCGCGCAAATCTGTTTCCGTGCCCAGCCCCATATCAAAGGAGCGTATGAAAGCGTCCCGCTGATTGCGCGCGGCCAAATCTTTCCAGTAACCACGATGCGATAGAATTATCATTGTACCAACCCATGTGAAATCGGGTGGTTTAAAAAGAAGTTCAAATCGTTCGGAATACCCAATCCGTACATTCCGTTATATTCCTCGCCGATCGCGTAAATGCCGACTTTCTTTCCTTCTTTGATAAGATAATTATAAACCGGACAAGTATAAAACTCGCCATTGACACGCACATCATCCGCGATCATCTGTTGCGCACACCGAACCAGATCACGCCCGCGCTTGAAATTGTAGATACCGACAGTTGCGTCCGGTGAAATCACCTTCTTTTCAGCCGTTTCAACAACCAAGCCATCTTCATTTGTTCTGGCGTAAGACCATTTTGGGTCTTGAGCTTTCATCGTCATAATCATGCCATCCAGATTGCGGGACTGCATGGTATCCAGATAAGCGTTAACATCAAAATCAACATATTGATCGCTGTTGGCGCTCATGAGAGGCTCATCATTGTCAAAAAACTTTTTAGCCAGTAAGACGGTACAGACCTGCCCTTCGGTAATGCCATCAATGCCGATAATTTCGACATGCTTTGCGTATGATTTCAATTTCGGCACCAGATCATATTGGTCAATATGCGATTGCTGGGCCACAAAGATAAAGCGATGCTCCTGCTTTGGCGCAAGATTATCCACCACAATCTTTATCATGGGCGCGCCATGCACCGGAATCAATGGTTTCGGCAAGGCATAACCTGCACTTGCAAAACGGCTTCCGCGTCCAGCCATTGGCAATACTATGTTTAACATGCTCTTGATTTCCGATACAACTTGGGCCTGTTATACTCGTAAATTGGCCTGTATTGCTTGTCAACTTCAATGGCACCGGCGCATACCTCAGCGCTCTTTTTGCCGCAAAGGCGCGCAGCTCGTGAGATAGCGCCTATCCCCCCGTCTGGATCTGCGCCATCAACTCCGCCACCGTGGGCACAAAGCCGTCCTTGTAAAAAGGATCTTCGCCGAAGCGGTAGCAATTATGACCGGCGAACATCAGATAATTGTCGATGTCGCCCTCATGCGCGACATTTTGCAGGGAAGTTTGAATGCAGAATGTCCGTGGATCTGCCATATGTCCTGTTGTGCCTTTTTCATCCTGAGACCAGTTCGAAAAAAGACACTGGGAAAGACAGCCCACGCAGGCCGCCTGCGAATCCAAAATCGCATGCGCCTCATCCGGCGTTTCAAAAATCAGAGTATGATCAGGGGTGCGCATGGGCTTGGTAAAACCCGCCTCCTGCCAGCGCGCGGCGCGCTCCTTGTCACCGGCGCGTATAAAAACAGGCCCGCCGACAGGGCCGATCTTGAAGCTTTCCGTCAAATCATCGCGGGCTTGCGTGGCATAATCAATCTGCCGCGCTGAACGATCATAGAGTTTCTGCAGGAAATCATTGCGCACGGCGGACGAGAAAAATCCTGTCGGCGAAAACCGGTTGAGCGCCACATCGCCGCGTTTGACGGTTCTGAGCCTATCTTTCCACCGCTGCGGAATAGGGCTTTCCTTTGTCAAAAGTGGGCGTGTGCCGAATTGAAAGGCAATGGGGCCGAGTTCCTTATTGTCGATAAAGTTTTCCCACTCCGAAAGACACCAGACGCCACCGGCCATAATGATGGGCACGTCACCAAGCCCATAATCCTGCATCATGCGGCGCAGCGCCAGAACGCGGGGATAAGGATCCTCCGGCACAAGAGGATCTTCGCTGTTGGCAATCCCGTTATGCCCGCCCGCACGCCAAGGATCTTCATAAACCACGCCGCCCAGAAGTTCGCGTACCTTGTGAAAAGAACGCAGCCAAAGCGCCCGAAAAGCGCGCGCTGAAGACACGATCGGATAATAAAAAATCTGATGTGCTTTGGCGATATCCGCCACGCGGTAAGGCATCCCTGCCCCGCAGGTCACGCCGTGAAGAAGACCTTTTGTCGCTTCAAGGACTCCGCACAAAACTCGCTCAGCTCCGCCCATTTCCCAAAGAATATTCAAATGCAAAGCCCCGCGCCCGCCGCTGGCCTCATGCGCGCGCCGCACTTGGGCAATGCCGCCGGCAATGGCATAGGCGACCATTTCCTCATGCCGCTCTTTGCGCGTTTTGCCGTGATAGATCTGGCGGATCACATGGCCCTTGTCATCATAACTGTCCGCATTGACGCCCGAGACCGTACCAATACCGCCGGCAGCCGCCCAAGCCCCCGCAGATAGCCCATCCGTGGCCATAATACCTTTACCGCCTTCCACCAAAGGCAGCACCTCACGACCGGACATTTTAACGGCATCAAAAGCTTTCACGACAAAAAACCTTCTTTCTCTCAAAACGGCCTAAAGCGCATCCAAAATCAGACGAGGATCATCGCTATAAACCGTACTAACCCCAAGAGCCATCAGCTCCAGAGCCTTTTGCGGATTATTTACGGTATAGATCTGCAAGGGTATATGCAAGGACGTAATCTCTTCAATGTCACTTGTTTTAATATTTTCAGCCTGCAGACCGAGAAGATGTCCGCCCGTGCGCGTCATCCGCGCCCGCCAATCATCCGTAAGTGTAGGCATCAAAAGGCAGCGTGGCCAATGAGGTTCCAGCTGCGCGGCCATTTCAAGGCTTTCCACATCAAAGCTTGCGATGACCGGCGGCGCCTTATGCTCGGGCCAGAGCCGCGCCAGCTCGATCATGGACACCATGGCCGTCACCTGCTGCCTTCCGGCGCAGGGGCTGAGTATGGCGCAGAGCGAAAGATCAAGGCTCAGCACAAGCTCGACCGCAGCGACCAAAGAAGGCACCGGTTCACCGGCAAAAGGAGACCCAAACCAAGATCCGGCATCCAGCTGCGACAGCGATTCCCACGACATTTCGGAAACAAGCCCTTGGCCGTTTGTGGTGCGGCGAACATCTTCATCATGCATCAAAACCGGCACGCCGTCCGCCGAGATCTTAATATCAAGCGAGATCCATTCGACCTTCTGCGCCGCAGCCATCCTGATGGAAGCAAGCGTATTTTCCGGCGCAAGCCCCGCGCAGCCGCGATGCCCGATGACAGGAGGACTAAAATCAAGAAGAGAAGTCAAGCTCCACTCTCCACTCTCAACACTCCATACTTGTTTTACATGCGCACCAAAGCTGCGCCCCAGGTAAAGCCTCCGCCCATGGCATTCATCAAAACAAGCTGTCCTTTTTGAATGCGCCCGTCCCGTACAGCCTCATCAAGGGCCAGAGGAATGGAGGCTGCCGAGGTGTTGGCATGATGCTTGATCGTAAGAACAACACGCTCTTGCGGAAGATGCAACTTTTTTGCGATCCCGTTGATAATACGCATATTGGCCTGATGTGGCACAAGCCAATCGACCTGCGCCAGGCCATGGGCCGCAAGCGCCTCATCCACAACCTCCGACAGGCGTGTGACGGCATGACGAAACACTTCCTTGCCGTCCATACGCATATGGCCGCAGCTTGCGGTGCTTCCCGGGCCGCCATCAACATAAAGACTTTCATAATTCCGGCCATCCGCATGAAGATGCGTTGAAAGAATGCCGCGATCTTCAACATCCCCCTTGCCTTCTTCGGCGCATAAAACAACCGCGCCCGCGCCGTCACCGAATAAAACGCAGGTGGTGCGGTCATTCCAGTCAACCAAACGCGAAAGGGTCTCAGCCCCGATCACAAGCGCCGTTTTCACCTGTCCGAGCCTGATAAAATTATCCGCCGCCGCCAAAGCATACACAAACCCCGAGCACACAGCCTGAACATCAAAAGCAAAGCCGCGCGTGATTCCAAGCTCCGCCTGCACGCGCGCGGCTGTGGCCGGAAAAATACGGTCAGGTGTTGTCGTGGCTACGATCACGCAGTCAACATCACTTGCGCTTTTTCCTGCATGCTCTAATGCAAGCTGCGCGGCCCTGATGGCAAGATCGGATGTTTTTTCGCCTTCTTTGGCAAGATGTCTTTTCCTGATGCCCGTGCGCTGGACAATCCATTCATCCGAAGTTTCAACACCGCGCGCGGCCAGATCATGATTGGTGACGATTGTTTCGGGCAAATAACCGCCCACACCGGCAAGAACGGAGCGTAAAATCATAGGATTTTTTCATCCTCGCCGTAATAGTGGGAAAGAGCCTTGCCGATGCTTTCATTAAAACGATGCGCCACAAGATCATGCGCCACGCAAATCGCGCTGGCAAAACCTTCGGCATCTGTGCCGCCATGGCTTTTGACGCACACGCCGCGCAAACCTAAAAACATGGCGCCGTTATACCGGCGCGGATCGACAAAAGCCCGCATGGTTTTAAGGCTTCCACGGGAAAAGAGATAACCGATTTTCGCCCATACCGAGCTTTGCAAAGCCCCGCGCAAAAGAGACACCATAAACCGCGAAGTCCCCTCCATCGTCTTAAGCGCAATATTGCCGGAAAACCCGTCCGTCACAACGACATCCATCCTGCCCGTAAAAAGATCCGTTCCTTCCACATAGCCGACAAAATTGCCCGGGATAGGCCTTTCGCGCAAAATTGAAGCCGCCATGCGAATCTCATCGCGGCCTTTCATCTCCTCGACGCCGATATTTAAAAGGCCGATGGAAGGATTCTCCGTTCCTAAAACAGCGCGGCAGAAAATAGCGCCCATCAAGGCAAACTGAACCAGATTTTCCGAATCGCACTCAAGATTGGCGCCAAGATCAAGCATGACGCATTTCGTGCCTTTTTGCGTGGGAAAGGCCGTGGCAATGGCCGGCCTGTCAATGCCATGCATGGTTTTCAAAACAAACTTGGCCATCGCCATCAAAGCGCCCGTATTACCGGCAGACACCACACTGTCCGCGCGCCCCTGCGCCACCGCGTCAATAGCCATGCGCATGCTGGAGCTGCGCCCTTGGCGCAAAGCCAATGAAGGCTTCATGCTGGAAGAAACATAGTCCGGCGCATGACAAAGTTCGCTTGTGGCGGCAAGCTTGGGATAATGCGCCAAAACAGGCCGCACCAGCGCCTCATCGCCGAAAATCAAAAAGGAAAGATGCGGATGCTTTTGCCGTGCGCGATCGGCCCCTGCGATCACCATAGCAGGCCCATCATCGCCCCCCATCGCATCCAGTGCGATCACTATGGGCGAAAAGGATTTTTCAGCTGTGCTCGTCAAAAGACCTTCCCGAGACCATCAAACGGAAAATCAAACAGACTGCGTCTTGACAACGCTCCGGCCATCATAATGGCCGCAGGTTGCGCAAATGTGATGCGGACGCATCATTTCACCGCAATTATGGCATTCGACAACATTGGTTGCTTTAAGCCCATGATGCGAGCGGCGCATATTGCGAACCGACTTCGAGGTTTTTCTTTTAGGAACTGCCATAGCCAAACTCACGAAAAAACAGGGCTTACCACACAAGAAAGCGCGCGGCTGCCCTTTATTGAAACAGGCTTCCTTTTAAGCCATCATAGAGAAAAAGCAAGAGAAAAGACGAAACACTTGCGGAAAACACCTATAACGTGTTGAAAAATCTATTTTTCCTCGAATGAAGCGCCCTCTTTACGCGGATAGGGATTAAGTGCCATGCAAAGGCACTGGGCGGCAAGCTCACCAAGATCAATCTTGCCCTGCTCGATAGGCTCGGGATCCTCTGATTCGTAATAATCCAGAATGCCGGTTTCGGGCCTGCTTTTGATAAGATGAGGCGGCGCAAAAAGAACGCGGACAGGCTCATGGATTTCACTAAAAACCGGCTCAAGCGTCACGACACAGCTTTGCGTGACATGCGCCTGCACATAGCCCGTGACGGAAAACATGCCGCTTTGAGCGCGATCGACATTAAGCACCGCTTCAAGCTGCGATAAATCCTCAAGCCCGAAACGCGTAGCAAGTGCCTTGCATTCCAAGGGCGTTGCGACAATATGTTCCCTAATACCGCCCAAAGGAACATGATCCACGCGCAAGGGGCGTGAAAGCTCAGGCGATGGCGGATGTTGTTTTTTCATGCTTCCCCTCTACCAAATTATACGCCATGATGTCGAGCTATGATTCGCTTTGTATTTCCCCTTTTTTTGCTTCTTCTTGCGGCCTGCGCGCCCACGGTGGCCAATCGCGGCACGATCATTGATCCGGAAAAGCTCGCGCAGTTAACCATAGGCCAAAGCTCGCGGGAAGAGGTGATTCAAATCTTGGGAAGCCCCACGCAGGTGGCTACCTTTGATGAAAACACTTGGTACTATTTCGGCTGCAGCACCAAGCAATATTCCTTTTTGAATCCCGAAATCACCGCGCAAAGCGCTGTCAGTCTGCAGTTTGACGAAGCGGGTATTCTGGCCTCCATACACACCTACGAAGAAGGGAACGCCAAAAAAATAGCGCCCGTGGCGCGCCGCACGCCCACCTATGGCCGAGAAACCACGGTTTTCGAGCAGCTTTTAGGCAATCTCGGCCGCCCCAGAGGCTCAAGCGACATCCGCCAAGCGCGTTAAATCTCAAGCTCCTGCGCCTGAAGCCGCCGCATTTCATCACGAAGGCGGGCCGCTTCCTCAAAATCCAGCGTATCAGCCGCTTTGCGCATGCGCTTTTCAAGGCTTGCAATATGCGCAGGCAAATCCTCGGCAGAGATTTCTTCCTGCAATGGCACTTCAACATAATCATCGCGCTCATAGACGGAGGCCATAATATCATCAATATTGCGCCGCACGCTTTCAGGCGTGATGTTGTGCAGTTGATTATAGGCTTCCTGCTTTTCGCGCCGCCTTTGCGTTTCTTCCAAAGCGGCTTTCATGCTGCCGGTTATGCTATCAGCATAAAGAGTCGCGCGGCCTTCTATGTTGCGCGAGGCCCTTCCGATCGTCTGAATAAGCGAGGTGCGCGAGCGCAAATACCCCTCCTTGTCCGCATCCAAAATCGCCACAAGGCCGCATTCGGGAATATCAAGCCCCTCGCGCAAAAGATTGATTCCGACCAGCACATCAATCACGCCAAGACGAAGGTCGCGGATAATCTCAATCCGCTCCAGCGTATCCACATCCGAATGAATATATTGAACCTTGATCCCAGCCTCGCTCATATAAGTGGTCAGAGACTCCGCCATCTTCTTGGTCAAAGTCGTCACAAGAACGCGCTGTCCCTTGGCCGCCACCAAACGCACTTCGGCCATCAGATCATCCACCTGCCGTTCAGTAGGTCTGATGATGACAGGCGGATCAATCAGGCCTGTAGGACGCACAATCTGCTCGGTGAATGTGCCACCTGTCCGCTCAAGCTCCCAAGGCCCGGGCGTAGCCGATACAAAAATGGTCTGAGGGCGCATCACGTCCCACTCCTCAAACTTCAAAGGACGGTTATCCAGACAGGAAGGAAGGCGGAAGCCATACTGCGCCAAAGTGGATTTACGTTGAAAATCGCCGCGATACATGGCGCGCAACTGCGGCACCATGTTGTGGCTTTCATCCACAAACAAAATCATATTTTGGGGAAGATATTCAAACAAAGTCGGCGGGGGCTCCCCCGCCGCGCGCCCCGTCAAATAGCGCGAATAATTCTCAATGCCCGAACATACCCCCGCCGCCAGCATTGTTTCCATATCAAACGTCACCCGCTCACGCAGCCGCTGTTCTTCAAGAAGCTTGCCTTCGGACAAAAACGCAGCGCAGCGTTCTTTAAGATCCTCCTTGATCTGAACAACCGCCCGCTCGATTGTGAGTTGGGGCGTGACATAATGGCTGTTTGCATAAAGCTTGACGACATCAAGCGCAGATCCGCGCGCGCCCGTCAAAGGATCAATCTCAACGATGCTTTCGAGCTCATCACCAAAAAAGGAAAGCCGCCATGCGCGGTCATCAAAATGCGCGGGAAAAACTTCGACCGTGTCGCCCTTGACGCGGAAGGTGCCGCGCGAAAAATCCATATCATTGCGCCTATATTGCAAATCCACAAAGGCGCGTAAAAGAGCGTCACGCTTGAGCTGCTGCCCCTTTTGCAGCGTGATAACCATATCGGCATAAGTTTCAACCGCGCCGATGCCGTAAATGCTGGAAACCGAGGCTACAATAATCACATCATCCCGCTCCAAAAGCGCCTGCGTAGCGGCATGGCGCATGCGGTCAATCTGCTCGTTAATCATCGAGTCTTTTTCAATATAAGTGTCCGTCTTGGGCACATAGGCCTCAGGCTGGTAGTAATCATAAAAACTGACAAAATATTCCACCGCATTGTCGGGAAAAAACCGCTTCATCGCCCCATAAAGCTGCGCGGCCAAAGTTTTGTTGGGCGCAAGGATCAAAGCCGGACGCTGCAAGTTCTGAACGATCTGCGCCATCGTAAAAGTCTTGCCCGAGCCCGTGACCCCAAGCAAGACCTGATCCTTTGCCCCTTGACGCAACCCATCGCAAAGCGCCGCGATCGCGGCAGGCTGATCGCCGGCAGGCATATAATCCGCCTGCAGCGAAAAACGCCGGCCGGCCAAAGGCCGCAGCTTCGGGCGCATGATGTCAGCGATAGCCATAAAAACCCTTGGGGTAAGCTAAAACATAAATGAAAAGAGTGTCAACGGATTTGGGGGCATCGGATAAGAAGGCATCCGGCACAAAATCTTGTTCACGCGCGTGACGGCTTTGGCATGGCGGCGGCCATCTCCTCCCCTCGATGAATAGACGCGGCAGGCGGAGCAGCTTCTATCCGCAAACGCGCGAATCTCTTCCAGCTCACGGAACAGAAAAGAATTATATGTGTAATATGTTTGAGCCATATCCACAACATGCGCGGCAGCTTTCATAAAGGTTGCATGCGCAGGCCCGTATGTGGCGATCTGTAATGTGTTTTTCATGACCTCTTCTGTGACCGCGCCAGGATAGCGGGCAAACAAAAGCTTTTGTCTTTCAAGATATTTTTGACATGCCGTGTCATCCCCTGCCCGTATACTTGTGACAGCTTTTGTGTTGACTTCACGGACAGCCTTTCCCATGGCGTCCTGTATTTTTTCAGGATCAACCCTTTTTGCTTTTTCTATAAAATCATGCGCGGCATTACGAACATAAATGTGATTGGCTGCGGCTGTAAGCATCACAATTTTAGGAAGTTTATCCGTATGATTATCTATCATGCTTTTGCAATCCATAAACTCAAACAAACTCCAGTAGGCCCCAAACCCGTAACCGCCCCGTATGGCTTTGGCTTCCTCAAGAAACTTTTCCAGCGACATATAAATCTTCATTGAAGAATGAACCTTTCTTTCTGCTAAGAATGGGCTTTTCTCCTATCACAAAAAAACCGCCGCCAAAAGAAGATGTTATGGTTAATGCTCCCTAAACATGTCATGGGCAGGAAAGCCGCCAAAGGCGGCTTGACGCGGCAATCTCGGCAATACCCCCTTCCCAAGCCCCCCTTGCCTTGCTAAAACAAGCGGATGAGTGTTTTCGTCCGTTTTGCGCCCTCGCCGACGGGTCGCCTGCATATAGGCAATATCCGCGCGGCGCTTTTTAACTTTCTCTTTGCCCGCAAGGCGGGGGGGCGGTTTTTGCTGCGCATGGACGACACGGATCTCAAGCGCTCGACAGCAGAGTTTGCGCAAGGCATCGAGCGCGATCTGCGCTGGCTTGGCATCGTATGGGATGATTATTTCCACCAGAGCAACCGCGAAGCGCGCTATCACGAGGTTCTTGAAACCCTCAAAAAGACAGGCCGCGCCTATCCCTGCTTTGAAACACCGGAGGAGCTTACGCTCAAACGCAAAACACAACTTGCCCGTGGCCTTCCCCCCGTTTACGACCGCGCCGCCCTGCGTCTGTCGCAAAAGGACATCGAAGATCTTCTGGCCAAAGGCCTTAAACCGCATTGGCGTTTTCTCCTCAAAGACGGCGAGGTCATCTGGGATGATCTGATCCAAAAGAAAAAAACTTTCCCCACCGCCTCCCTGTCCGATCCTGTGATTGTGCGGGAAGACGGCGTGCCGCTTTATACATTTTCTTCCGTGATTGATGACGCGGACAAAGCCATCACGCACATCATTCGCGGCGAAGACCACGTCACTAACACGGCTGTTCAGATCCAGCTCTGGCAGGCCATCACGGAAAATCCTGTCCCCGCTTTTGCGCACTACCCCCTCCTCGTCAATGCAAGCGGCGAGGAGATGAGCAAACGCCTCGGCACCCTCTCCATAGCCGGCCTGCGGGATGAGATGCATATTGAAGCCATGGCGATCACCTCCATGCTGGCGCGTCTTGGCACATCAGACCCCATCATCCCCATGGCGGAGATGGATGAGCTTATCAACGCCTTCGACCTTTCCAAAATCTCCCGCGCCACGCCAAAGTTTGACGTTGAAGAGCTTAAAAGCCTGAACGCCAAAATCCTGCATCTTATGCCCTTTGACAAAGTCCAAGGGCGCCTGAACGCCAGCATCACCGCAGATTTCTGGCAAGCCGTGCGCCCCAATATCAGCACGCTTGAAGATGTAAAATTATGGTGGCAAGTCACACGCGAACCTCTTGCGCCGCGCCTTGAAGATATGGATTTTTGCAAACAAGCCGCGCTTTTATTGCCGCCGGAGCCTTGGGATGAAACAACATGGCAAGTCTGGACGCTCGCGGTCAAAAACGAAACGGGCCGCAAAGGCAAAGATCTTTTTATGCCCCTGCGCCTTGCGCTGACCGGCATGGATCACGGCCCCGAATTAAAAGCGCTTCTTCCCCTGATAGGACGCAGCCGCGCCCTCAAACGTCTTGAAGGCCAAACAGCATGACTTTACATATCCACAATACCCTTACCCGCCAAAAAGAAGTTTTCGAGCCGCTTGATCCCTCGCACGTGCGCATGTATGTGTGCGGCCCCACCGTTTACGACTGGGCGCATATCGGCAACGCAAGGCCCGTTGTTGTCTTTGATACGCTCTACCGGCTTTTGAAAAGGCACTACCCCAAAGTCACCTATGTGCGCAACATCACGGATGTTGACGACAAAATCATCGCCCGCGCCAAAGAAAGCAACATCAGCATCAAGGAACTGACGCTTAAAACGACTGAGATGTTTCATCAGGACATGGGTAAGCTCAACGCCCTGCACCCCGATTTTGAACCCCGCGCTACGGATTATATAGGCCCCATGATCGCGCTGATTGAAAAGCTTCTTGCGGCGGGCCATGCTTATGAGGCTGAGGGCCATGTTCTTTTCAGCGTGCCTTCTATGGCAGATTATGGCCAGCTTTCGCGCCTGTCGCGCAAAGACCTTGTCGCAGGAGCCCGCGTTGAAGTTGCGCCCTATAAAAAAGACCCCGCCGATTTCGTTTTATGGAAACCGGCAAGCGAAAAAGACGGACAGGGATGGGATTCTCCTTTCGGTTTCGGACGCCCGGGATGGCATATTGAATGCTCAGCCATGGCCGAAGATCGTTTGGGCGAAACTTTCGACATTCACGGCGGCGGCCTTGACCTTATTTTTCCGCATCATGAAAATGAAATCGCGCAAAGCCGCTGCGCCCATAACGGCAAGCCTTTTGCGCGTTACTGGGTGCATAACGGCTTTCTTGTCGTGAATGGCGAGAAAATGTCAAAATCGCTTGGCAATTTTTACACGGTGCACGAGCTTCTGGAACACGCGCCGGGCGAAGCCCTGCGGCTTTCACTTTTAGGCACGCATTACCGCCAGCCCTACGATTTCACGCTTGAAGGCCTTGCTCAAAACAAAGCCACGCTGGACAAATGGTACAGCGCCCTGCGCCAAGTCAAAGACATCAAGGCAGAATCCTCCATCGTTGACGAAGCTTTCGAAGAAGCCCTTCTTGATGATCTGAACACGCCTTTGGCCATCAGCCGCCTGCATGAACTTGTGCGCCTGCTCAACAGCGCAGAAGATGAAAAAGAAAAAGCGCAACTCAAAGCCTGCCTTTTGGCAAGCGCAAACGCTATGGGCCTTCTGCAGCAAGACCCCGAGCTTTGGCTGCAAGGCCAAGCGGACGAAGCGATCGAATCCCAAATCAACGCCCGCCTTGAAGCGCGCAAAGCCCGCAACTTCGCCAAAGCCGACGAAATCCGCGACGCGCTCGCCGCGCAAGGTATCATCCTTGAAGACAACGCCCAAGGCACAACATGGCGGCGGATGTGACAAGCAACCCCGTTATCATCCTCGTCCACCCACAACTTGTGGAAAACATAGGTATGACCGCCCGCGCCATGGCCAACTGCGCGCTTGAGGAACTTCGCCTTGTCGCGCCGCGCGACCCATGGCCTTTGAACGACACGCTACGCCAGCGCATGCTGGCCGCCGCAAGCGGCGCGGACGATATTTTGGAAAAAGCGCAAAACTTCGACAGCGTGCAAGAAGCCATCGCCGACCTCAACCATATCTACGCAACAACATCGCGCACCAATGATATGACAACGCGCATCATGACCGCCCGCGCCGGCGCGCCGGAAATGATCGCACGCATCAAAGACAAGCAGCGCATCGGAATCCTCTTCGGCCCCGAGCGCACAGGTTTAACGCTCGAACATATCGCGCTGGCGGGAAGTAAAATCACGATTCCGTTGAACCCTGATTTTATGTCGCTTAACCTTGCGCAAGCCGTGCTTTTGCTGGGCTATGAATATTATCAGGCCCAACAAAATGCCCAAAAAAATGAAATCCGCTGGGGCAAAAGCCACCCCGCCACGCGGCAGGAATACGAAAATCTTTTCAACCGCCTTGATTATTATCTCGATCAGGCAGGGTTTTTCCCTACGGAAGATATGCGCCCGACCATGACGCGCAATCTTCAAGCCGCCCTGCAACGCGCGGAGATGAGCGAGCAAGAAATCCGCTCATGGCACGGCGTCCTCAAAGCCCTTGCAAAGGAACGCAAAGCATGAACACCCCCCCGCATGCCCTTATCACAGGAAGCGCAAGACGCATAGGCCGCGCGATCGCGCTTGCGCTCGCCGAACAAGGCTTTGACATCACCATTCACTATAACACATCCGCGCAGGACGCCCAGACGCTCGCCAAAACGATCACATCCATGGGGCGCAAAGCCCAAATCATTCAGGCCGATCTTTCAAACCATGAAGGGATTCAAGCGCTGGCGGGCGCGATGGAAAATCTTGATCTCACGGCGCTGATTAACAACGCCAATCTTTTTATGAGTGACGACAAAGACCCGAGCGGCAGGCGCCATCACATGGTCAACGTCATCGCCCCGCGTCTTTTGAGTGAGGCTTTTGCTCGATTTCAACGCAAAGGCTCGATCGTGACGCTTTTGGACAGCACGCTGTTTTTCGTGAAAAACATGGAGCATTACAAACAAAGCCGTCTGGCGGCCCGCGCGGACATCTTCGCACTCGCCAAAGCGCTTGCGCCGCAAGTAACAATCAACGCCATCAACCTAGGCCCCACCTTAATCGCCGCCAGCCAAACCCAAGAACATTTCAACCAGCTTTGCGCCTGCACCCCTCTTAAAAAACCCGTAGCCCTCGAAGACATCACCCAAGGAATCCTTTTTCTCCTCAGCAGCCAAAGCATAACCGGAAGCTTCCTAGACATCGACAACGGCTGCCATCTTCTTCATGGTAATTTCTAAGAATTGTCATTGCGAGGAAGGCCTTCAGGCTTGACGCGGCAATCTCAGCGATATTGCAGGGATTGCCGCGTCAAGCCGCCTTCGCTGCGCTACGGCAGCTCTCCTCGCAATGACAGTTTTTAGATTCGCGGTTGCCCAAGGATAACAAAAGAGGCTAAGACAACCCCCGCTGCCCCATTCCCAGAAACTTGGCATGCCGCCGCTCTAAAAGCGTAGCGCCGTCAAGATCCGACAAGGACGCAAGCGACTGGACAATCGCCTCGCCGACCGCTTCGATCGCTTTTTCGGGATGGCGGTGCGCGCCGCCCAAAGGCTCAGGAATAATCGCATCAATCACGCCAAGCTCATGCAGATCTCTGGCCGTTAAGTGAAGCGCCGCCGCCGCCTCGGGCGCAGCATCACGACTGCGCCATAAAATCGAGGCACAGCCTTCCGGCGAGATCACGGAATAAATCGCGTGCTCCATCATCAAAATCCTGTCCCCTGCCGCAATCGCAATCGCGCCGCCCGAGCCGCCTTCCCCGATCACAACAGGAATAAGCGGCACATTGATCGAAAGGCACACTTCAATACTGCGCGCAATCGCCTGCGCCTGACCGCGCGCCTCGGCGTCAATGCCCGGAAAAGCGCCGGACGTATCAACCAGCGTGATGACGGGAAGAGAAAACCGCGCGGCAAGTTCCATCAGCCTTTGCGCCTTGCGATAGCCCTCGGGCTTGGCCATGCCGAAATTGTGAAAGAGGCGGCTTTCCGTATCATGCCCGCGCTCTTGCCCGAAAATAACACAGGCGCGCCCGCCGATCCGCCCGAGCCCGCCGACAATGGCATGGTCTTCGGCAAAAACCCGATCGCCGGCCAAAGGCGTAAAATCCGTAACAAGCTGCTTGATATAAGCCAGCGCATGAGGCCGCTGCGGATGACGCGCAACCTGCACAATCTGCGAGGGCGTTAATTTGCCGTAAATGCCGCGCAGCTGCTTTTGGACTTTGTCCTGAAGCCGCGTAACTTCATCGGCGATGTTCACCGTGCTGTTATCCGTGAGGTGGCGAAGCTCCTCAATCTTGGATTCAAGCTCGGCAACCGATTTTTCAAAGTCAAGCACCTGCATAACAAACAACCTATCCTTATTGATACGAAAGCTACCCTTAGCACGCGGAGGCGTAATGGTAAATAAGGGCATCCACGCTTTTGTTTTCACGCTGATAATAGCATAAACGGCGCGAAAGATAGCGAAAACCGCACCCCTCATAAAGCACCAGAGCCGCCGTATTATCAGCCGCCACCTCCAAGAACAAAATATGGCCCGCACCCTGCTGGATCAAATGTTTAAGAAGCTTTGTCCCAAACCCTTTTCCTTGATGCTCCGGATGAACGCAAAAAGTCAAGATTTCAATTTCCTCAAGCGTGCGTTGCGTAAGATAAAATCCGATCAATATATCATCGTCAAAAAGAAGCCCGCTTTCCGTTGTCGGCAGAGATAAACTCCCCTCCAGCCGCGCCGCGCCCCAAGCTTCTGCATCAAAGCAAAGTTGATGTAGCGCTGCCATCGCTTCAAGATTTTCCGCGCGCGCCGGACGTATCAGCATAAGCATTCTCCCCCCGTCACATCAGGCGGACGCACATAAAAAGGCTGCGGCGCAAAGGAAGGATCATCCAACGCCGCCTGCGCCGCCAGCATCGCGCAAACAACGGATTCATCCTGATCCAAAGCAAAATCCTTTTTGACATCACCCGCAAGAATTAAAGAAGGATGCGCTTTGACAAACGCCTCAAGCTCTTCTTCATCAAGCATGCAAGGCGCTTGCGCGGTGCCATGCGCGGGAAAATACTGCGCAAACATTTCCGCCCGCCGCGCATCCAGCAGCACCAAAAGATCACGACCATCCTGCTTGGCCGCCGCATGATAAAGCGCAAACCGATCCACCCCTAGGGCAGGACGATCCGCCGCAAGCGAAAGACCAAGCGCCGCCGCAAGACCAATGCGTATCCCCGTAAAACTCCCCGGCCCTTTTGTCGCGGCAATGCGATCCAGTTTGTCATAAGAAAGACCGGCCTTTTTCATAACATCCTGCACCATGGGAATCAGCCGCGCATCCTGCCCGCGCATCATCGGCTCATGCAAAAGCGCAAGCGTCTTGCCATCGTCCCAAAGACACACGCTGCACCCCGATCCGGCGCTATGCAAAGAAAGGATTTTCATCAGAGGTCATCACAGGAAAGTCTCTCCCCCGCCTCAAGCAGAACCAAAGAGCTTTTGATCGAAAACTCGCCATAATCAATCCGCATCGAGCGCGTGATTCCGTTTTGAAGCAAAACGAGATCCGTTTCATAATCAGGCTCGCCCGTCTGCGTCTGGGGCTTATAAAAAGCAAGCCGCACAGACCAAGCCGGTTCATTCAAAAGCGCGCGGTCGGCAGCTGTTTTTGTGACTTTCGCAATCTCCGGCGCGGTCATTTTATCAGCGCGCTTGCCGATAAAAGCGCTGATATCCGCGCCGGCCTGTTCATCCGAGCCGTCAAAAACGCGGCGCGAAAACATCTTCTCCCCCGCCAAAGCCTTTTCAAGAAGCAAGATCGCGTGCGCGGTGGGAAAAAGATCATCCTTGCCGATTTTCCCGTCTTCCCTGTCAAACGGCACGCTATAGCGCACAACGCGCTCCTGCGCGCCCTGCGCCAAAGGCATCACAACGCCCTTATAGACCATATCCTGCCGCCCGTCCGTTTCGCGCTTGACGTTAAAGCGAAAAGAGCTCCCGTCTCTGGCCTCCCACGTCACAACCGAGCTTGTGACCGTCGATCCCTCACCTTCCGGAAACGTGAAAACAAGTTTAAGCTGCTGCTGAACGGCAAAGCCGTCACATGTATCAACCAGATCATAAAACATGGAGCCGCTGACATCCT
>WREW01000015.1 GCA_009779135.1 Alphaproteobacteria bacterium
ATTTGTTCTTCACTCAGCCAGAATAGTTTGCTCATCAGCGGCCTCCTCCAAAAGGGTTCCTCCCTTTGAATCACGCCCCAGCCACCCTGTAAAGCTTAACCATTTTATGGGTCTATACCCTAGAACCCCTCCCAACCCTCCCCCGCAAGGGGGGAGGGCTTAAAAAAACTGTCATTGCGAGGAAGGCCGGAAGGCCTGACGCGGCAATCTCGGCGAGGTTGCAGGGATTGCCGCGTCAAGCCGCCTGCGGCGGCCTTCCTCGCAATGACAAGGGGGGGTTAAATCGGCAGCTTTTTCGGCTTTTTAAGCTGAGTCCACCAGATGATAATCAGATGCGTGACCATGGTGCCGCAAAAGACTGAGGTGATGATGCCAAGGCTTAGCGTTACGGCGAAGCCTTTGACGGGGCCGGTGCCGAAGATGAAGAGCAAAACCGCCGCGATCAATGTTGTGAGGTTGGCATCTGTAATCGAAGACATGGCATTTTTATAGCCTTGATCGATCGCAGGAATGATGGAGCGGCCTCTTTTATGTTCTTCGCGTATGCGTTCAAACACAAGCACATTGGCATCCACCGCCATGCCGATCGTCAAAACAATGCCCGCAATGCCGGGCAACGTTAAAGTGGCTTGCAAAAAGGAAAGCAGGGCGAAAAGAAGCGCGCCATTGATAAGCAGCGCTATATTGGCAAAAAGGCCGAAAAGCCTGTAAAAAAGAACCATCGAGATCATCACAAGCACAAGCCCCAGAACGGCGGCAATGCCCCCTGCCCGCACGCTGTCCGCGCCAAGGCCCGGGCCGATTGTGCGCTCTTCAATCACCTTGATCGGCGCGGGAAGCGCGCCGGCGCGGAGCAGCAACGCAAGATCCTGCGCGCTCTGTGTCGAAAAGCTTCCGGAAATCACGCCGCTGCCGCCTGTAATAGGCTCGCGGATCACGGGGGCGCTGATGACTTTGTTGTCAAGAACGATGGCAAAGGCACGGCCTACATTTTCGCGCGTGGTTTCACCAAACGCTTGCGCGCCACGGCGGTCAAAGGTGAAGGCCACGACAGGCTCATTATTCTGAAAAGTCGCCTGCGCCTTTAAAAGCATATCGCCTGAAACCATAATGCGCTTGTCAACGATCCAGCTTTTTATGCCGGCTTCTTCCGCAGCGGCAGGAACACGTTCAGCATGCAGCGGCACGGGCTCCATGGGATTTGTATCAGGCCGCTCAACCAAACGAAAAGCCAGCTTGGCCGTCTGGCCCAGAAGGTTTTTCACGCGGCTTGGATCATCCATGCCGGGGAGCTGGACAAGAATGCGGTCATCGCCCTGTTTTTGGATGGAAGGCTCGCGCGTGCCGGTTTCGTCAATGCGGCGGCGCACGATCTCGATAGACTGCTCCATGGCGTTTTGGCACATTTCATCAAGCTGCGTGCTTTTCATCGCAAGCGTAAAGCGATCGCCATCCACGCTTATGGCCATATCGCGGTCAAGTTCGCGTATGACCTCTTTCGCCTGATCTTGCTGCGCTATATCCACCAGCGCAAAGGTCACGCGGCCACTCTTATAAGTCAGCGTTTTATAGCCGATTTTGGCTTTGCGCAGGGTTGCGCGTACATCCTGCAGATAGCTGCGCATGCGTTCATCCATCATGGCCTGCAGATCCACTTCCAAAAGCAGATGCGAGCCGCCGCGCAGATCAAGCCCCAGATTGATGGTCTGATGCGGCAAAAAGGACGGCATATGTTCGCCAAGCCAATTCACAGTCGTTTTCGGCAGCGCGTTGGGCAAAGCATAAAGCACGCCCAGAAGGCAAATAATGACGATCAGTCTTTCTTTCCAGTGTTCAATATAAAGCATGCGTTTTTATCTAGTCCTTGCCTTGTTCAATCTTTTTGGGTTTGTCTTTGTTTTCATTGGCCGGATGGCGTTCATCCACAAGGCCGGTGATGGTGGCGCGCACCACTTTCACCTCTACCCCTCTGGCAATTTCAACAAGCACATAATGCTCACCTTCAACCTTGGTGATGACCCCGACAATGCCGGCGCGCGTGATGACTTTATCGCCTTTTTTCAGCTTTTTGATTATTTCCTCATGCTGCGCTTCTTGTTTTTGCTGCGGGCGAATCAAAAGTACATAAAAGGCAACAAGAATCAGGAAAAACGGCGCAAACCGCCACAAAACATTGCCGCTTTCCGTTATGGTTCCAGCGACAGGCGCTGCGGCGGTTTGAACTTCCTGCGCAAAAGCGCTGCTTATGATGTCAAACATAAAAAACCTTTCCTGTTTTGGCCTTGTAAAGACGCACTATAGTCCGATTTGAGTGTCTTGCAAGCCTATCTCTTTTCCGGCTGGCGGGCTTTTTTGGCCAGCTCTTCCTCATAGGCCTGACGGCTCATGGGCTGGCGCGAGGGGGGATCTACCGTAAAAAGCGTATCGGGCGGAAAATCCTGAATCTCTTTATAGCATTCAATGCGGCCCAGCGAGCGATAACACCAGCGTTCTGTCTCGGGCATGGTGCTGCCTACCACAAAGGGCCGCTGTGGTTCGTCCCAGACCGAATGCCAGAACGAAGACAGCCGCGCACAGCCCGAAAGAGCGCATAAAACCAGAGAAAGCCAGATAAAACGTTTCATGGGAAGGTACTCTACAGATGCCCCCTTGAAAGAACAAGGCAGAATCTGCCCTCCCCCGCGAGGGGGGGAGGGCTTAGGTGGGGGGTGGGGCAGCAAGCCATCACTAGTCCGTTGACTTGTAGCGCATATGCACGATAGGATGACAACTAATAGGGGCGAAATGTCTCTGTTGGGGTGTGACTACCCTTATTTACGAGTGTCTGGCTTGACATACAAGCCTCTCGCTATGCGGCGAGAGGTCAGCGGAATATGTTGAATACGCTGAACTATTTTCTCGTAAATATAGTAGTCAACCTCTCGCCACCAGTCTTTCTGGATTGTTGGTGTTTTGTGCAACAATAAAAAGAGGGGTATAAAATGGGCTTTCCTGCAAAATTTCAGAAACGAGTAAATGCAAACCTAAAAGCAATGCAAAAGCTTGTTCAATCTCTCAATGAAAGACAAGTCGATGAGTCTAATACGGTTCGTTGCATTTCTGAAATACTAGATAAAATTTTAGGATATGATCCTTACACAGACATTACATCTGAATTTGCTATAAAAAAAGCATTTAACTCCTCATATTGTGATTTGGCGATTAAAGATAAAAACGGAAAAGTGCGCATCATGTTAGAAGCAAAAGGCATAACTATAGAGCTGAATGACAAACATCTTAAACAAGCCTTAGAATATGGTGCTGATACAAACACAAGGTGGATTATCTTAACTAATTTAAGAACGTGGAAGCTTTACAGATTGACTGATACAAGACCCATTGATAGGGAGCTTGTGTATGAATTCAATTTCATGGATTTGAATCCCAGAAATGAACGGGATTTGGAATGCCTATTTACTATCAGTAAAGAAGGCGAAGAACGCGATATGTTGGAGGGATATTACTCCCAGATAAAAATAAAAAATAAATACATAATATGTTCTTTTTTGGCCTCTGATGATGTTTATTATATCATACGTCGAAACATAAAAAGATTATTTGATGAGGTGCAAATATCAATAGAAGAAATAGAAAATATAATCAAAAATGAAATAATACTCAAAAATGTATTGAATAGTGATGAAGCTGCTGCTGCTCAAAAAGAGGTAGCAAAGGCAAAGAAAAAACTTGGAAAAATATCAGGAAAAGAAAAAACAAAAAATGACGATGCAGCTCATTGTCATTGCGCGGAAAGCCGTCAGGCTTGACCCACAATGACATGTTTTCAGCCCCCCACCCAACCCTCCCCCGCGAGGGGGGAGGGCTTAGGGGCATCAGTTTGCGGGCGGTTCTTTGGGGGTTTCTTCCTCAACAGGCGTTTCAATGACATAGGATTCATTCAACCAGCGGCCCAGATCTATCTGCGCACAGCGCGTTGAGCAAAAAGGATGGGCCGCCTCATCCGCCGGTTTTCCGCATAAGGGACAGGTTTTTGTTTGCGTGCTTGCCATATCAGACCCTACCGTAAATCTTGTGCAAAGAGGGGCCGCGCGCGGGGCGTGCAATCTCGATCAGGCCAAGGCGGGTGGGGCCATAGACTTGCGGTTTTGCGGGATCTTGCTCAAGCGCGCGCGCGAAAGCCTGACGGAGTTTGGGGCCTTCTGTGCGGGCCGTCATTTTAAGGCAGTCCACCACCACAAGGCCGCCTATATTGCAAAGGCGCAAAAGACGGGCAATCGCGCCTGCCGCTTGAAGATTCAGGCTGAGAGGGTTTTTATCAAGCGGGCCGTTGACATCTATAGAAGTGAAAGCGTGTGTTTTTTCGACAATCAAAAAATCCTGAACGGGGTTGAGAAGCCCCTCAATCATTTCATCCAGATCAGGATGGGGGTTTTTTGCTTTTTCACAAGGAAAGCCCAGCGCCAGGCCGGCTTGATAATCCTGCGAATCTTCAAAAAGAAGCTGGGGTTTATCTTCTTTTTTTAAATCCATCACGGCCCTCATCCACGGCGTGGGGGGTAGGTTTGGATCCTGATTGTCAACTTGGCGCGCGCGCCAGGCTTTGCCTTCATCCTGCGTGGAAAGGATTTGCGCGGTAACCCACGCGCCTGCGCGCGCCGTGCTTTTAAGGAAAAGATGACGCTCAAGCCCCGCATCGACAAATACTTCGCCTCTTGAAGGCAAAGCGCGCACCACACGACCATAAACAAGCGCGCCGGTGAGGTCGGGATGCTCGATGCTGTCAATATAAAGATCCGAAATCTGGCGATCCCGCCACACAGCCGCGCGCGCAAGGCCGTTCTGACGGTCACATGTGATGCGTATTTCGCTCATGGCGTAAATCCCAAAGCTTTTAAAAGCAGCGCTGTTTCATATAAAGGCAGCCCGACAATGCCGCTGTAAGAGCCGGAGATAAAGCGGATCAGTTTGGCCGCCTGTCCCTGAATGGCATAGCCGCCGGCTTTGCCCAGACCCTCTTGCAAAGCGGCATAGGCCTCTATTTCGCTATCCATCAGGGGTTTAAAAATCACCGTGCTGTCCGATAATTTCAGCGCATGTCGGCCCTCGGGTGCAAAAAGGGCTACTGCTGTATAAACATGATGGCGGCGGCCTGCCAAAAGTTTCAGAAAGTTTTTGATGTCTTCCTGACTTTCGGCTTTGGGGATGATGCGCCGCCCGCAAGCCACAACCGTGTCGGCGGCCAAAACATAAGCCTGCGGATGAGACAGCGCCACGACCTGTCCTTTTTCATAAGCCAGACGCTGCGCAAGCTGTCTTGGTTTTTCCCCTTTCAGCGGCGTTTCATCAATAGAGGCCGGTACAATTTCAAAATCTTCCCGCGCCAGACCAAGCGCCTGCAAAAGCTCCAAACGCCGTGGCGAGGCTGAGGCCAGAATAAGAGAATGCTTTTTCATCACTGTTCTCATCAAAGGGTTTTATTTTTAAGCTTGTACACATAAGAGATGATTTCCGCAACAGCGCGGTAATATTCGGGCGTAATCGGGTCGTCAAGATCCACCGTGTCATACAAAGCGCGGGCTAAAGGCGGGTTGCTGACAAGCGGGATGGCGTGCTCCTGCGCCGCTTCCCTTATGCGCTGCGCCACCTTATCAACGCCTTTTGCGATCACGACCGGCGCGGCCATGCGGGCGCTGTTATATTCCAAAGCCACGGCATAATGGGTCGGGTTTGTAATCACCACATTGGCGCGCGGGACATTGGCCATCATGCGCCGACGCGCTTTTTCAAGGCGGATTTGCCGCAGGCGCGCCCGCACCATGGGATCGCCTTCGGTCTGCTTGTATTCGTCTTTAACCTCCTGCTTGGTCATGCGCAGATTTTGATAATGCCGCCAGCGCGTGTAAAGAAAATCCGCTACAGCGATCACCGTGACCACGATCAAAAGAACAATCAAAAGATGGGCGGTTTCATATCTCAGAAAATCCATCCCGCCCACAATGGGAAGTCCGGAAAGCGCGGGCAATTCCCCAAAAACAGGCATCAAAACGCGGTAGGAAAGATAGCCGAGAACCACAAGCTTGAAAAAGCCTTTGACAAACTCCGCCACGGCGTTCAGCGAGAAAATCTTTTTAAAGCCCTTGGCTATCGAAAGATTGCCGATGTCAAACTTGATTTTCTCCGTGCCGAAATAAAAACCTGTCTGAAGGCCAAAACCTAACACCGCCATAAGATAGATAAGGCCGAAGGTTATCATCAGCGCAAAAACAGCCTGACTTAAAACCCCCAGCAAAACACTCACAAGCCCGCCATCCGTGAGCGCAATCTGATGCGGATGATCCAAAAACACAACCAAAGCGTTTGACATGCTGCGGGCGAGAATCGTGAAAAACCATGTCACCACGATTAAAATCGCAACAATGCCGAACCATGCTCCGACCTCGCGGCTGATGGCAAGGTCGCCCTTTTCGCGCGCTTCATCAAGACGCCTTGAGGTCGGCTCTTCTGTTTTTTGGTCTTTATCGGCCTCTTCCGCCATAGCCCGCTGTTCCCCCTAGCGCCAAAAGGTCATGACAAGGATATTGTCAAACGTCGCCAGCCACAAAGTCAGTATAATACCGGCGCTGGCGCTTAGCACAAAAAGTCCCGCCCAGATCAGCGCCGGCATCAAAATCAGGAAAAGCTGAATCTGCGGCATCATTTTCTGCATGATGCCGACCACCGCATAGGCCATAAGGCCCATTGCGAAAAACGGCATGCCAAGCTGCGCGCCGATGGTAAAGGACCGCGCCAGCAAAACGGCGTAGCTTTGCGCCATGTCGCTGACAGGCAGAGGCTGCCCTACGGGAAAAAGCCTGTAGGTGTTTAAAAGCGCGCGAAAAAGAAGATGGTCAAGGCCCGTGATAAAAATAAGCGCAATAGCCGCTACACCCAGAAAAACGGACGGCAAAGCGCTTTGCGCGCCGAGCGAGGGGTTGAGGATCATGGCGTTTGAAAGCCCCATATTCATGCCGATGATGGCCCCTGTTGTTTCCAGAATATCCATCAAAAGCCGGACAATCGCGCCGAAAAAAAGCCCTATCAAGGCTTCCCGCACGATCAACAAAAGAAGTTCCCCCGTCTGCGTCGGCATCTGCGGCAGGGATGGCGTCAGGGGCTGGAAAAGAAGAAACGTTACCGCAAGCGCCAGCATGATGCGAATGCGCGCCGAAACAAACGCCTCGCCAATGCCGGGGAACATCATCATGCCCGCCGAAAGACGCACAAAGACAATCATAAAAGCGAATAATTGTCCCGCAAGAAGAGCGTTTATATCAAAATGCATGCGTCAGAGCTTATCCGGAAAGGCCGATCTGCACAATACGGTCAGCCAAAGAGTGGGCAAAGCCGCCCAATGTTGCGATCATAAACGGGAACAAAAGCATAGTCATCGCAAACACAGCCAGAATCTTGGGAATAAAGGTCAGCGTCATTTCCTGAATCTGCGTCAGGGTCTGGATCAGCGAGATCAGAATGCCCGTCACAAGCCCCGTCAGAAGCAAGGGCCCGCCTACTTTCATCATCACGATGATCGCTTCGCGGCAGATTGTAATGACTTCTGTTTCATTCATAGGCGTGCCTTTAGATGGCTGTGCGCAGGATTTCCTGATAGGCCGTGATGACCTTGTCGCGGATGGTTGTGATGGTCTGCATCATAATTTCAGCATTGCTTACGGCCAAAATCACTTCTTGAAGATCGGCTTTGCCGACGGTGCTTTGCGCGGCAAGATTTTCGCTTGTCCGCACGCTTTCCGCCGCATCATTCATAAAGCCTTTCAGCGAGTCCATGAAAGACGCCCCTTGCGAAGAGGCTGCGCTGGCCCCCTGCCCGGCTTTGGAGGCCGCATTATAGGCTGAAAGAACATTGGGTATCGTCATCACCATGGCCTAAACTCCTTCTTACCGTAGAATATCGATCGTGCGCAGGATCATGCTGCGCGAGGCTTCAATGACGCTTAGATTAGCTTCATAGGAACGCTGGGATTCGCGCATGTCCATGCCTTCCAGAACAGGTTGAACATTGGGCATGTTGATAAAACCATTCGCATCGGCGGCGGGATGTGAGGGCTCAAACTTGCGGAGAAAGGGGCTGTTGTCTTTTTTGACGCCGCTGACTTTGACTTTGTAAATACCTTCGGCGCGATCAAACTCATTTTTAAACGTGACGAGGCGCCTTTGATAGGGCGTTTCCTCCGGCGTTGAGGGTGTTGTGGAGGCATTGGCAATGTTTTCCGCCACAATTTTCATGCGCTGCGATTGCGCCCTAAGACCGGCGGCGGCAATGGACATCACGGCATTCAAATCAGAATCAGCCATAACCTAAAGCTCCTCCCCCTAACCTGAGCCCAGCGCCGCGCGCAAAAGGCCGACAAACTTCTGGAAAATAGAAGCATTTGCCTGATATTCGATCGTTGTCTCGGAAACAGCGAGCATCTGCTGTTCAAGATCCACGTCATTTTTCGAGGGCACGACCTCATAGCTTTTCATGGGCTTTGTGCCGGCATTTACGCCGGCCATGGAAGCGGGCATGATATGCGCCGGATTCGTCACCGTCATGCTTGGGTTGATTCTTTGCAGCTCTTTGGCAAAATCAGCGCGAAAAGGGGCGATTTCCTTGGCTTTATAGTTGGGCGTGTTGGCGTTGGCGACATTCTGCGCGAGCACCTTCGAGCGCTGCCCCAGATAGGACATGCGATCTTTCATCAGGCTTAATATGCCACTGTCCGCGCCAAATCCCATGGTCGTCCTTCCCTTGTGATTCCTTTTTCTTACTTTAGCATGAAACCCACTCTGGAATCCCGATTGTTCCAGATTGGCAACAAAACGGTAAAGAAAGCGTAAAGACGTTGTCAGGGAAAGATGAAAAAGCTAGGGTTACGCCTATGCGCTACGACAAGGATCATAAACCTGCCTATAAGCCCGTTAAACAGGCCGATCATACCCTTGTGGCCGTGGCGTTGCGGGCGGATCAAGATGCGCCGGACAAGCCGCCTTCTGTCGTGGCCTCGGGCCGCGCGGCGCTGGCGCGTGAGATTTTGGATATTGCCTTTGCGCACGGTGTTAAAGTGCGTGAAGACAGCGATCTGGCGGAACTTTTGGTTCAGCTTGATCTTGACACGCCGATTCCTACGGAAGCCCTGCTGGTTGTTGCTGAAATCATGGCCCGCGTTTATAAAGCCAATGAAGCTGTCGCCCCTTCCCCGCCGCCGCCTTCTTCGTAAAGGAGCGTTCTTTCATGCCCAAAGCCCTTAATCTTCAAGAGACCCTCAACGAGCTGCATGCGCTGGCCGCGTTCTTTTTAAACGCCGAAGCCACGATCAAGGATGGCGGCGCCATCGATATGAGCGGCATGGATGAGCGCGTCACTGTGATGTGTGAAATGGTTCAGAACGCGCCCATTGAACAACAACAGCTTTATTTGCCCGAGCTGACGACCCTTTTGACCCTTTTGGACGCATGCGAGCAGGCTATTCACAACATGACGCCAGCATCTGAGGATAGCGGGCCATGATTAGTCCCGAACCGGAGACGGTATCTTGGCTTCGTTTTGCGTTTGCAAGCAGTGTTGTTCTTGCGCTGCTTGCGCTGTTTGCGCTTGCGCTTAAATGGTTTGCGGCGCGCGGCGGCTTTTTTCTGACCACATCAAACGCCAAACAGGGGCAAAGGCTTTCTGTTGTCTCATCCCTGCCGCTTGACGGGCGGCGGCGGCTTGTTTTGGTGCGCTGTGATGAGCGGGAATATCTCTTGCTTCTTGGGCCTTCCCATGATCTCCTGCTTGATGATTCACCCCTGCCAAAGCCGCCCTCATGAAACGCTTTTGCTTTTTTCTTGCTTTGGCCGCTCTGGCCTTTTTCTTCGGGCTTCCACAGTCGCAGGCTTTGGCGCAATCCGTTAATTTTGATTTCGGCGGCGGGTCCACCACCTCGGCGCGGCTGATTCAAATCACGATCCTTATTACGGTTTTGACGCTGGCGCCGTCCATTCTCATCATGGTCACCTCTTTTACACGGGTGGTTGTGGTTCTTTCCTTTTTGCGCACGGCTATAGGCCTTCAACAAACGCCGCCCAATGTTATCCTCATCAGCCTGGCTTTGTTTCTGACCTTTTTTGTAATGCAGCCCACCTTTGAGCGCGCCTGGAATGAGGGTATTTCCCCCCTGATGAACAGCGAAATTGACGAGGAAACCTCTTGGAACCGCTCGGTTGCCCCCTTTCATGACTTCATGATGCGTCACACACGCAAAAAAGACCTTGCCATGTTCCTTGATATGGCCAAGTTCAACCCTCAGGAAAACGCCAAGACCCAAAGCGGGCAGACGCCCCCCACCGAGGCCGAAATCAGCAATGATGTTCCCCTGCGGGCGCTGATTCCGGCCTTTATGATCTCGGAGCTGCGGCGGGCTTTTGAAATCGGCTTTCTGGTTTTCCTGCCTTTTCTTATCATTGACATTGTTATTGCCTCGCTTTTGATGTCCATGGGCATGATGATGTTGCCGCCGACGGTTATTTCCTTGCCTTTCAAGGTTATCTTCTTTGTCCTGATTGACGGGTGGTTTCTCATTGCCGGGAGCCTTGTGCAAAGCTACGGCAGCGGCTAAACTCTCGGCGATCTCTTCTTTCTTTTTTCTTCTGGTCTTGATGGGTGTGTTATGGCGGAACCTCGGTTAAGTGACCTTGACTTTGTCGATCTTTATGTATGCCTTGAGGGTAACGGCACCTCGCATTACCACAAGCAAAAGACCAGAGAGGATGACGGCAATGACGCCGAAGTTCCTCCGGAGTTCAAGACAGCCATTGATGAGTTGCGCGATTATCTCAAAGTTAAGTTCGTTGAAGATGAAATGGGATTCACCTATGAAAGCGTGCGCATGCGCGGCGCCAAAGTGCGCACGGCGGGCGGCGTTTTGTGGGCGGCTTTGCGGAAAATCAACACGATTCCCCCTGCTGTGGACAAGCTCGGCCTTCCGCCGCCGCTGGTGCCGCATTTAAAGGGGCTTGGGCGGCGTCAGGGGTTGATTCTTATCTGCGGCTCGACAGGTCAAGGCAAAACCACCACGGCCAGCTCCCTGCTTGCGGATTATCTCAGCACGCTGGGCGGCGTGGCTTTTACGATTGAAGATCCGGTCGAATATGATCTTGAGGGCCGCCATAACGAACATGGTTTTTGCTATCAGACCGAAGTGAAAGAAGACCATGAATGGGCCCTTTTGCTGAAACGCTCCCTGCGCTGGCATCCGCGCTATATTTTTGTGGGTGAAATGCGCACGCCTGAAGCCGCCAACCAGCTGCTGCGCGCGGCCACATCAGGCCATCTTGTGATGACAACCATGCATTCCGGTTCTGTCGAGGAAGCGCTTGAAGGGCTTTTGCAGCTGGCCGAGCAGGCTGTGGGCGAACGCGCTACCACGCTTTTAGCCTCGGGCCTTGCGGCGGTGATGCACCAGACTATTCTCCAGCAGGGCTTGCAGCTTTCTTATTACATCACAGATCCCATCAATCCGGCCTCGCCTTTCCGCAACGTGATCCGCGACAAGCGCATCGGACAGATCCGGACTTTCCTTGACCAGCAATCCTCTCTCGTCCTGCGCACAGGCAAACTGTTTCGTGAGGGTGGGGATAATTAGGATCTTTTTCGGCATCCATCTAATGAATCTCTGTCTTGGCGAGAGCATAAGCCATAGCCCAGTGGCGCTTGATGATTTCAAGGAAAAAGCCCTTGCCACAGAGATCAGCAGGTGAGCATGCTCCCTTTTCTTGCAGGATCTCTGCAATAACTGCGGCCATATCCTGACAAGGCGCAAAAATGTCTTGATCGCCTAAAATAACACTTAAAGCGCGAGTCTTTGCCCCTCACAAAGAGAAACATAGCCTTGAGAAAAAAGGCCCTTGAAAATACGTTCAGCGCGTTTTCCAGAGCAATGAGTCGGCGCAACCATTTGAACCCCTTCTTTCGCAAGCGCCTGTGCGCATTGAGAAATGCTTTCTTCTGAATCATGCATCTGATGAAACCCGCCGATTACCCCATAAATGGGGGAAGAAAAAGCTTTCTTTGCTTGTTGCACCATTTTCAAGATACCAGGGTGTCCGCAACCAACAAGAAGGATCATCCCCTTTGCGGTTTGAAGAACCAGAGAATGTTCGGCCACTTTTTGTCCTTTGAAGTCGCCTTCAAGTGTTTGTGAAAGGAAAACATCTTCTGAAAGCTTCTGAGGTGCCGGAACGATGAGGGGATTCCCGCCGAGATCTCTAATGCGCTGTTGTGTTTCTTCCTTCGTACCATAAGGTAGATAAACAGGCCTGTTTTCAATCCGGCTTTCCTGAAGAAAGCCCCATAAGCCGTTGATGTGATCCCAATGATCGTGTGAAATAACAATTTTTTCAATCTGCGCAGGATCGACTTTGTTGTCAGAAAGCCTTTTTCGAAGGGTGCGATAATTGGCAAAACTATCATAAAGAAGGGAGTCATTTACCAACATAGAAAGCCCCCAATAACCCCGCCATAATTGCCAAGGACGAGAGCCGCAGGCCAGAATGGTGATGTTCATTTCTCAAAAATCCTTGTCTTAGAGCTTTGGGTTGACAGGAGGCGTTTCTCTAAGTCGTACATGCGGACGCCCCAAATCCTGCGCCATGTTATCAAAACAAGCGCGTCCAAAGAAAGCAAAATAAGACGGCAAATTGAGACCATAAAAAGCATGCGCGACTTTATAGCCATCCAGAACATTTTGACGCGAGCATAAAGGATAAAGACCAATATGCGACGTGAAATTATCCCTTATTTTATTGTTGGTAATTTCATATCTTATGGCGCGTAATGTTGCGGCATTCCCTGCCGCGCAGTTGGGTTTATCATTGTGTAGAACAACGATTCTTTCATCGTTAACAACCATTTCCCAGTCTGTTCCATTTTTTACAAACCTGTCATTCTCCCCTTTTTTCTTGCTTTTTATATGTCGTTTGAAGCGATCCGCCATGTTTTTCTCGCTACAATAGTGAAGCGACACATTGCGGTGCAATATGTCGGCATATTTTAGAAGAAGATCATTTATTCTTGGTGGAATAATATTCTTGGTGGAATAATATAAGGGTCGAGTGCTTCTTTCCTAAAAGAGTTTTCATATCCTTCATCTGTTTTTTCGTCTCTTTCCATATAAAGGTCGTTAATGGGAACAAGGAACTCAGCCTTTTTCTGGTGATGTTCTTGAAGGTGCCTTATAAGACCAAGAGCAACCTTTGCCGATTGAAAAACTTCATCACTAATATGAAATCTGTCTTTTAAATTAACGACTGTGTGCGCTCCGGCTATGATGGCCTTTTCAGACATATGGTGTGCTGTAAGTTGAGCAATTGTTTGAACCGTTTGGTCTGCATCTTTTGTGTAAGATGCCTCATGGATTTTCTGGATAGTTTCAGCGGTGGCTTTGTAAATCACAAGAAGGTCATCACCCGCCCATACTTTGGTACAGTTACATTGGTAATCAGGGAAGATTTCTCTTTTGATGTTCAAGTGATTATAGTTAGTAATAGGGTTTAGCTTTATAATAGACACTTCAGGCTCCTTTATAGATAGTTTTTTGGTTAAGCATCAACCCAGCCAAGCTAACAATGTAAGGCTTGCTTTGTCATAAGCGTATCAGTTGATAACCTTGTTCATCTTTAGATCGACAAGGAAGTTGATGGCTTTTGGGAACGAGCAGGAAGGCAAGCTTTTAATGTCATCCACTTCAAAGGTCACCCGCAGAATGGCAACGACCAAATCTTCGGAAACTTTTTGCTTATGTGCCACATAGGCGATCATGCTGTTGATAGAAAAAAACTCTTTTTCATTAAGCGGCTCGGTATCCGCCTCGCGCAAGGCTTTAAGGCCTTGAGAAAGGAGCCGCAAGATGGCCGGCGGCGGGTTGTCAAAGCCTAGTTGTTCGAGGGCTTGGGTGTAGATCTCATCAGCAGAAGGGCGGGTCTTGGGATCAATGGGAATGGTCATGAGGTTGTCTTTCTTTAAGCGGCACGGGTGTTGTTCTGCGTTTGGGCGAGGAAATAGGCCCATCTATCTTCAAGGGACATCTCGCAGGGGTGTCTGGTGCGGGTGGAGCGTTCCCAAAGGCCAAGAATATTGAAGACAAAGGCCTCGCCTCGGGTTCGGTAAATAGTTTCAAAGTCCAACATTGTATTCCCCTATATGATTCGTGGATTAAGTTTATCAATCAGCTCATTTTGAGATCGTAATGGGTTTTTTCCTTGAAAGCAAGCAAGTTCTGTATATGAAATCGTCTTCAACTTGATTTACAATCAAGTAATATTATTTCAAAACATAAAAATATTAACCTTTGCTACCTTTTTTTGGTTCATTCTTACCCATTATAGGTAGCTGACGACGTTCTATTGACCATCAAAAAATAATCTGATAATAAGTTATTCTTGATTTAGGAGCCAAAAATGCCCACAGGCAAGCAGATACGCGCCGCCAGAGTTTTGGCTGGCTGGGACATAAAAGACCTCGCACCCCGCGCGGGCCTTAGTGTAACAGCTGTCCAAAATATCGAAACAGGCGCTATCCCCAAACCGGCTACAGAAGCAAGAATTGTTAAGGCGTTTTTTGAGGAAGGTGTTGAGTTTACCGACAATGAAGGTGTCCGCCGCAGGAATGATATGCTTCGGGTTTTTGACGGCAACGCTTCGTATCTTGAAGTTTTAGAGGATGTCTTTCTAACGCTGCGGGAGACAGGCGGAGAGGTTCTTTTTTCTTTTATTTGCAACAAACTTTCCCCACCAGAAGTTATTGAAAGCCAGATCCGTCTTCGGCGGCTCGGTATTAGGTTTCGTTGCCTTATTGAAGAGGGGGATAACTATTGTCTTTACCCTCTTAACGAGTACCGTGTTGTACCCAAGAAGTTTTTTCACAACAGCACACAGGTTATATACGGAGACAAGGTCGCTTCTATGCTGAAACAACACGGGAAGCGTGCTATTGTTATCCGTGATACTACATTTGCAGACACGCAACGCAAGATTTTTGAAATAATATGGGGCACCTATGCGGCTCCAATAAAAACAACCGCGCCTAAGACATATGAGTGATGTGATGAATATGAATCCGTGTCAGGAATATAAAGTTTGCGTGAGAAGCGGTGCGAGCTGGCGAGATTATTCTCGTATAAGGCTAAGAATTAGTGTCGGAAAACCGTATCACGAAGGCGCAAAACTCCAAGCCGTTGTTGATTGGATCAACAAAAATCCAAACATAACAGAAGTTCAAGTGTGTGTTAGCGACTTTCTTCAACGGCATAATCTTATTGCCTATGGTGAAGATGAAGAACGCGCCAGTTACATGGCCTTACTTGCCGGAACTTCATGGATGGAACGCAACGAATCCATATTATCCGGCTTACAACCCAAATGGTCATTCACACGTTGGGCCGATTGGTTCGGGACAGATGAGTTTCATGAAATCCATGTCGCTATTTTAAGACTGGAGGCTGATGATCCCGCTTTCAAAGAAAAGCTTAATCTGGACGCATCCTCACTGGCAAGAAGAAAAAAACTGCGTGACGAATTAATCCCAAAAGATCTTGTTCAACATTCTTACAAATTCGTTACGGAAGAACTGGCTGTTTTTGCCATGCAAAGTCGTCACTTTCCCGCCGCTGAAGTTTGTCCCGGGACAAGCTTGGATGCTGTAAAATATTTGTACGGGAAGAACTTGCCAGAAATACTTATCCCCTTAAAGACCAGATATATCGTTCGCATTAATTTTGAAAGACGCTATTTGGCTTCTGCTCCATCAGATCGCGCTTTCACGGCACACATTTCCTAACTTCTTTTCCGCATCCGCGCGCGGGGGTGGGCGGCTTGGTAGGTTTCGTCGAGTTGGTGCGATTCGATCTTCGTATAAAGCTGCGTTGTTGAAAGTGAGCTGTGGCCCAACAGCTCTTGCAGGCTGCGCAGATCTGCGCCGGAGGCCAAAAGATGCGTTGCAAAACTATGGCGCAGCGCGTGCGGCGTTGCACTGTCAGGAAGATCCAACAAACGCCGCAGCGCGCGCATCTGCCTTTGCGCGACAGCCGGATTAAGCACGGCGCCCCTTGTCCCGATGAAAACAGGCCGGCTTGGCGAGGATGGAAAAGGACAGGCCTCGATATAATTTGTCAGCATCACCTCGATCAACGGGATGAGCGGTACCACGCGCTGTTTTTGCCCTTTGCCTGTAATCACGAGGCGGTCTTTTTGCGCAAGATCTTCATGCCGCAAAGCCAAAGCCTCGCTGATACGAAGGCCCGCGCCGTAAAGAAGCGTAAAAAGCGCGCGATCGCGCAAGCCGATCCAGTCTTTTGCGGGGATCTCCTGCGCGGTTTTGATAAGCTCTGCCGCATCATCTTGTGAAAGAGGGCGCGGCAATCTTCTGGCAAGTTTAGGGGCGCGCACAAGCTCGATCGCGCCATTGTGAAGGCGGCCTGTTTTATCAAGCCAGCGGAAAAAGCTGCGCACCGCCGCCAAAGCTCGCGCGCGGGTGGCTGCCGTGCTTTGCTGCGCGCGCTGCGCAAGCCATGCGCGAAAATCGCCAAGACCCAGATCCGCCATATGCCCAAGACGCACCGGCCCGCCGCGATGCTGCGCGATAAAAGAAAGAAAATGGAGCAGATCACTGTTATAAGCCGCAGCCGTATGCGCGGATGCGCGTTTTTGCCCGATCAGCCAACTGCGATAGGCCAGCAACGCATCTTGCAAATCATCCGAAAGAGAGGGCGTCAACATCCCTTAAACTTTCCCCTTATGCGGGGTTAATCCACCGCCCAAGGCAGCGTTCGATCATGCCGCCTAAAAGCTCCACCTGTTCCGTGGCGATTGTTGTGGCGTAGTAAGTGGGGTCTGCATGGCCGAGCGCCAAAAGCCCGTGAGGAAGTCCCGGGCGCAACACAACGCGCACCAGCGCTTGGGAGCGGACATATTGATACCTCTCCCCAAAAAGATCTTTCTGGCCGCAGCGAACCTCTTCCATCACAAGATCCTGCCCGTTCAGCCAGCGCGAAACGATGCCCGGGCCGACAACCCGCAGCCCGTCATAATCGCCAAGATCAAGCCACCCTCCCGCTTCAAGGAAAAAGCCTACAGCGGCGTGATCCAGCATCGTGACAAACTCATGACAAATAATGGCCAGCGTTTCTTCAAAAGTTTTGGCATCCATCAGGGCCAGCATGGCGGCGCCCATGCGGTTCTGGCGCTGGAGATTGTGCTGCATCAGGTCGATCAGATCCTCATGCTCGCTTTTCAGCGCGATATAATCATCCTGCAATTTGCTGAGCATATATTTTTGAAAATCCTGCACGCCTTGGCCAAGGCGTTTGGCAGGCGGGGTGAGGTCTTCGAGAATATCGGCGTTCTCTTCAAAGAAAAGGGGGTTTTCCAAAAGGTAGGCGCGAATGGTCTCAGGCGTCAACGCCACGAGTGAACGTGATGATGTTGGCGTTCCTGATGACATCTGCTCCACCTCCCCTTTCTTTCTCTTGAAGCGTGATTTTCGCGCGCCTTAGCGGCTTTTGTCAACGCAAAGAAAGTTTATGGTTGCGACCCGCGCGGAATGGTCTGTCCTGTTTTCTTCCAATCCTCAACAAACTGCGCCAAGCCGCTGTCCGTCAAGGGATGTTTGAAAAGCTGGCGGATCACCGAGGGCGGAATAGTTGCCACATCGGCCCCCATCTGCGCGGCCAGCACAACATGCATGGGGCTGCGCACCGAGGCGACAAGCACCTCTGTTTTAAAGGCGGGATAATTGCCGTAAATCTCGCAAATGCTGCTGATAAGCCCCATGCCGTCCTGACCAATATCATCAAGCCGCCCAACAAAAGGCGAGACAAAAGCGGCCCCTGCCTTGGCCGCTAAAATGGCTTGCGCGGGCGAAAAGCAAAGGGTCACATTAACCTGCGTGCCTTCGCCGGAAAGAATCTTGCAGACCTTGAGACCCGCAGGCGTTAAAGGAACCTTGATCGCAATATTTTTGGCGATCTTGGTTAATGTGCGGGCTTCGGCAAGCATGCCTTCAAAATCCGTCGCCGCCACTTCGGCGCTGACGGGGCCCTCAACCACAGAAGCAATCTCGCGGATCAATTCAATAAAGTTGCTATGGCCCGACTTGGCCACCAGCGAGGGATTGGTCGTCACACCGTCCAAAAGACCCGTTGCGGCAAGGTCTTTAATCTCGTTCAGGTCAGCTGTATCCACAAAAAATTTCATCGGT
Source organism: Alphaproteobacteria bacterium (assembly GCA_009779135.1). Taxonomy (GTDB): domain Bacteria; phylum Pseudomonadota; class Alphaproteobacteria; order UBA9219; family UBA9219; genus UBA8914. Next base: position 18,269 of record WREW01000015.1, read on the forward strand.
TTAAAACTCCTTCGTGCGATTCGCTTGGTTTTGGTATAAGCCTAGCTCATGATTGACGTTAAGGCTATGCCCACGCTTCGCGTTCTTTTGCCTGTGCCTGTGGGCGCGGGATACGATTACCTTGTCCCAGAGGGTCTGGCTATAAAAATCGGCCAGTTCGTCCGCGTGCCCCTTGGCAGCAAGGAAGAAATCGGCGTTGTGTGGGGGCAAGGCACGGGTCAGGTTGCGCCGGAAAAGCTTAAACCTATCAAGGAAGTGCTGGATTTGCCGCCCATGCCGGCCAGCACTTGCGCTTTTATGGACTGGGTGGCTTCTTATACTTTAACGCCGCCCGGCGCGCTTTTGAAAATGGCTTATGGCGGGGCCTTGCGGCTGCTCAAGCCCAAAGATCAGATTGAAGAGGCTTTGCTCTCTTTTGCAGGCGTTCCTCTTTCTGATGAGCAGGAGCGCGCGGCCTTGCAGCTTACAAAGGCCGTTCAAGATGATGGTTTTGCCGTGCATCTTCTTGATGGCGTGACAGGCTCGGGCAAAACAGAAGTTTACGCGCGCGCGCTGGCGCAGTGCTTTCAAAACGGGCGACAAGCGCTTGTGCTTCTTCCTGAAATTGCCATGACAGCAGCGCTTTTAAACCGGTTTGAACAGCGCTTTGGGGTTACGCCGACTTTGTGGCATTCCGCGTTAAGTGAAAAGCAAAGGCGCTTGAACTGGCATGCTATTTTGCAAGGCAAAGCGCGTTTTATTTTGGGGGCGCGTTCAGCTTTATTTCTGCCTTACAGGGATCTTGGCCTGATCGTTGTGGATGAAGAACATGAAGGCGCCTATAAGCAGGAAGAAGGCGTTATTTATCATGGCCGCGATATGGCTGTCGTGCGGGCGCGAATCGGGAAGATGCCTCTTATTTTAGCCTCGGCCACGCCTTCGCTGGAAAGTCTTTATAATGTTGAGGCGGGCAAATACTGGCATCTGGTTTTGCCCCACCGCTTTGCACAGGCGCAAATGCCGGAGATTAAACTGGTTGATCTACGCCAGCAAAACATGTCGGCCGAGCAATTTATCAGCCCGCCTTTAAAGGATGCTTTGGAAAAGACTTTTGCACAAGGCGCGCAGGCCATGCTTTTTTTAAACCGGCGCGGTTATGCGCCTTTGACTCTGTGCCGCGCTTGCGGGTTCAGGTTTCAATGTCCATCCTGCACAAGCTGGCTTATTGAACACAAGCGAACCGCGCGGCTGCATTGCCATCAATGCGGCTATAGCACGGCCCGCACAGAGATGTGTCCGTCCTGCAAAGTTGAAGGCAAGCTTGCGGCCTGCGGCCCGGGGATTGAGCGCGTTGCGCAGGAAGCCGTCGCGCTCTTTCCCAAAGCGCGGTTTGCGATGATGGCCAGCGATATGATGCAAAAGCCGCAGGACGCCATAGCGCTGATCCAAAAAATGGAAGAGCATGAACTTGATCTTCTGATCGGCACGCAAATCATGGCCAAGGGCTATCATTTTCCGCGCCTGACTTTGGTGGGGGTGATTGATGCGGATCTGGGCCTTGGCGGAGGCGATCCGCGCGCGGCGGAGCGCACCTACCAGCTTTTGCAGCAGGTCGCGGGCCGCGCGGGAAGGGCCGAACATGCGGGCAGCGTCTTTCTGCAAACAACCAACCCCGAGCATCCCGTGATGCAGGCTCTGGTGCAAGGACAGCGCGAAAGCTTTATCAAAGCCGAATTACAGGAGCGCAAAAACTGGCACCTGCCGCCTTTCGGGCGGCTTGCAAGTCTGGTTATCGCGGGCGCGGACGCCAAGCTTGTGATGCAAACAGCAGCCGCTCTGGCCCGCGCCGCGCCGCCGCATGATAATTTGCGCCTCCTAGGCCCCGCCCCCGCGCCTTTGATGTTGCTGCGCGGGAAAACGAGGTATCGTTTGACGGTGCAAGCGGCGCGATCGATGAATCTCGGCGCATGGATGCGCGATTGGCTAAGTAAGGTTGCCATTCCCCGCCAAATAAGGATTCACATTGATGTTGATCCTTATAGTTTTCTTTAGAGCATTTAAAAAAACTGTCATTGCGAGGAAAGCCAGCAAAGCCGGCTTGACGTGGCAATCCCCCCTCCTTGTCATTGCGAGGAAAGTCGGCGAAGCCGAATTGACGCGGCAATCTCGGCGATGTTGCAGAGATTGCCGCGTCAGGCCTTATGGACTTCCTCACAATGACAAAGGAGGGTTACCCCTTAATTCTACCCAGCACGCCGCGTACGGTTTCTTGGATGTCTGCGGGCAGAACCATGGTTTTGGCGTTGGCTGAGGAAGAAATCTGCGTCATGGCTTTGATGTATTTTTCGCCGAGCAGATAAGACAGAGCGCTGTCGGCACCGGCGGAGGCTTTCATGACGCGCTCGATCGCTTGCGCGGAGGCGTCGGCCAGAACGATTTGGGCTTCGCCATCGCGGCGGGCGGCTTCGAGGCGGGCTTCGGCTTGCAAGATGGCGGCTTGTTTGTCGCCTTCGGCCTTTGTTACTGTGGCTTTGCGTTCGCGCTCGGCAGCGACTTGTAAATCCATGGCGCGTTGCACAGCCGCCGAGGGCTTGATTTCCTGCATTTCAACCGAGCGTACCGTCAGACCCCAATCCATCACCTCTTCCGCGATGGCTTCGCGCAGGCGGGCTTTGATAAGCTCGCGCGAGGATAGGGCCTCGTTCAGCTCCATCTCACCGATGATGGAACGCAAGGTTGTCATAATCAAAAACCGGATGGCGTCCGCAAAATCAACAACGCCATAGACCGCCTTGACGGGGTTTGTGACTTTGACAAAAGCGATGGCGTTGGTCAGGACAACAGCGTTGTCTTTGGTGATGACTTCTTGTTCCTTCACATCCAAAAGAACATCCTTTGTGATAACTTTTTGCGAGACCACATCAATATAGGGGATCATCAAATTAAGGCCCGGGCCGAAAGTTTCCTGATATTTACCGAGGCGTTCGATAATCCATTCCTCGCCTTGGGGGACGATGCGGATGCCCTTGAGCAGCGTGACAAAAATAAAGATAAGTAGAGCGGAAACGACAATAAGGGATGTGGTCATGATTTATCTCCGGTTTTTTTGACGAAAACATTGTTGCCTTCAATACGCTCAACGCGCACGCGCGCGCCGATCTCGATCTCCTGATCCGCCATGCAAGTCCAAATGTCCGAGCCGACAATGGGGCGGGAAAAGCGGACTTTGCCGGCTTTAAAGGGCGCGACCCGTTCCACAATAAGCCCTTCTTCCCCTTCCAGAGCTGCCGAGGCGCGGCCCACAAGGCTTTTATGCGCATCGCGTTTGAAAACGCGAAACCACAAAAACAGCATCAAAAGCGAAGACAGACCCCAGATCGAAAGCTGCGCGGCCAAGGGCAGCGCGGGCATCACAAGCACCGCGACCATCACCAAAAAACTGCCCAGCCCAAACCAGAAAAGGACAAAAGCGGGCACAATCAGCTCAGCCAGCAAAAATCCGACACCAATCACAACCCAGTGCCACCAAGCGGGATGGGTCACAAGCGCTTCAATTTCCGTCAAAAAATCCATAGGGCGGCCCTTTCAAAAACATGCCTAAAAATTGTTTCAAATTGTATCCTTTGTCAACTGAATACTAATGTTTTTGCAGTATGATGGGTATAGTTTCCAAGTTTTTCATTTTCGGAGGAAATCATGGTCAACATTTTTCACCGCAACCCTTATGTGAACATGAAGGTTCCTAACCAGATTCCGGGTCAGGGTTCGGGCCAGAGTTCGGAACAACCGACTCTGCCGCAGCAACCGTCTGCGCAGCAGCGGCTTAAACACCCGCAGCCTGCTCCGAAATAGGCCTTGAAAATCCTTTTTCCTTGCTTTCGCCGTAGTTTTGCCATAGCTGTTCTGTAAAGCATGGAAAATGATATGGGGTTTTTTGCTTAACATGATCCGAACTTTTGGTCTCTGCGCTTTTGTGATCGGCCTGATCTCGCTCGGCTCCACGCCTGCTTTGGCAGGCGAAAAGGCCTTTTGGGGCACGGGCATGGGCATGGCTTTGGGCGGCTATCTGGGCAGCCATATCGGCAAAGGCTCAGGCCAGCTTGCCGCCACCGGCGCGGGCGTGTTTCTGGGCGGGATGATGGGGCATTCCATGGGCCAGTCGCTGGATCGGGCGGATGCCGCCTATTATCGGGGCGGCGTTGGTAGAACAGGATCTGTTTATTACGGCCCCGCTTATCCTGTTTACCAGCCCACTTATGTTGCGCCGTCAGCGCCGCAGATTGTTTATCAGCCTGTTGAGGTCTATACGCCAAGACGGGCGGTTTATGTCGAAGAAAATTATCTTGGGCCCCAGCCCTCTCTGCCCTGCCGCACTTTTACACAAACCATCATGATCGGCGGTGAGCCTCATGAAAGCTTTGGCCATGCCTGTTTAAGGCCTGACGGGTCGTGGCAAATTACGCCGTAGAAAAACGTCCATGACAAAAGACCTTGGGCTTTTATCCTCTTTTGACTTTACCTTGCCGCAAGCAGCCATTGCCGATCACGCGATTGAGCCGCGCGATCATGCGCGGCTTTTATACGTCAAAAACAAACTGGTTTTAGATCGGCATGTTTATGACCTTCCCGATCTTTTGCGGCCCGATGATGTGCTTGTGATGAATGACACGCGCGTGATTGCGGCGCGGCTTTTCGGTTTTCGTGACAAGGTGAAAATTGAGATGATGCTCAACCGTCAGGAAAGCGCAGAGCCTTTGGTCTGGTCTGCTCTGGCAAAACCGGCGAAAAGGCTTCGCAAGGGCGACGTTATTTCCTGCGGGGCGGATTTTTCCGCGCATGTTCTGGAAAAAGGTGAAGATGGCATGGTTTTCCTCCGGTTTGATGAAAGGCCGGAGTCTTTTTTTGAAAAGCTCGCCCGCTATGGGCATGTTCCCCTGCCGCCTTATATCAAGCGGCCCTGCGAGGCGCAGGACAAGGAACGCTATCAAACAATTTACGCCCGCGCGGACGGCGCTGTGGCGGCACCTACCGCCGGACTTCATTTTACGCCGCAGCTTTTGGATCAGCTGAAAGCGCGGGGGATAGAGCTTCACAGCCTGACGCTTCATGTCGGGGTTGGCACTTTTCTGCCTGTGAAGGCCGCGCGCATTCAAGATCATGTGATGCATGCGGAAAGCGGCCTTCTTGACGCGCCAACGGCCCGCGCGCTGAATGAAGCGCGCGCGCAAGGTCGTCGTCTTGTGGCTGTGGGCACGACTGTTGCGCGGCTTTTGGAAAGCGCGGCGGATGATAGCGGTCTTATTCATCCTTTTTGCGGCGAGACGTCTATTTTTATCACACCGGGCTATCGTTTTCGTGCTGTGGATGTGCTTTTGACTAATTTTCATCTTCCTAAGTCCACTCTTTTGATGCTTGTCAGCGCCTTTGCGGGTTATAGTGCTATACAAGAGGCCTATCAGCATGCCATCAAACAGGGTTATCGTTTTTACTCCTATGGCGATGCGACCTTGCTTGAGAAAGACGAGTGATGAGCAATTTTTCTTTCCAGATTCAAAAAACGGACGGCGTGGCGCGGCGCGGTGTTGTGCGCTGTGCTCATGGCAAGTTTGAAACGCCGGCTTTTATGGCGACCGCCACAGCCGCCACGGTAAAGGCCATGACAGCCGAGATGGTAGCCGCCACGGGCGCCGAGCTTGCTATTTGCAATACTTATCACCTTATGCTGCGGCCCGGGGCGGAGAAGATTCACGCGCTTGGCGGTCTTCACGCTTTTATGAACTGGCCCGGGCCTTTGCTTACGGATTCAGGCGGTTTTCAGGTGATGTCTTTGGCCAAACTGCGCAAGCTTGATGAAGAGGGCGTGACGTTTCGCTCGCATGTGGATGGCAGTATGCATCATCTTACGCCCGAGCGCGCGATGGAGATTCAAAGGCTTCTCGACAGCGATATTACGATGGCTTTTGATGAATGCACGCCTTTTCCCGCCACGCACGAGCAGGCCGAGCAATCCATGGCGCTTTCCATGCGCTGGGCCGCGCGTTGCAAGCAGGCTTTTGTGCCGCGCGAAGGCTACGGGCTTTTCGGGATCGTTCAAGGCAGCGTTTATGAAGATTTGCGTTTGCGCTCTTATGAAACACTGCAAGCGCTCGGCTTTAACGGTTATGGAATCGGCGGTCTCGCTGTCGGTGAAGGTCAGGACAGCATGTTTGCCGTGCTTGACAGGCTTGTCCCCGCCATGGAAAGCGCAAAGCCGCGCTATCTGATGGGGGTCGGCACGCCGCTTGATATTATCGGCGCGGTTTTGCGCGGCGTGGATATGTTTGATTGCGTGATCCCCACCCGCGCCGGACGCACGGGTCGTGGTTTTACTTCGCTTGGACAGATCAATATTAAAAACGCCTGTCATGCTGAAGATCCCCGCGCACTTGATCCGGCCTGCCCCTGCCCGACCTGCACGCAACACAGCCGCGCTTATCTGCATCATCTTTTCCGCTGCAAGGAAATACTCGGGCCCATGCTTTTAACGCAGCATAATCTTTTCTATTACCAGTCCCTGATGAAGGATCTGCGCGAAGCTATTGAGCAAGGGACGCTTCAAAAGTTTGCGCAGGCGTTTGCCGCGCGTGATCCGCGCCAACGGCCTGACTGATATTTGCAAAATCATCGCGGCGTAGAAGTTCGACGAGACCTCGTTTTATGGTTTCGACGATCATGGGGCCTTCATAGACCAATGTGGTGTAGATCTGTACCATTGAGGCGCCCGCTCTTATTTTGGCATAGGCTGTTTCTGCGCTGTCGATGCCGCCGCAGCCGATCAGGGGGACTTTGCCTTCTGTCAGCCTGTACATGTTGGACAACACTTGCGTTGAAAGCTGGAAAAGCGCCGACCCCGAAAGTCCGCCTTCCTGCGCGGCGAGGTCTGCGGGCACTGTGTCCGGTCTTTGTATCGTGGTGTTGGAGATGATAAGGCCTTGGATTTTGCCTGCTTTGGCCAATTGCGCAATATCTTCCTGTTGCTGCTGCGTCAAATCCGGCGCGATTTTGAGGAGGAAGGGCATTTGCGGGGCCAGAATCTTGCGCAACTCATCAAGTTTTTCAATTAACGCTGTGCTGCGTTCAAGCGTTTGAAGATCCCTTAGCCCGGGCGTGTTGGGCGAAGAAATATTGATCGTAATAAAATCCGCATAGGGCGCGAGGCGCTCAAAGCAGATCAGATAATCTTCCTGTTCGTCCGCTGTTTCCTTGTTGCGGCCGATATTGATGCCGACGGGGTTAAAGCTGCGGTTTTTCTTGTCGCGCCATTTTCTCATATTCTCGGCAAAGGCGCTTACGCCGATGCTGTTAAAGCCAAAGCGGTTAATCAGGCCCTTGGTTTCGGAGACACGGAACATGCGCGGGCGCGAATTGCCTGCCTGCGGTTTGGGCGTGACAGTGCCAACCTCGATAGAGCCAAAACCAAAACCCATAAAAGCATCAGGACATGTGGCCTGCTTATCAAGACCCGCTGCAAGACCAACGGGATTGGGGAAGTCCATGCCGAAAAGAGTGCTGCGCAAAATAGGATCATCGGGCCCGTAAAATCCCGGGCCGAGCCCATATTTCAACATCTGAACCGTAAGCATATGGGCGTCTTCAGGATCCAGCTTGAATAAAAGAGGGCGGATCAAAGGATAGGGATCGCCCATTTTGGCAATTTGTGTCCAAGGATTGAAAAGGCTTGTTTTTTTGGTCATTGGCGCCTCGTCCTTTCTAAGCCGGCTTCTCTTAAAAGACGTAAAAGATTTACCCTTTCTTTGAAAGAGTCTTTCTCTTTTCTATCCCCAGATTTTTGTTGGCGGCGGATTGCGCTTGGCGCGCAAAAAGGATATTATTCCTAGCACCGTTGAGACAGGAAAGATACCCGCCTATGTTACAGCATGCCACTTTATGGAACGCGATTGACCGTCTGGCTGAAAAGCACGGTCTGTCGGCCTCGGGCCTTGCCAAGAAAGCGGGTCTGAGCGCGACTCTTTTTAATCCGAGCAAACGCACGGGGCACAAACGCAATCATTGGCCATCAACGGAAAGTATCGCGGCCATTTTGCGCGCGACCGGAACTTCGCTTGATGATTTTATTGCTCTGACCGAATTGCAAAAGAGGCCCTCGACCAAAATACCTTTTCTGGCTCTTAGCGAAGCGCGGCAAAAAGGATTTTTCTCGATGGAAGACGGATCGCCTGAGATTGCAAAATGGGATGAGATTCCTATCCCTTCCAGTCAAGACCCTCGCGCTTTTGCGCTTGAGATTACAGGCCGCAGCCTTGAGCCTGTCTATCGTGACGGCACGATTGTGATTTTAGCGCCGGAGGAACGGCCGCGGCGAGGCGATCGCGTGGGAGTCTTAACGCGCAAAGGCGAGATCCTGATCCGCAAACTAGGCCGCGAAGGCGCGCAAAAGATCGAGCTATCTCCCTTCAACCCCGACCGCCCACCGGAGACTCTGGCGCGGGAAGATATTTTCTGGCTGTATCGGGTTACTTGGGCGAGTCAGTAACATCTTTGAAAAGTTAATGCCCTCTCGTTAACCACACGTTTTCTATGTAAAGAAAGGTTAACATTAACACAAAATTAATCTAATCTATTGAAAGTAATAGAAAAATCGAAATGACCCCCTGATTTCTGATATACTTGCTCCATGAGACAAATAGTTTCAACAGTCAATGGGGTGTAAGATGCAGGAAGAAAATCAAACAAACGAAATTGATCTGAAAAAGCGCAATATAGCTTTGGCGCTGGAAGAGGTGTAGCAAGATCTTTTTGATAAAAAAGAAGAAATACTGGATCTTTTTGAAGGTGACAGCTCTTCCAAGGACATGGTTACTGTTGAAAAAGAGATCGCTAAAAAATTGAGAATTGTACTTTCCATACAAAGGTCTATTCATCAACAGTTTCCCGAAGGAAATATGCTATATGAACAAAGATCAACATCCATAGAAAACGCTTTTTGGAGAGCTAAGAAAGAAGTAACGGAGCGGCGAAAAGAGCTTGAGAGTCAAGAAAAAGCAAATCGTTGGAAATGGCCAGAGATTGTCGCAGGAGCTTTTGGTGCGCCAGCGCTTGTGGGCGCTGCCTTCAAAAGCCTATATCCTGAAGTTTCTGGAGGTATTGTAAGAAGTACTCAATTTGTCACAGCGGTCTTAATGACGCTTTACACAACAAGAGACAGCAGAAAAGCGTTTTTTAAAAAGTCTTTGAAAAAACCAGAGATCAAGGAAGCATACGATCACTTTTCATCCTACTTTGTAAAAATAAAAGAGCACGCAAGAAAAAAAGTAAAAACGCTCTTTTGTAAAAAGGACAACAGCCCTAATCCCTAAGAACCAAGTTTAGAAGATGAGATGAGGGGTAATTGGTGTTTTTTGAGGAAGGCATTACATTCTGCTCTGGATGTAGCCAACTGTTGCGATCCAGCTTCTTTCTCTTTTTCTCGCTGACGTTTTGCTTGGTCACGCTCTACTATTTTCCCTACAATGACGCCGCAAACAGCCAACGCCGCAAGCCCTATTTCCGTATTATAATCCATAGCCCACCTCCTCTTTCTTTGAATCCTGCCCTCTTGATCCCAGAAAGTCAAGGCGCGTTAACCAAGATTAATGTTTTCAAGTCCGCCTCTCACGAAAAAACGCCTGCAAAAGCGCAGCCGCTTGGGTTTCTTCGATTCCACCGATGACCTCTGGCGCATGGTGGCAGGTGCTTTGCGTGAAGAAGCGGGGGCCGTGTTCGATTCCGCCGCCTTTGGGGTCGTAGGCGCCGAAGATCACGCGGCGGAGGCGCGCAAGGGAAAGTGCGGCGGCGCACATGGCGCAAGGCTCCAAGGTTACATATAAATCACATCCGACAAGGCGCGGGGAGCCTAGCTTTTTTGTCGCGGCGCGGATGGTTTGCATTTCTGCGTGCGCGGTGGGATCGGCAAGTTCCTCGGTACGGTTGCCGTCTTGGGCCAAAATCGTGCCATCCGGCGCGACCAAAACAGCGCCGACAGGGACTTCGCCTCGCGTGGCGGCGGCTTGGGCTTCTTCAAGGGCGATCGACATAAAATCAACCATAGCGTTTCAACCTTTTTTTATGCTAAAAGCATCCTCATCATGACTAAAAAGAACGAAAAAACAAGCTCTTTTGCGGGCGAGCGCGTGGCTAAATATCTGGCGCGGGCGGGCGTGGCCTCGCGCCGCGAGATTGAGCGCATGATTGAGGCGGGGCGCATCAGCGTTGATGGCGTTATTATCCGAAGCCCTGCCCTTAATATCAGCGGGCATGAGCCCATTTATGTCGATGGAAAAAAGATCGCCAGGCCCGAAGATACGCGGCTTTGGTGCTATCATAAAAAAGCCGGACTTTTAACAACGCATAAAGATCCCAAAGGGCGGCCTACTGTTTTTGAAAATCTGCCGTCCGGTTTTCCGCGCGTGGTCAGCGTAGGAAGGCTTGATTACAATACAGAAGGGCTTTTGCTGCTGACCAATGACGGCAGCCTTGCGCGTCATCTGGAGCTGCCCGCGCATGCGTGGCTACGCCGCTACCGCGTGCGCGTTCATGGTGCTGTGGATGAAAAGAAACTCAAGGCTCTTGAAAAAGGTGTGACGATTGACGGCGTGATGTATGAACCGATCAAAGCCGCTTTGGAAAAAACGCAAAGCGAGGGCGCCAATCACTGGCTTAGCGTCAGCATCCGCGAAGGGAAAAACCGCGAGGTGCGTAAAATCATGGCTCATCTTGGTCTTGAGGTCACGCGGTTGATCCGCGTTTCTTTCGGCCCCTTTCATCTTGGGAAATTGCCGCGCGGCATGGCTGAAGAAGTTCCCCAGCGCGCTTTGCGTGAGGCTTTGGGCGGGTTTTTCAAAAAAGAAAGCGCAAGCTGATGCGGATTGTCGGCGGCACTTTGCGCGGACGCACATTAAAAACGCCTTCGGGTACGGACACGCGCCCCACGGCAGACCGCGTGCGTGAGGCGGTTTTTAATATTCTTCTTCATCATGATTTTTCGGTTTCTCTTGAAAACGCTTGCGTGATTGATGCTTTTGCCGGAAGCGGGGCGCTTGGGCTTGAATCTTTATCGCGCGGGGCGCAGGGTTGCGCTTTTTTTGAAAAAGACCGCAAGGCGCTTGCGTGTCTTGGGGATAATCTTTCCCTGCTTGAAGATCCCGCATGCGCTGTTGTGATGCCTTTAGATGTTTTGCGTGGCACGGCGTTTCAAAACCAGCTGCCAAGACCGGCTGATCTTGTTTTTTTTGATCCGCCCTATCACAAAGGCTTGATCGCGCCGGCGTTTCAAAGCCTTTACGAAAAAGGCTGGATTGCGCCCAAAGCGCTTTTGGTGTGCGAAATGGCGGCGGATGAGGCGGCGGGACTGCCTTTTGCGCCTGTGTTTGAGCGGGTTTATGGGGATACGCGGGTGGGGTTTTATAATCACCCCCATTTGTCATCCTCGGGGCTTGCGGAGCAAGAACCCGGGGATCTGA
>WREW01000016.1 GCA_009779135.1 Alphaproteobacteria bacterium
AAAAAAAAAAATTATTTTGTGGGGGGGGGGGGGGGGGGTAAAGTTAGTTTCATGAGAAAAAAGACTCTTCTCTGGTGGTTCACGCGCCCATATTCGCCACTTCACCGAGTCGCGTCAACTATCATCTGGCCCTGATTCGTAGCACGTCCATGCGCTATTTTTTTCTTGTTTACAGATAACGACAGGGCTTGCTTCTACGATAGTTGCCGAAATATGGCCCTTTTTCTCTACTGCATAAACTTCGCAGGGCATCATAAGAAGGGCTATAAGGATAATTATGATTCTCATTTGTTCATTTCTTTTTCAGAACAAGATGAGCCTTTCCCTATCACAAAAAAAATAAAGCCAACAAGAAAATGTTATGGTTAATTCACAACTTTTATAGGCGTCACAATCTTCACGCCCTGATAAAACTTTCCGAATCGATGGCGCTTTTCAATAACGCAGCCTTGCCCTTCCTGCGGCAGCCAGATCTCAATATCCTTTGTCCATAAATCGCGCGCAAAAGGTTCGAGCACCATCAAAACAGGATACCAGATATAGCGCAAAGGATGCCACCATACGGACTTGGCAAACTCTACAACAAAAATCTCGCCGCCGCCTTTGACGACACGAAAAGCCTCTTCAAAAGTTTTTTTGCGCACATCGCGCGGCTGTTCATGCGGCAAGAAAAACAAAAGCGCGCGGTCATAAGAATTATCAGCAAACCCCGCAAGATCCACCGCATCGCGCCGGTGATGCTTCACAATCCTGTTCACAAAAGCAGGATCAGTTTTGCGGTAGGAGTTTTTAAGCTGCTCAGGCGAAACATCAACAATGTCCAACGTGCCGCCACCCGCATGCACGCGCTCGGCCAGACGCTGTTCAAGCTTGCCATAGCAGCACGAAATCTTGATCGTCTTCCCCGCCAGAGTCTGCCCCATCATTGTCAGGACAAGCTTGCGCAAAGGCGCATAAAAACCCCAAAGGATCAGATTTATCATCCAGCCGCGTTCAAACGTCCAGATCGACCAAGGGCGCAGATAAGCCCACCAGTAATGCTTTTCCAGATAAGGCGGAATCTCTATCCCGTCATTCTCAAATGACCTGACAAGCTCTTCCATGTCTTTAAGACTTTTTGCTCTCTTTAATCTTGCCTTCTTTAAAAGCCACATGCTTGCGTACGCGCGGATCATATTTGCGCAGCTCAAGCTTGGTCGTATTTTTGGGATTTTTCTTTGTCACATAAAAAACGCCCGTCCCAGCGGAGCTAACCAACTTGATGTCATTCTTAACCTTAGCCATTTTGTCCCTGCCTTCTACCCTTAAATGTCATTGCGAGGAAAGCCGTTAGGCTTGACGCGGCAATCCCGGCATCTCAAAGATGGGGCAATGTCGGCGAATCTCCCCCTCTTGTCAAGAACCTTGGCACTTTCATGAAATAACCCCAATTTTCATACCGTTTTAAGCGGAAAAACGCTAATTGTTAACGTCTTGTAAGCAAAAAAGGTCTTGTATAGAGGCTGCCGATAAGCTTGAGATCAATCCATGGAACACAGCGTCCCCCTTATTAGTACCATCGCCATCGGCCTTGGCCTAGCGCTTGTATTAGGCTTTTTGGCCGAGCGCATAAAAGTCCCCGCTCTTGTGGGCTATCTTTTTGCGGGGATTATCATCAGCCCCACAACGCCCGGGATTGTAGCGGACATCAATCTGGCAACGCAGCTTTCGGAAATCGGCGTCATGCTGCTGATGTTCGGTGTCGGGCTTCATTTTTCGCTTAGCGATCTTCTGACCGTCAAACGCATCGCCATCCCGGGCGCGACGGCGCAAATGGGCGTGGCGACAATTTTAGGCACGGCTATGGCCATGTGGTGGGGCTGGAATTTCGCGGCCGCTTTTATTTTTGGAATCTCGCTCTCCTGCGCCAGCACGGTCGTGCTGATTAAAGGTCTTGAAACGCGCGGCATGCTTGACAGCATGAACGGACGCATCGCCGTAGGCTGGCTGGTTGTCGAAGATATCGCCACGGTTCTTGTTCTGGTGCTGCTGCCGCCGCTTGCCGATATTCTTAAAGGCAGCGGCGCGTCAGACGAACAAGTGGTGACGATCTGGATGGCGCTTGGGAAAACCGTTTTGCAGATCATGGCCTTTATGGCGCTGATGCTGATTGCGGCAAGCCGCGTCCTGCCGTGGATTTTATGGCAGATTTCACGCACGGGATCGCGGGAGCTTTTTACGCTTTCCATCGTCTCTTTCGCTATCGGCCTTGCCTATGGCGCATCCGAGATTTTCGGAGTCACTTTTGCATTGGGCGCTTTTTTCGCCGGCATGGTGTTGCGGGAGTCGCGCTTTTCACTGCGCGCGGCGCAGGAATCCTTGCCGCTGCGCGATGCTTTCGCGGTTTTGTTCTTTGTCGCCATGGGCATGCTGTTTGACCCATCCACCCTGATAGAAAAACCTTTATATGTTCTTGGCACGGTGATGATTATCATGATCGGCAAAACCATTGCGGCCATTGCGATTACGCTGATTTTGCGCTACCCGCTGAATACGGCGTTGATTGCAGGCGCCTCGCTGGCGCAAATAGGCGAGTTCTCTTTCATCCTCGCCGGTCTTGGCATCACGCTGGGTCTTTTGGATGAAAAGGGCATGAGTCTTATTCTCGCAGGCGCCATCATTTCGATTGCGCTTAATCCGGTTCTTTTTGCCATGATAAGTCCGGTGCGCAAATGGGTTCTGGCGCGCTCAAAACTGGCGCGCAGACTTGACCGGCCTATGGATCCCTATGCGACTTTGCCGATGACAACCTCGCGCCGTTATCTTGAAGGTCAGGTTGTTCTGGTCGGTTATGGCCGCGTTGGCGCGCGCATGGCCACAAGCCTAAGCGAACACGCCATCCCCTTTGTTGTCGTCGAACAAAACCGCGAGCAGGTCGAGCTGCTCCGCAAGCGCGGCTTTGTCGCCGTTGTCGGCGAAGCCACAGATCCGGCGGCCCTCATCCAAGCGCATATTACAAAAGCAGCCATGCTGGTAATCGCCATTCCCGATGCTTTAGCCGTGCGTCGCGTGGCCGAGATCGCAAAAACTTTGAATCCTGAGATCGAGATCGTTCTGCGCACCCACGGTGACGAAGAATACAGCATGATGAAAAAAGAAAATCTCGGCACCGTCTTTTTAGGCGAGGAAGAACTGGCCCACAGCATGATGTGTCATATTTTAACTCGCTACAACACCCCCGACTCCGGCGGCCCCACCTGCCCCACCCGCGCAGGGTAAGGATCAAACTTTAGGGCCGGGCAGCGAATAAAAAACACCCCTCCGCTCAGGCCGCACACAAAAATCCTTCGCCACATACGCATCCTTCCGCGCCTGAGCAGCTTTTGTGGGACAGAAAGAGTCAAAAGCTTCTAAAACACCCCGCCCGATATCATAAGTGAAAGGGTCTAAGTTTGTTCTGTCCATAACGCGATAAAGGACGGTCATAGCGTATGTTTTTTGAAAACAATTCAGGGTGCCATCACGATCACTCATAAAGGATGAAGCCTCCTTGCTTAACCTCTCACCATCCTTAACCACCGTGACATTTCCCAGCTTCGCACAAACATCATCACAGCTCATGCGATAAGAATCGGCCATTTTAAAGCCATCAATAAAACTGCGCATCTGAAGTTCACGATAAGCAGCTCTCACCTGTTGATAGGAAGGAATAGGTTCTCCCTTCAAAAACGCTTCACAAGCTGGTGCTGTAAAATAAGAACTATCGGTATAAGTAAAAGCATCCAGCGCCCTCAGATTTATTCTGTCGCGTATAACCTCTTCCTTTCCGCCATGGTTACGATGTTGCATGATGGAATAAAGATCCGGCAGCATTTCATTCGCATAATAAATATTGTCATCCCCGCGCGTTTCGCATGAAAATCTGAAAATCATATGCCCAAGTTCATGCCAAAGCCCTAAATGACCCCGGTCGGAAGCAATGACCCTCTCCGCCTTTAAGGCAGCAGGAAACTCACTATGTTTGTAAGTTTCAGGCGTTTCAGGGGCAACACCATAAAAAACAACTGCTGCGGATGTTCTTCGAAGTTCATTACACGCATAATGCGCAAAAGACTGGCCGCTAAAACGTTTAAGATCTTTAAGGGGTTTATGCGGCATATAAGCAGGAAGATTACTGCTCCTTTCTGAAGGGTAAAAGAAACAAGTATTGTTTTCATATTCCGCGCAATAATCACGGGCTAAAAAGTTTTTTTCTTCCCAATACTGCCCATGCTCCGGAACCATCTGATTCAAAATCGCTTTGCGGCGCTTACCCCACTCCCGTGCCGTAAGATCCCACGCACGTTTGTGCGGATACGGCAAGTCATCACGGCAAACAAGCGCGATCGGAAAGCCGACCTGCTCTTGAACTTCATCTCGAAACGCAGCGCCACGGACGTCTATGTCCTTCTTCTTAAAGCCGGAGAAAATGTTGGAAAATATATCAAACATTTCAATTCTCAAAAGTTATAGGGTTTCAGGCCAGACAGCGAATAAAAAGTGCCACCCCACACAGGCCGCTCACAAAAACCTTTCGCCACCCCCGCCTCTTTTCGCGCCCGCGCAGCTTTTGCAGGACAGAAAGAGTCAAAGGCTTTAAGAACACCTTCCCCGATATTCCGCGTGAAAGGATCCAAACATGCTTTATCCATAACGCGGTAAAGAGAAGCCAAACCTTTCGGGCCTTGGAGACCATCAATCCCTAATCCACAATCCTGCATAAAGGATGAAGCATTTTTCAACACAAGCCCTTTACCAAAATTACACACAGGGACATACGCCAACACCGCGCAAAGCTCATCACAACTTGCGTTGAAAGCTTCGGTCATATTAAAGCCAGCAGCAAAGCTACGCATTTGAAGCTCACGGTAAGCCGTTCTCACCTGTTGATAGGAAGGGATAGGCTCTTTCTTCAAAAACGCCTCACAAGCAGGGGCCGTAAAATAGGTGCTTGTAGTACCAGCAAACGCATTCAACGCCCTCATATCCATAAAATTCCGCACAATCTCTTCTTTTCCGCCATATTCACGATTCCACATGATGGCACAAAGATCCGGCAGCATTTCTTGCGCATGGAAAGTTTTTTCGTCCTTGAGGGCTTTAAATGAAAACTTGAAAATTGTATGTGCAAGTTCATGAAAAAGTACTAAATGACCATGATCATTAACCATCATCCGCTCCGGCTTTAAGGCAGGCGGAAACCAGCCATGCATGTAAGTTTCAGGCGTTTCAGGGGCAACACCATAAAAAGCAACCCCACCCGATAATCTTTCAAATGCATGACGTGAATAACGCGCAAAAGGCTGTCCACCAAAACGCCCAAGATCATTAAGGATCTTATCCTGCACAAAAGCAGGAGGATGGCCATCCTTTTCCGAAGGAATGCGGAAACAAGAACCCCCAATCACAAGCCACTGCGTGTAATTGTCACGGGTTAAATGATTATGTTTTTCCAAATACTGCCTATGCGCCGGATCCATCCGAGCCAAAACCGCTTTTTCTCGCTTACGCCACTGCCGCTCTGTAAGCTCCCACGCACGTTTGTGCGGATATGGCAAATCATCACGACAAATAAGCGTGATCGGAAAGCCGACCTGCGCTTGCACTTCATCCCTAAACGCAGCGCCACGGACGTCTATGTCCTTCTTCTTAAAGCCGGAGAAAATGTTGGAAAATATATCAAACATTTCAATTCTCAAAAGTTATGGGTTTCATATTAAATCATACCCTAAAACGCCGCCTGAAACCATAAATATTAATGATTTCACATATATTTCAATATATTACATGGTGCCGTTGGAGGGATTTGAACCCCCGACCTTAGCTTTACGAAAGCTCTGCTCTACCGCTGAGCTACAACGGCCCTTTTAAACAGGCGCTTGTAGCTCTTAACGGGTTCCTTGCGAGGCGTCAACTCTCAAGTTCCGGCCACAACCATCCCATCCACCCTTAGCGTCGGCGCGTTCAGCCCATAGCGGAAGACCAGATCATCGGCGGCACGCAGGCACGCGAACATATCTTTCAGATTTCCCGCCACCGTCATTTCATGCACCGGAAAGGCGATCTGCCCGCCTTCAATCCAAAAACCCCGCGCCGCTTGCGAGAAATCCCCCGTCACGCCGTTAACCCCGTCCCCCATAAGCTCGGTGACATAAAACCCGCTTCGAATATCCTTAATCAGCGCGTCAGGACTAGCGTCTCCCGCCTGAACATAAAGATTTGTCGGCGAAGGATAGGGAACGCCCGAACCTCCCCGCGCGGCATGGCCTGTGCTTTCCATCCCAAGCTGTCTTGCCGCGCTAAGATCCAAAAGCCATGTTTGAAGCACGCCCTGATCCGCAATCACGCGCTTTTGCACAGCCAAACCCTCACCATCAAACAAGCGCGAGCGCAAACCGCGCCGCAGCAAAGGATCATCAATCAAAGTAATCTCTTTGGGAAAAACAGGCTGCCCCAGTTTGTCTTTCAGAAAACTGACGCCGCGCGCGACTGTCGAGCCATTGATAGCACCGGCAAAAATCCCAACCAGACTGCGCGCCACGCGCGGCGCAAACACAACAGATGTTTTTGACGTCTTCATCCGCCGCGCATTCAGCGCCGCCACAGCACGCTGTCCGGCGCGCAGGCCCGTCATGCTTGCACCTTCCAAATCTTCCTGAAAGACTTTGGTTTGATAATCATAATCCTGCTGCATCAAAGTGCCCTGCCCCGCAAGGACGGCAGCGCTCACCCCATAATGCGTCTGACGGTAAGCCCCTTCAAATCCGGCGCTGTTTGCAAACTCAACATGGGAAACACCACCGCCCGCGCCGGTGCTGTCGCATAAACTCACGCCTTCAACAGACATGGCGCTTTCCTCGGCCTGCCGCGCGCGCGACATCAAAACTTCAGGGTTCAGATCATACGCATCCGCCATCTCAAGCGAAGGAAAATCCCGCGCAAGCTGTGAAGGATCAGCAAGGCCGCAATAAGGATCTTCCGGCGCCAAACGCGCCATCGCCACAGCGCGACGCGCCATATCTTCAAGGCTTTCCTTTTTGTGGTCTGTCGAAGACACAACAACCTGCCGCTTGCCGTATAAAACGCGCAAAGCCAGATCGCTGCTTTGCGAGGATTCCAAAGATTCAAGCTTGCCCTGCCGCCAAGAAACACTCAGCGCATGATTGTCGCTATAAACCGCATCCGCCGCCGTCGCGCCCGCCTCAAGTGCCGCCTTGACACCATCGCGCGCAATTTGCTGAGCCTTGTCTAACATCACCGCAACCCTTTCTTAGTTATAATACAGCTCTTTGGTGTTGCCGTGAAAAACAACATAAGAATAAACCGAAGCCGCAAGCAGCAGCGGCACGGTGATGATAGCCCCTGCAAAGATAAAAGCCAAGGACTCTGGTGCCGCCGCCGCGTCTTCAAGAGTCAACTGCCCGGGCACAATATGAGGGTAAATACTATAGGCCGCAGCCACGGCCATAAAAACAAAGATTCCCGCGATGACGGCAAAAGCTTTCCAACCTGACATTTTAAGCGCATACGGAAGTCTTCCAAACAGTCCCGAAATCTGGCCCTGCGTTTTCATCAAAAGCCACGCTGAACCCATAAGGGCATAAGCAAAGGCAAAACCGATTCCAACCATGATATAAAAAATATGCGCGACAAAACCATCTTCAAAACCAGACATAAAAGCACCCAGCATATAGCCCTGCGCAAGCGCCACCAAAAGCGAGGCGCCCGCAAACACCCGCGTCCATTGTTTTTTATGAATCCCATTTCTTGCGTGACGGAACTCAAGCGCAACGCCGCGCCCGATAAGGCCGCAAAGCATGACAAAGACAGGAAGATAAAGCTCTGTCAAAATAACCCCGCTGGCCGCCGGAAAAGCCACCAGCAAAAGCCCGACCGTCAAAACAAGCCATGTTTCATTGGCATCCCAGAAAGGCGCGATTGAAGCCAGCATGATTTCTTGTTCTTCAGATTTTGCAAACCATGACAGGATTCCAACGCCTAAGTCATACCCGTCTAAAAGCACATAAACCAAAAAGGCCAGAACAAGCAGCATGAAAAAAGCCAAAGGCAACCAAGAAGCCGCCGCAAGAATATCAAGCATGGCCTTTCTCCTCTCTTACAAAAACAGCCCATAAAAACGCCCAGAAAAGCGCCGCGTACAAAAGAAGATACAAAACCAAAGTCAGCCCGATCCAGTGCGAAGCCACAGGCCCTGCGGCCTCTTTTGTCAGCATCACTTCAAAAACAATCCAAGGCTGGCGTCCGATCTCGGTCACATACCATCCCAAAAGCGTCGCAAGCCAGCCTGAAAAACTCATCGGCACCAGCGCATAAAGCATCAAGCGGTTCGGCTCGCCACGGCGGTAAATCTGATACGCACCCACGCAAGCGACCAAAAGCATCAACCCGCCAAGCCCCACCATAAGGCGAAAGCTCCAGAAAACAGGCGCCACGGGCGGATGATTGCCTTTAAAAGAGTCAAGCCCCTCCACCGCGCCGTTCCAATCATGAGTCAAAATCATGCTCGAGGCATAGGGGATCTCAAGCGCATAAAGATTTTTTCGCGCCTCTTCATCAGGCCAAGCGAATAAAACCAAAGGCGCGCCTTGTCTTGTCTCCCAAAGCCCTTCCATCGCCGCCACTTTCTGCGGCTGATGTTCTCTTGTGTTCAAACCGTGAAGATCACCGGCCATAATCTGCCAAGGGATCAAAAGTGCCGCCAAATAAATCCCCACCTTCATGGAAAGCTTCATCACAGGCGTCTTATGGCCGGCAAGCCAGCGATAAGCCGCAACGCCGGCCATAAAAAATCCCGCCGTAAGGCCCGAAGCCAAAAGCATATGCACCATGCGATACGGCATGGAAGGATTAAAGATCACGGCCAGCCAGTCTGTGGCATAAGCCTTGCCGTCAATCATCTCAAAACCGGCAGGAGTCTGCATCCAGCTGTTAAGGGAAAGAATCCAGAACGCGGAAACCGTCATGCTGAAAGCCACAATAAAAGTCGCCGCATCATGAACAAGAGGCGACACCCGCCGATAGCCGAAAACCATAATGCCGAGAAAAATAGCCTCAAAGAAAAACGAGGTCATCACCTCATACCCCAAAAGAGGCCCCGCTATATTGCCGACCTTGTTCATAAAGCCCGGCCAGTTCGTCCCGAACTGAAAAGACATGGTCACGCCCGAGACAATCCCCAGCGCGAAAGCAAGAGCAAACAACCGCACCCAGAAGAAATACATATCAAGCCAGACTTTTTCGCCCGTGCGTGCAAAGCGCCGCTTGAAGAAAAACAAAAGCCACCCCAGTGAAATCGTCAGTGTCGGAAAGAGAATATGAAAAGAGATATTGGCCGCAAACTGAAGCCGCGCCAGAAAGGTTGCGTCAAAATCAAAAGACATGGCCACGCGCTCCTAAAAATTAAGGATTGTGAACCAAAAGTAACAATAAAGTTACCGCTTTGTTAAGAGATAAGTTTTCGAATCAAAAAAGAAGCCATTCCACATAAAATATTAAGATATGCACGGCATAATGCCTTTATATGTGCAAACACACATATAAAGTTTTTGACAAAACAAGAGGATCCGCATTTTTTATCCACAATAGGCAGGAACGCCTTGCCATAAAGGCCCGCGCAGTGCTAAGCGTGGGGGCCTTCTTTTCCGAAAAAGGAAGAATCAAAATGACTTTACTTGACTCACGATTGTTAGCTGCCGTAAGCGCCCTTGTGCTTCTTTTTATCGCTCTCTTTATCGACAGCGCGCTGGCGCACCCCTAATTTATAAAGGCGCAGGCGCGGCCAGCCGCATCTCGCGCATCGGTTTTAGTTTTCTGGAAGGCGCTCTCTGTCCTTCATCAGCAATAAATGTCATAGCCTCGACAACATTGCCGTCAAAACGACCGGCCCTTACCTCCTGCCATAAAGTGTTTACGCATTCCCCTTCAGGGCAGTCCTCTTTATAGGAGCGCTTCGATCTTAACGCATGATAGGCATCAGCAACCGCAACAACGCGCATCCCCAGCGACACATTCCGGGCTTTAAGCCCTGCCGGATAGCCCGTGCCATTCAGTTTTTCATGATGATGACGAACTGTTCTAGAAATACTCTCGACAGCTTTTTTATCATGTTCGCCTAAAAGCGCCACATCATAGCCTTCTCTCTGAGCTTCTTTAAGGTAACGGTTAAAAAAGCCTATAGGCTGTTTTTTCAAATATTCATAACCGAACTGCGTATGTTCCTTCACCTTGTCGAATTCTTTTTCGGTCAGTTTTCGTGACGCATAAAGAAGCTCCGGCGGCACACGATCTTTCCCGATATCGTGAAAAAGAGCGGAGAGATAAAGGATAGAGTTTTCCCGCTTGTTCAGCCGCACACATTTTCCGGTTTTGACAAGCTCATGGACAAGGTTAAAACAGATATCAACGACATCTTTTGCATGCTGGCAGGGCTGAGGCGGCTTAAAACTCGCGGCGGCTTGCGCCGTAAAACCGGACAATGAAGAAGATCGAGAAGGATGCCGACCCATAATATCCTCACCTAAAAAGATAAGCAGATACAAAGCAGTAAGCCCTAACATGATTATAATTGTATATTATTAATAAATAATGAGCAAACCCTTTAAATGCTTTCATATTTTTATGATTGCCCCCCGCGCCCGGGCCTTTTACCATAAGGTATGAAAATATCTCAGCCCACCGGTAGCTTTTCAGGCTCCATGACCGCCTTGATTACGCCCTTTCAAGAGGACGGATCGCTTGACCTCAAAGCCTTTGAAAACCTTGTCGCTTGGCAGATCGAGCAAGGCACAAATGCGCTTATCCCCTGCGGCACCACAGGCGAAGCGCCCACACTTTCAGAGCAGGAATCTTATGAGCTGATAAGCCTGTGCGTCCGCACGGCGAAAAACCGCATACCCGTGATAGCGGGCTGCGGCTCAAACGACACGCGCCATGCCATCGCGCTGACCAAGCAGGCGCTTAAAGCAGGCGCAAACGCAGCGCTTCATGTCGTGCCTTATTATAACAAGCCCACGCAGGAAGGACTTTACCGGCACTTCAAAGCCATTCACGATGAAGGCGAGCTTCCTCTTTTTCTCTACAACATCCCCGGGCGCAGCGTTGTGGCGCTGACGCAGGAAACCATCGCGCGTCTTGCCGACCTGCCCGATGTGATAGGGATCAAGGACGCAACAGGCAATCTTGCCGCCCCGCTTAAAACAAGGCAATTATGCGGGCCCGATTTTATACAGCTTTCGGGCAATGACGACACGGTTCTTGCCTTTCTGGCGCAAGGCGGCCATGGATGCATTTCTGTCGTCTCCAACATAGCACCGGCCCTGTGCGCGCAGATGCACGCCGCATGGCAGCAGGGCGATGTGAAAAAAGCGCAAAGCCTCAACGAAAAACTCGCGCCCTTGGCGGAAGCGCTATTCATCGAAACATCTCCCGCGCCCGTCAAATACGCAGCCTTCAAGCTTGGTTTGTGCAGCAATATTCTGCGTCTGCCCATGGTGCCGGCCAGCAAGGCAGCGCAAACACGCCTTGACGCTGTTCTTGAGGAACTTTCTTTAAATCAAATGGCCGCCGCCGCCGCCTGATTTCTAATCTATGATAACCGGCGGCGCGTAATAAGGCACCGGCACCACAGCCGCGCGCGGCGCAGCTGAGGGATTAGGCGCAACATTATTGTCGATAAAGAGCGTCATATGCTTGTGAATAGCCTTTTCCATCTCACGATCAAGATCATGCATCAGCGAGATCAGAAGCTTGCGATAAGCCTCCTTCCTTTCAGCCGCATCGGCCTTTTCAGGGAGCGTGATTTCATAAATGGCATAAGCCGAAGCCATGCCCATCTTGCCATCCCACGGGCGCTGCGCTGTAAGAGAGACTTCTACGCGGCCTATATATTTTGTAACCTGCTGGCGGGTAAAAAGATCCGTCCAGCTTGACTCGATAGCCAAAGGCTGCTCGGTCACCGAGGCGTCTTTGATCGTCAAGGTCGCATGGCCCATAGTACCTGTTGTCTGAATGCGGTCATCGGCCCATTGTTGAACGGCCTCTACCAGCGTAGGCTTGAAGCTCTGCCCGATAAAAGGCGCCCAGTTGGGCGAGGTAGAACCCGTAACAATACGCAGATCCCCCACATTCAGATAGATCCGCCCAAGGTCTTTGAAATCAAGCGAGTCCGGATAGGGCCCGCCTGTACCGGCGCACGAGGCCAGAAAGCAGCAGAAAAAGGACAGAAACAAGGTTTTCCATGCGGACATAGCAGACAGCTTTCCAAAAGCAAAAGAAGCCTTATCCTAATGCAAAAACATAAGCGATCAAACAGCTTTTTTTGCCAAAAACCCCCGTCTTTTCGGCAAAATACACGATTAAAACCATGATAACAAACGACTTTACGAATATCTGCAATTTTATCAAATATTAATCTTGGTCTGCCTATGATAAAGCGTGCATAAAGGGAAATCATACACTGCAGGATCAATACGGCCAAACGATGCGGGAGAAATCTGAGACCATAACAGCTGTTGATATTGTCACGGCATCGGGGCACATAGGCTATCAGTGGGACTTGCTCAAGGATCACATCACATGGTTTGGCCCTTGGCGTTCGCTGTTCGGATCTGGGCAGGCCGCGCCGCCCTCTTGCGCGCAGGAGCTTGCGCAGTATGTGCTTGCGGTTGACCATCATCTTATCTTTAACGACATGCCGGCTTCTTTTGAGCGCACCTATCGCCTGCGCAGCGCGGACGGCGTTTTGCTTCACATCAGGGAAAGCGGCCGCACCGATTTTGAAAAAGGGCGCGCCGTCCGCCAGCAAGGCCTGCTGCGCCTTTTGGAGCAGCCGGAGAAAGAAGCCGTTTTTCACGTCAGCGCAGACCGTGATCCTCTGACAGGCCGTCCCAACCGGTCTTGTTTCCAGTCCGTGATTGACAAGCTTTTAAGCGGCCCGCGCCTGACTCGCCAAAACAGCGCTTACATGGTTGTCGGCATCGACAAAATGGCTTTCGTCAACGAGGCCACAGGCACCAAAATTGCAGACCAGCTGATCTGCGCTGCGGCGGATCGTTTAAGCAGTCTGTGCCCGACGCGCGCCTTGATCGGGCGCGTCAGCGGCGACACATTCGGAATCGTCCTGCCTGATCTGGCCAAAGATATGGAAATACTGGCGGACAGGATTCTGGCCAATTTCCACGATCATGCGGTTTCGGCTGGGCCTATGTGCCTGCATCTTTCCGTCTGTATCGGCTGCCTGCCTTTTGCGGATGCGCAAGGCGATGCTGCGGATATTATGATTCATGCTGAACAAGCGCTGCACGAAGCGCGCCTGATAGGACGCGGCCAGAAAGTAACCTATTTTGAATCCACGCGCCGCGCGGAAGAACACCGCAACATTCTGGATATTTTTGAGCGAGTCAAACAGGCGCTTAAAGCCAATAGCGTCCTTTTGGCCTTTCAGCCTGTCGTGCAGGCGCAAACCGGCAAGGTGGTTTTCTATGAAGCGCTCGCGCGCCTGATGAATGATGACGGCAGCCCCATGCCGGCAGGCGATTTCATCCCCATTGTCGAGCAAATGGGTCTGGCGCCTGAGTTTGACGCCCATGTCCTTGATCTTGCCATCGCGTGTCTCGAGAAAAACCCGAACTTGTGTCTTGCGGTCAACCTCTCCGGCGCAACAGCCACGCGGGAAGATCTGCCCTCCCTCATGCGCCGCAAACTTGCGGGCCGCTTGAATGTAGCTCGGCGTTTGATTATCGAGATCACGGAAACCGCCGCTGTGCAGGACATCAAGCGCATATGCATGCTTATTGCGTCTCTTTATCAGGTCGGCTGCGAAGTCGCTTTGGATGATTTCGGCGCAGGCGCCACATCCATCCGCCATCTGCGCGATCTGGATCTGGCTGTGATGAAAATCGACCGCGATCTTTTGATAAATCTTACCGCCAGCGAAGAGCAGCAACATCTGGTGCGCATGCTGATTGCGCTGGCGCATGGCCTTGGCATCAAAGCGGTGGCCGAAGGCATCGAAAACGAAGAAACCGCCCTTTGGCTGCGGGACGAAGGTGCAGATTATCTGCAAGGCTACCACATAGGCCGCCCCTCCTTTGACCAGCCTCAATCCTGCGCCGGCCAGCTCCGCGTCAAAGCCCCCCTTGGTAAGGAGTCCGGCCCGCTAAGCAGAAAAGAGCCGCCCAATCAGGAAGACCACGCGCCTGCCCTTTAAAAAACCTTTGGTTTCGTATAAGCTTGCGCGTATGAGACCCGATATCCTTTTTCCTCTCTTTGCGCCCCTGACTTCGCTGAAAGGCGTCGGCGCGAAACTTGCGCCTCTTTATGAAAGGCTCTTGGGAACAAAAATCATTGACATTTTATGGCATCTTCCGACCGGCCTGATCGACAGACGCACAAGCCCTGCCTTGCGTGACGCGCAGCGCGGACAGGTTGTGACTTTGACGCTTGAAGTGCTTGAGCATAAACCGCCCGCTATTAAAGGAAAACCCTACCGCATCATCGCAACAGATGGGATTGACAACATCGCGCTGACTTACTTCGCTGTCAAAGCCGATTATCTTGCCAATCTTTATCCGCTTCATGAAAAAATTGTTGTCAGCGGCACGCTCGAATATTTCGGGCGAGGCTTCAGCATCAATCACCCCGATTACGCGCTGCCCATCGCGCGGCGTGATGAGATTCCAGCGCTGGAGCCTGTTTATCCCCTGACCGAAGGCATCTCGCGCAAGATGATCGGCAAACTTGTCCGTCAGGCTCTGGCTTTGATTCCCAAACTTCCCGAATGGCTTGATCCTTCTTTTTTCAAACAACAAAATTGGCCCGTTTGGGATCTTGCTTTGCGTCAAACACATCATCCCGAATCCTCCCCCCCCTCTTGTCCTCCTCGTGGCTTGTCTGCCGCAGGCAGACAAGAGCACGGGGATCTGACGCCAGAACATAATTCCACCGTCAGATCCTCGGGTTCTTGCTGCGCAAGCCCCGAGGATGACATAAAGGAATCCCTCGCGCGCAGACGTCTTGCTTATGACGAACTTCTGGCCGATCAACTGGCTCTGGCCGTGATCCGCCGTCACCACCGCCACGCAAAAGGCCGCGCCTTTAAGGCCGAAGGTCTGCTTCAGGAAAAACTGCACCACCTGCTCCCCTTCTCTCTTACAAAAGCGCAAGAACAAGCCTTTGAAGAGATCCGCGCGGATATGAGCAGCTCGGGCCGCATGCTGCGCCTTCTTCAAGGCGATGTCAGCGCAGGCAAAACCATTGTCGCGCTGAAAGCCATGCTTCACGCGCTTGAAGCCGGAAGTCAGGCCGCCTTTATGGCCCCGACAGAAATCCTTGCGCGTCAACATTACGAACGCCTAAGTCATTTTCTTAAACCCTTGAACATCGAGATCGGCCTGATTTTGGGGAAAGGCCGCAGCAAAGACCGCGCCGCCACGCTTGAAGCTCTGGAGCAAGGAACATTAAAACTTGTCGTCGGCACCCACGCGCTTTTCCAAAGCGATGTCACCTTTGCCGATCTCGGCCTCGCCGTGATGGACGAACAGCACCGCTTTGGCGTCCACCAACGCCTTTTGCTCGCCGATAAAGGACGCGGCGTGGATATTCTGGCGATGACGGCAACGCCCATTCCAAGAACGCTGACTCTGACCGCTTACGGCGACATGGATGTCAGCCGCATGATGGAAAAACCTGCCGCGCGCAAACCCATCGATACGCGCCTTGTGGATATGCGGCGCCTTGAAGATGTCATTGAAGCCTTAGGCCGCGCCCTGGGCAAAGGCGCGCAGGCTTATTGGGTCTGCCCTCTTGTCGAGGAAACCGAAAAATCGGATCTTGCCGCCGCCACGCAGCGCGCAGATCTTTTGGCCTCGTATTTAGGCGAAGACAAAGTCGGACTCATTCACGGGCGCCTGCCCGCCGAAACCAAAGACAAAACCATGCAGGCTTTCGCCGCCGGTGAGATCAGGCTGCTTGTCGCCACCACGGTGATCGAAGTCGGCATTGACGTCCCCGCAGCCTCGCTGATGATCGTTGAACATAGCGAACGTTTTGGTCTGGCGCAACTCCACCAGCTGCGGGGCCGCATAGGACGCGGGCAGGATCAATCCACATGCCTGCTTCTCTATCAGGCGCCTTTGGGTGAAGTTGCGCAAGCGCGCCTTAAAACGCTGCGCGAAACGGAAGATGGATTTCAAATCGCCGAAGAAGATTTACGCCTGCGCGGCCCGGGCGAAGTTTTGGGAACGCGCCAGAGCGGCGCGCAGATTTTCCGTCTTGCCGATCTGAGCCGCGATCAGGATCTCCTGACAACCGCGCATAATGATGCCAAACTGGTTTTGGCCCGAGATCCCGACCTTAAATCACCGCGCGGCATAGCCCTGCGCACACTTCTCTACCTTTTCGAAAAAGACGCTGCCGTGCGCCTGTTCCGTTCGGGCTAAGGTGCGCGGCTTTTTCAAGCTGCTGAAGAACAGACGCATCACGCGGCGGCGGAAAAGTCGGGATCTCGCCAAGATAATGTTCCAAAATCCGGCGCGTTGTTTTCTCCCCAGGGAAAATCCAAAAATGAGATCCTAAAAATATCTCGCGCAAAAAAGGTGACGGCATATCCTTTTGCGCCAGCAACCGGCTTACGGTCACCGGATTGTCCTGCGCCAATCGGGAAAGCTCCATCATCTCGCTTTTCTCATGATCTTTATAATAATTTTTATGCGTCAGCACATGAGATTCTATAGCGTGCCCCAGCGCGCGCCGAGGTCGCTGGACAACAGCGCCAAGCGCAGGCCAAAACCCAAATCCGGCTTCTGTGACGCCCACAATCCTGATGGCTTCAGGCTGCACGGGATTCATGATTCCAAGCATGCCCTTGACAAGAGCTTTCCCAAGCCCGCGACCACGCCCGTCATGCTTGACGGCAAGATCACACCACGTCCAAGCAGCCCCGCCATTGAAAACGGTAAAGGAAAAGCAGTTATCCACGCCCCAGACCATCGTGACGCCTTTTGAATAATAAAAAGGATTTATAGATGCTTCCTTCAAACCATCACGAAAGACGGGCAGATCAGCAAAAACCTCTTCGGCATAATAATCTAAAAAACGCTGCGCTCTCTCCGCATTATCAACACACAAAGACCGCCCACAGACTAAAGGCTTCATGACTTTCCCTTCCCGCTCCATATAAGGAAGGAGTATAGCAGGGCTCGCAAGGAAGGCGCAAAGATCCGGGCATTGTCTTCCTTTCAATCTCCTGCTATACCATGCGGGATGTTTTAGGCTCTCTTTTCGCGTAAAACATCATGATTCCATGATATATGGTTGAAAAACATGATCTTTCACATAAACCGGCGGCGGCGAATCTTTGAGGGGAAGGGGAAGGTTCTCTTTGAAGGGCCGGAGCCGGGTACGCTTGTCCAATATTTCAAGGACGACACAACCGCGCGCGGAAGCCAGAAAAAAGGCACCGTCACAGGCAAAGGCGTCCTGAACAACAGTATTTCCGAGTTTTTGATGAGCCGCCTGAACGAAATCGGCGTCCCCACCCATTTTATGCGCCGCCTGAATATGCGCGAGCAGCTCGTGCGGCAGGTTGAGATTATCCCTATAGAAGTCGTGGTTCGCAATGTCGCCGCCGGCAATTTCGCGCGCAGCCACAGGCTCAAGGAAGGAACCCTCCTGCCCCGCTCGATTGTCGAGTTCTATTATAAACTGCCGGATAACGACAAAGCCTCCCCTCAGGAAAACCCGATGGTCACGGACGAGCATATTACCGCCTTCGGCTGGGCCAACCCCTATGAGCTGGATGAGATGATGGCGCACGCTTTGCGCATTAACGACTATATGTCCGGCCTTTTTCTGGGCATCGGCCTGCGTCTGGTTGATTTCCGTCTGGAGTTCGGACGCCTTTGGGATCATGAGGATATCCGCATCGTTCTGGCGGACGAGCTAAGCCCCGATAATTGCCGCCTTTGGGACATCCACACCAACGAAAAGATGGACAAAGACCGCTTTTTCGAGGATCTCGGCAAGGTTGAAGAGGCCTATCAGGAAGTCGCCCGCCGTCTGGGGATCCTCCCCCCCACCGCCCAGATTCAGGAGGACGGGGCCGAAAACATAACCGCCTTTCAGGAAAAAGAGGAAAAATAATGAAGATTCGCGTTGATATTATGCCCAAAGAAGGCGTTTTAGACCCTCAAGGCAAAGCCATAGGCCATGCACTGACCTCTTTGGGGTTTGAAGGCGTGCAGGACGTGCGTATGGGCAAAAGCATCATCCTGACCTTGGACGAAACAGACCCCCAGAAGGCGGAAAGCACCGCCACGGCCATGGCCCAGAAGATTCTGGCCAATATGGTGATCGAAGATTTTAAGGTTACTATTCTTCAATAATTTGTCTATAAAAGGAAAAGACCTATTACTTTTCAGGGAGTGAAGAGCATGAAACGCGCTCGCTTTTGTACCCTTATTCTTGCCTTGGGGCTTTACGCCTGCGGTACTTCGCAGCCTGTGCAGGAAGAAACTGTTGAAGTGCCGCCCTTCCCCTATGTAAGGCTGGCCCCTTCCGCTCCGCCTCGTCCTATGCCTGAAATCCTTTATCCGCCCGCCAACCCCATGAGGGAAGTGTGGCGCGCAGGCCATTGGGATTATGACGGGCGACAATTTAACTGGGTTGAAGGACAATATATGGAGCGCCCGCATCCGACCGCCGCATGGACTCCCGACAGATGGGAACGCCGTACCTTCGGCTGGGCCTTCGTCCCGGGATTTTGGCAGTAGACGAAACTCATGAAAACAAAACTTTTTATTCTGGTCCTTCTCGGAATCATGCTTACAGGCCCAGCAAAAGCTGAACCCGTGCGCTACTACATCCCGCCGGGCCAGTTGAATGTTGCGTTTCAAATCATGGATCGCGGAGTCTCTAACATCCTTGGCATGTTCCCAAACGCCACAGGATCTTTTGTTTTCGATCCCGTCAAGAAAACTGTCAGCAATGTTAAAGTTGCTATTGAAACAAGCAGCATCATGACGGCCAATCCCTCCGCGCTGCCAGAGCTGCGCGATCTTTTCGCCGCGCGAGACTATCCTGAGATTTCCTTTGTCGCCGCCTCGCCCGTCGCCTTTGAAAAAGACAACAACGATTTGCGCATCAGCGGCCACATGAGCATGCACGGCCAAAACAAACCCGCCACTTTTACGATGACATTTAACAATTACGAAGCCGATTCATCCCCCAAAGGCCAAGCGGCCATGGGCTTCTCCGCCCGCGCCACCATCCAGCGCGCCGAGTTCGACATGTCCGACCCCCCCGAAATGCCCAGCCGCTTCGGCGAATCCATCACCTTCCAACTGGAAGGCGAGGCGATCCGGCAATAACCCCCTTTTTGTCATTGCGAAGAAAGCCGGCCATCCCTACGAATCCCAAGGCGTCAAACGCGGGACATAGCGTGGGACGTTTTTCTTGTAGCGCAGATAAGCCGCGCCGAAACGCTTTTCCAATTCCTTTTCTTCCACAAGCGGAAAATAAAGCATATTCACAACAAGAAACACCGCAAAAAGGGCCAAAAGCTGCCAAGCCCCCAAAAGGAGCCATGTCGCAATCTGCATGGTGAAAACGCTGGTCAGCATGGGATTGCGGACATGCCTGTAAGGCCCCGCAATCACCAGATTCTTAGGCGGATTCCAAGGCGCCGCTGTCCCCTTCCCCTTGCGGTGAAAAAGAGTCATCGTCCACACTGCAAGAGAAAACCCCAGCGCCAGCAATAAAAACCCCGCCACGGCCCGCCAGCCCTGCGCCAGTTCAAACTTGTAATCCGAAAGATAAAGAACCAGCGCCGGTATAAAGACCAGCACATTAACCGGCAATAATAAGCAAGCCCTTACCCAAGCCCAGAACATGATGATTACCGGCCTCCCATCATCCCTTTCATCATCTGCTCCATCTGTCCGCCCATCACACCTTTCATCATTTGCTCCATCTCGGTGTTGCGCTTGTAGCCTTGCGGAATCTCAAACAGAGCGGCATCCGGACGTCCGGTTTTGATGTTGCGCATTTCTAAAGTCTTGCCGCCGGCCTCGGTGCGGACGGGCATGGCAAACTCCGGCGCGATCCATTCATAGCTTGTGGTGCCCATGCCCATGATTTTAGCCGTGGTGCGGTATTTATCGGCTTTGTAGCCGCTAACGGTTTCTTCGCCCACTTTTTCCCTTTTGGTTTGCATCATGCCCTTGCCAAGATCAGAAGGCGTGAACTTATCCTTGTTGAAAGGCACTTCCATGTAGGACTTGCTGTCTTCCATGACGGTGTACATTTTCTTCTGATCCATGCGGATGATGGTGAGGGCCGCACGCTTGCCTTTGTCATCAAAGTTTTCGCTGTATATCTTGTCCGGCGTGACCGCGAGTTTTTGCATGACCTTGCCGCTCGCTACATCCACCATATCAGCGGTGTATTCCTTGACAGGGCCAGCCAGAGCCGGCGCGGCCATACACAGAACCAGAAAGCAGACAAAACTTTTCAATAAGGTTTTCATGAGCCGAACTCCTCTTCCTCTATAGTTTTATGCCTATCAGGCTATATAAACGGACACAAAAGAGAAAGCTATATTTTTGGGCTGAAAAAGAACAGCTTAAATGTCAAACGGCGAATCGTAGCGTACCAGCAAAAAACGCAAATGCTCGTAGGGCCTAATGTTATCCGGCAGGTTAGGATCGGCAAAAAACAACTTCGTGCTCCAAGCGTAAGCTTTCGTTCTGGCAGGCAGTTGCGGCAGAAGATATTTTTGCACCGCCTCATTGGCTCTAATGTCATAACTCACAGCGCCGATGTTGTTTTGCAAAACCAGATCACTGATGTCGGCGGCCATTGAGCGCAAGCTGCCTTCATCCTTAGCGGCCAGAGCCTCGGCCAGCTTTTTCCAAGGCAGGTAATAACTGGTGTTCCAGCCGTCATCAGCTATAATTTTAGCCGCCTGTGGCCGCGATGTTTCCAGCAACATTTTGGAGCGCAGCCCGTGCATGTTGGAATCCAGACTGTTCAGCAGCGCCAACACAGAGGCGCTATTATCTTCGCTGAGATTTTTTATATCCACCCATAAAAAATCAAACCCCTGATAAAGCTGCGCCAAATATTCTGAAAACGCCATCCCCGCTATGCTTTGCGGATCATGCCCCACTTGAAGCGTTGGCCGGCCTTCCCGTTCTTCATACCTGACATCCACTTCAAAATTGCGAAGGCCTACTTTTTGAAGTTGTTTCAGCTTGAAAAGGCTATTGACGCGATGCGCGGCCAAACGCGGCTTAAAGTTCTGCGCAGCGATCACCGCCGGATCAGTTTTTGGCTGTTTGCCCTCGGCAATGACGGCCCTGTCCCAAGTCAGGCTGTAACTTTTACTGCTGATGTCATATTCTGCAAGATAGCTTTCGGACTGAATCCCGCTCAAGCCTAAATATAAATCGTAAATCAAATCGTTGGTAAATATCTTTTCCCGATTGGCGCGCGCCGAGGATACTCTATCCGGATATTTTTCCCGATAAGCCTGCGAAAACCACAAATACATGGGGATACGCGCCATAGTCCAGGTGAACTCACTGAAATTGTGCCCGCCACCTTTGGAAAAAATATCTTCCCCGTGATCCGCGAAGTACAAAAGAGCAGCAGGCCTGTCTGCATGTTGCGCCACAAGGCTATGAATGCTTTTCAACACGTCATCCGTATGCTTGATGCTGGTCAGATATTCCTGATAGCGTTTTTTTGTTTTTTTATCTTCAGCCACCTTGCCCAGAAACTTTTTCGCATCCACATGTACCGCCGGAAAGCTTTCAGAATACCGCTTATGGTAAGGGGTGTGGCTGCCCATCAAATGGATAATCAACAAATTATTGCCTGCGGGATCCGCCTGATCGAGGGCCTGCGCGATGAAAGGAAGCAATGCGCTATCAAGCGGCAAAGCTCCCGCATGAAACTTGTGCGTCAGAGTGGTAAACTGCACGTTATCGGACAGATAGGCCAAAGCGGAAATAGGATTATCCCATCTGCCGGCGGGGGACTGATTACTTAACCATGCCGTATGGATGCCGGCCTGTTTTGAAATGCCGACGATATTTTGTCCTTTGGGGAAAGTCAGGCCGGTCAAAGCGCGACCAGCGCCGAGCGCAGCGCTAAGATTCGGCACTGTATGCGTCTGGAAGGTGTAGGCATTTTCAAAAATCACCCAGTCCGGCTGCGTGCGCAAACTATCGGCCCAAGGCGTATTTTCCGCTGGGCCGCCGTAACAATGCATAAAGTCGCGGCTTTCCGATTCGCCGATGACAATCACATAAAGCTCGCCTTTTTCTTTTTTGAGAGCGACATCAACCGGCGAGGCCGCCAGCGCGTCGCTATACTTATGAAACTCTCTGATATTTTCATGGTATTGGCGGTACATGCTGTGCGTACCCCTGACAATATACAGCTGTGACAATAATATGAAGGCCGAAAAACCCGCCGCAAGCGCGCCTATAGCGACGATACGATACTTTTTTATGTCTATATTGAGATGCGCAATCGTTGCTGCATTAATTTTTACAACAACACATGCAAATAGAGAAAAGATAAGAGCAAGAATAATGCCAAGCGGCGTTACAATATACGCAAAGAAGTAATGGAATGATTCATATAAATTGCTCTGCGCAATGGCAAGTACATCTGAATATGAAAAACGCGCCTCGATTTTTTTATAATACATAAACAAAATAGAGATTCCGGTAGCTGACAAAATGCAAAAACATAGTAAAGCATAGCGGAAGAATAAAGCAGCATGAGAGCGCCGCAGCGACAAAAGGGCCATAGCGCCCATAAGCAGACTATAGGCAAAAAAGGATAGCAGAAACTCCGAGAAGTTCCGGCGGCTTACCGATTCACTCAAAAAATAGGCCAGAGCCGCAGCCCAGCCCGTACTCAATACAATGCTGATTATCAGCAATAATCTTGTCTTGCTAAACTTCCGCATATTGAATGCGCCTTGCTACTAAAACTGGCGGAGACGGAGGGATTCGAACCCTCGATAGGGCTTTAGACCCTATAACGGTTTAGCAAACCGCCGCCTTCAGCCTCTCGGCCACGTCTCCATGTGCGGGATTTGTATAGCCCGCTTTAAGTCCCGAGAAAACAAAAAAACGTCTTTTAGACTACATTTTGGGCACCGGCACGCGCTCCAGCCTTGCCTGACACGCTTCCAGCTGGGCTTGCGTCAGCTGAAATCCCATCAGAATCCTGATGGAGGAGGCATCCTCGCCCTTTAAAAGCGGCAAAAAGACGCGTAGGGATTCCGCCTGCTGCGCCTCATTTTCCCCCTTTTTGAAAGAAAAGCTTGCGGTCATAAGCTGCTTGCTGCGCGTCTGATCCTCGCTATCCACCACGGCAACAAAAAAGGGCATGGTCACGCTGCCGCCCTGCAAAGCCGGCCCTCTGTAGGCGCGCATGGAAAGATCAAAAACGATCTCAAGCCCCTTTTTGCTGTAAAGGCAGGTTCCCTCAACGCCTTCCATCAAAGCCGCCGCAACAAGCGTCTCGGGCGAAGGCGTAGCATCGCCGAAATCCTCAAGCGCTTCCAACGCGCGCAAAATCGCCACCTGCGGACAGCGGCGCGCAGTTTGGGACTCTCCGTCACTTGCGCAGCCGCCAAGAGATAAAAGCATAACAACCAGACAAAGTTTCTTCATGTCCCGTTCCTTTGTTATTTCTTGAGAAAGATGCCGGAGTCAAAAAGCAGATAAGTGATCGCAAAAAGCGCGAGATTCATAATCATCATGACCGCCATGCTGACCACAACAGGGTGATCCGGAACCCCTGTAAAGCCGTAACGAAACCCGTCAATCATGTAAAAGAAAGGATTGCCGTAACACAAAGCGCGCCATCCTTCAGGCACGCTTGTCACAGAGAAAAAAGTCCCCGACAAAAAAGTCGCCGGCATAATGATGAAGTTGAGGATACCGCCGACCTGATCGAACTTGTCCGCCCATATCCCCGTGATGACTCCCATCAAGGACAGCATCAAAGATCCCATCACAGCGAAATACAGCGCAAAAAAGATATACTCGACCTGCAAAGACCCGACAAAAAGCAAAGCCAGATAAGAGACAAGCCCAACCATAAGCCCGCGCACAAGGCCGCCGATGGCAAAACCAAGCGTAAGCTCAAACGGCGAAAGAGGCGCCATCAAAACATCAACAATATTGTCCTGAAGCTTGGAAAGCGTCAAAGAAGACGAGCTGTTCATAAAAGCGCTCTGCGCCATATTCATCATAATCAGGCCGGGCATGACAAAGATCAAAAACGGCACCGCCCCCACATGCGGCACGTCCCGCATGCCCAAAGCAAAAACGGCATAAAACAGCATCGTCATCACAAGAGGCGAGACAATGGTCTGTATAGGAATCTTCAAAAAACGCCTGATCTCCTTGGACGTCAAAGTCCAAAGCCCGCGCCAGTTGACCGCGCCAAAGCGGCGAACAGGAACGCGAGGCTGCGCCCTGAGGGCCAGATTGACCATCAATGGCTGCCCTTCCTTCTGGTCAAGCGGTTTCTGCGCGCGCGGTGAGAGCTTCATAACGCACCTTTAAAAGAAGATTCCAAGGCCAAGCTTACGCGGCTTTGAAAAAAATGTATAGAGAGGAACCATCACGAAAAAAGATCCGCCGATCTTTCAACGGGAATCGCCGCAACGGCAAGCTGATCGACCCGCTCATTTTCGGGGTGGCCGTCATGGCCGCGCACCCAGAGGATCTTGACTTGATGCGCCCGCAGCGCCGTATCCAGCCTTTGCCACAGATCCACATTCTTGACGGGTTTGTTGTCAGCCGTCCGCCACCCGCGCGCGATCCATTGCGCCATCCACTGGCGCACGCCATCGCACACATAACGGCTGTCAGTGGTAAGGTTAACCTGCGAGGGCTTTTTGAGCGCTTCAAGGGCCTGAATAACCGCCATCATCTCCATGCGGTTGTTGGTGGTAAGAGCCTCCCCGCCGGTCAAAACCTTCTCAACCCCCGAGCACCTCAACAAAGCCGCCCACCCCCCGGGCCCGGGATTACCCCGGCAAGCGCCATCCGTAAAGATTTCAACATAAGGAAAAGACATGGCCAGAACATAAAATAATGCCGCCGCAAAGACCAGAGGTCTTTAAAAGGCGCTAGACGAAGGTTCCCCCATCACCGCCGCTCTCAGGAGGTTTGTCTTTGATCTGGCCGAGAAGGCTCTTATCCTGATCTTTCGCGGAGGATTTGTCAGGATCAGGGGTCTGCGCGTCGCCGCTGCTCGCCGTATGATTGTCCCCAATGTCTCCCATTTGCGCTAGCCTACCTGCCAGCCCCGAATCATATCCAGATGCCGGGGGACTCTGAGAGGTTGTCTGTG
The DNA here is from genome assembly GCA_009779135.1 of Alphaproteobacteria bacterium. Taxonomy (GTDB): domain Bacteria; phylum Pseudomonadota; class Alphaproteobacteria; order UBA9219; family UBA9219; genus UBA8914. The sequence continues at coordinate 25,423 of WREW01000016.1, forward strand.
CTGTGGCCGTAGAAGCTTGGGTTCCTGATACATTTGTATTCCCTTGACCATACGCCCCAGTTCCACCTGCATAGAGATTTCCGGGAGTGCCGCCCATGTTCCCGAAGTTGGAGAAATAGCCACCACCTGCCGGTGAAGCGCTGGGACTTGGCGTCTGAGTTGACTTAGGGAGAGCGTAAGCCGTACCCATGGGGCCACCAACGCCACGACTGACACCTGCACCTGACGTTTTATCAGGTATCATTTTACCTATGCCCGTACCCAACGCCCCAGCACCACCGCGGACAGCCTTACTCAAACCGTCCATACCACCTCTGGCCAGCCAACCACCGGCTGCGGCAAGCATTTGGTGATCGCCGATCTGTTCTTCTTTGATCCCCTGCATACCAAGCCAGCTTAGTGCCACATCCGGGAACAGGCCAATCGTGCGGAAGCACTGGTTGGCCAGAATAATCACAAGAGCGGCGTAAATAATGGAATAAACAAGCTTGGCCAAAACAGAAATTATGCTGTCCTGAGCCAAAGTGGCGCTGGTTGCAAAGTAGAAAGCATCATTCAGGAAATGCAGCGTTGCCGTAAACAAAAGATATCCGGCAATAAGGCCGAAAACCATCAATACCGGCCTTAGTAAAAGCTGCATGGCGACAGAATAGCCGTATTTTCCATACTGCCCCGCAAGCCCTTCCCCATAAGGATTGACGTGGGCGAGAGCAAAGAGGGGCGCCATAATAACAGCTTCAAAGAGGGTCATAATCCATTTCACTGCGCCGAAGAAGAAGCGATAAAAGGGATAAAGTGGAACGATAAAGCCAAGCATTACACCAACCATGAAAAAGATCGGGGCTACTACCAGAAGGCAAGTACCAATAAATCCTGCGGCAGAACCCACAGCCTTGAGGAGGGCACTTGCAAGCTTGCCAAGGCCGGGAATTTTGGAGGTAACAGCGTCTAGAATCTTATCTGCCATGATCGCTGTAGCACCTATCTCTACTGCTGATGCGCCGACACGAATGAACTTGTGTCCGAGGGCCGAAATCTCCAAAAGAGGATTCATACCTTTGCCAAAGCGCACAGCCAGAGCGCCATCAGGCTCCGTCAACCCTACAAGACTCATTATATAGTCCACAGTTTTAAGCACGCCCGCCAATATGCTGCCGGAAAACCACCCTGTAACCCTCTCTGTGCTGATATCGCCCGAGGCAAACTCTTTCATTTCAGAAGAAGCCGACGTCAGCTTGTTTGCGTTGACACCAACCTGTTCCGCAGCGTCCCTCAGCACGGACATAAACCGTGTATAATCCGCACTGGCAGCGTCAAGTGAATGCGCCGCCGTACCATTCCCACCTATAACAGTAAAGCCAGTACTCCCACCCTCAACCAATGTCGGCATCGTGGTGTGAGGAAGGGACCCTTCAAGAGCCGCCGAACGCGCGCCTACAATGGCCGTTATTTGTGGAAACCAAGCCGCCGCCGATAACCACCCCGTTACTTGGTAACGACCTTTCGGCCCCATATTGTAAGCTGGATTGCCCGCTAAGTGCTCATCAACCAGCCCTATTTCCTCCTCGGCGCCTCTTTTAAATACCCCTTGAAAGTCCAGCGCCAGCCTTTGAATCGCGTCAACATATGCCTTTTTTCTGGCATCTTGATACCCACCACCAGCTCGGATTCCTGAATTTACAAGGCTTCCCCTGTCATAAACTTCCCCAACGGCAGTATCCACATACTTCGTAAGCTTATAAAAAGCATCGCGTTGAGTCTCATAAACGCCAGCGTAAAGTCCTCGAGCAAGAGGTATTGAATAACTGCCGCAAAGATCTTTATAACTGTATTCTCGTAAACTGCTTGAGAGGGCTTTTCTATCTGTAACCAAATCCATTCCATATTTTATTCCAGGCTCAAAATGCTTATCCCACTCACGCCCAGAAAATGGCCTGATACCCCCCCATGTCGTCTCTACAATGACAACATCCTCTCCCCCCAATGCATCCCAGTTGTCAGAGCTAAAGCCGGTAGTGGCATGGGATTCTTTTGCATACTTATTAATAATCTTCGTGCATGCATCCATAGCCATAAGGGTGGTGACCGTATCTAGTGATTGTGCAGTAACCTTGATACAGGATGGGGTAGGCAGCGCGGCATCATCGTCTGATGGGCATATGCCTGCCATTTTGTTGGAATCAAGTGCAGTTAAAAACGTCTTCCACACATTTCCGGCAAGACCACTGCCCCATTTGCCTACCTGAATCGCGATATATTGTGCGGTATTATAGCCAGTGACGGCCGATGTTTCCGTACCCCCACCACCGCCGGCGGCAATGGGTAC
>WREW01000017.1 GCA_009779135.1 Alphaproteobacteria bacterium
AGAAAAAGAAAAAATGGGAGTGTAAAAAAAAAAAAGAGGGGAAAAAAAAAGAAAAAAAAGAGAAAAAAAAAAAATTAAAAAAGGAAGAAAAAAAAAAAAAAAAAAAGAAAAAAAAAAAAAAAAAAAGAAAGTGATTGTGGGGGGGGGGGGGGGGGGGGGTAAAGTCGGTTTCATAAGAAAAGAGCCCCTTCTCTGGCGGTTCACGCGCCCATTTTTGCCCACGCGATGAGTCGCGTCAATAGCCTCCACTTGTCATTGCGAGGAGGGCCTTCAGGCCCGACGCAGCAATCTCGGCGATGTTGCAGCGATTGCCACGTCAATCCGCCTACGGCGGCTTTCCTCGCAATGACACTAGGGGGCGCGGCCCGCCTGCCAATGACAGGCGGGCCCTAAAAATCCATTTTCTTAATCCGTGCCACGGCCTCGACTATCCGCTCCTTGCTGACACTCAGCGCAAAACGAACATAGCCTTCGCCCGCTGCGCCGAAGCCGCTGCCCGGGGTTGTGACAATACCGCCTTGCTCAAGAAGGAGCGTTGTAAAGGCGCTTGACGTCATCCCTTTGGGCACGCCGCACCACACATAAAAAGTCGCGCGCTGAGGTTCAACATCAAGACCCGCTTCTTGCAGGCCTTTGATTAGAATATCGCGCCGCTCGGCATAAACAGACCGCATGGTTTTGATAAAAGGATCGCCATGCTCCAGCGCGACCGTACCGGCCTCTTGAATAGCATTAAACGCGCCGGAATCCACATTGGCCTTGACCTGCCCAAGTCCGGCAAGGATCTCGGCATTGCCGATGGCAAAACCAAGCCGCCAGCCCGTCATGTTGAAGCTTTTGGAAAGGGAGTGAAACTCAATTCCCACATCCTTTGCCCCTTCGGTTTCAAGAAAACTGGGCGCGCGATAGCCGTCAAAGCTCATCTCACTATAGGCCGCGTCATGCGCCACGATGATGTTATAGTGTTTGGCAAAGGCGACAATTTTTTCAAAGAAAGCACCATCCGCCACCGCGCCTGTTGGGTTGTTGGGATAGTTGATATAAAGAATCTTCGCCTTTTGCGCGACCGCAGGATCAATCGCGTCAAGATCCGGCAGAAAACCATTCTCTTTTAAAAGAGGCATGGCATGAACCTGCCCACCGGCAAAAATCGTACCGGCCTGATAAACAGGATAAGCCGGCGAAGGAACAAGCGTCACATCCCCGGGATTGACAAAAGCCAAAGGAAAAAGCGCAATGCCTTCTTTGGAGCCGATCAACGTCATCACTTCCGTTGAAGGATCAAGATCAAGGTTAAAACGCTTCTTGCACCAGTTTGCCGCGCTGGCGCGAAAGCTGTTCATGCCCGAATAAGATGGATATTGATGATAAGCCGGATTTTGCGCCGCTTTTTGGAGCGCCTCAACCACGAAAGACGGGGTCGGCAGGTCAGGATCGCCAACGCCGAGATTGACGACATCCACGCCGCGCGCGATTTGCGCGGCTTTCAGACGATCTATTTCGGCAAACAGATAAGGCGGCAACGCCTGCAAACGCTTCGCGCGGGTAAAATCCATGGCCATAAATCCTTTCAAAGAGTCCACTGTCATTGCGAGGAAGGCCTTCAGGCCTGACGCGGCAATCTCTGCAACATCGCCGAGATTGCCGCGTCAAGCCGACTTCGTTGGCTTTCCTCGCAATGACAATGAATTACTCTACTTCACCCAAAAGGCGGCGTAAAGCCTCCACTTCCGTGAAAAAGGCTTTTTGAATATCACGCGCATAGGGGTTTTCGCGCTCAATCGTGAAAAAAAGCTCATCCGGCGTAGCGGCAAGCGCCTTGACAAGCGCGGCCAGCTGGTCAAACGATTTTGTCGTAAGCCGCTGGGGCAGAGGCTCCAGATTGCGCAGGATTCTTACAACCATATGTGTAATGCCCTGAACAAAGGCGATCTCACGGTCATGATCGTCCGCCGTTGTTTCAATAACCTCAAGCTTCAAAACCATGCGCAGAAACCGCGCGACCGCCTTGGCGGATTCATAGCCGCGCACGGGACATAAAGCTACTTTGGCGCCTTCAAGCGAGTCTTTCACCGTCCGTGGCCCGAACAAGGGATGAGTCCCCACAATGGAAACAAAAGGAGGAAGCACCTCGGACAAAATCTGCGCCACCGGCGCCTTGACGGAGCACACATCCGCAACAATCGCGCCCTCTTTCAAGTGCGGCTTTATCATAACAGCTGTTTCACGCATACGGCAAAGGGGCGCGGCCAGCACGACAATGTCCGCACCGGCGGCCTCTTCCAGCGAAGTCATCGTAAAGCCAAGACTGTTTCCTTTGGCGCGGGCGTAAGAATCGGGATCGTAAATCACAAGATCAAAATGATCTTTCAAATGCTGCGCCGTAAGATGACCAAACGCGCCAAAGCCGAAAAGGCCAAGCTTTGTTTTAGGCGCGCTCATTACCTGCGCCCGCCGGCTTTAAGGCAGGCAGGATAACCGCCCAAAGGCATCAGGCGTTGAAGACGCGAGCCGAGCATCGCTTTGATCCGGCCAAGGCGCGTATCATTGCGTCCGATAAAACCATCCACAAACACCAAAAACAAAGTTGAAGCCTTGGAGCCGCGCCCCGTTGTCTGCGCCATCAAAGAGCGCACCTTATATCCCGCTTTGCCGAGAAGACGCTTCATCTCATCCTCGGGCACATGGGTGGATTGCAGGGCAAGATAGCTGCGGTCATCGCCGGTCAGCTCGGGATAAAGCCTGCCGACCAAAAGACCCATCGGCAAAGCACGACGCGCATTGCTGCGCCCTGCTTTAAGAACTTCCATGGGCGCCGCCTGAAAGATCGTGACGCTGTTGCTTTTATCGGAAGCCAGCAAAGGCCACCAAGACTCCTTCTCATCCGCCGCAGGCGGGGGAACAAAAGCCACGGAAATCTTGTCATCCTGCAAAGCCTTGATCGCTTCAACCGCAGATGTGTATTCAACCAAAGGCATAAAAGACCCGAAATGATCCCGCGCCACATCCCAAAGATCATCGCCCTTGGCAGGCGCATAAACGCCGACTTTCATCGGCCCCTCGGCCAGCGTAAAGGCGCCGAACATCTCGCGCCACATCCGCACCACAAGACCATCGGGAATACAGCCGCGTTCACGCCCCGTCAGCGCGCGCAAAAGCTGCGCCTCGCGCCCCGGGCGGGTGTAAAGGGATTGCCGGCCTTTTATTTTGCGGATCTGTTCGACAATCCGCGCGCGTTCACGCAACATGTCGTGCATAACGCCATCGACCTGATCGATCTGCGCGCGCAGATCAGCCAGAGCCTGTGCATCAAGTGAGGGCGCGGATGGTTTTAAAGGCATGTTTTCAAGGCCTGTTCTTTCAATGGAACAACCATTTTACACCACAAACCCCTAAAATCCCAAGTAAAATCTTTAAAGGGTGTTTTGCGGGAGAGGTATGTGAGGCTTTGCAGGCTCTCTGGTGGGGTTAAAAATCTTCGAAATTGCGTTCCTAAGATCAAGAACATCAAAATTCGACCCCTTTGCGAAAAAGGCGTTGGCACCGGCATCCTTGGCCTCTTGCGCCAAATCATCCCGACCCGAGATCATGATGAAAGGCGTGTTTTTCAACCCGTCATCTGCCCGCATCGCGCGCACAAGATCTAATCCTGTCATCTTCGGCATCTCCAGATCTGAAACGACAAGCTTGTAAGATGAATCTTCCCGCAGCATTTTAAGTGCCTCGGAACCATTCACGGCTTGCCCGATCTTCGTAAAGCCAAAGCGCTCAAGTATCAGGGTATGCATCTCGCGCATCATGACAAGGTCATCGACAACAAGAACGGGTGTATTTTCATCAATATTATCAATACGCATGTGATCTCCTATCCGGATAAGCCCAAACATATTTTACCATAAAAAATGCCCCCTGAATCAATAAGGCAAATACTTTCATTTTTAAGACGTTGTTTTCTTTTTTGTTTTTTTATAATTTTGCTTTATTAACCGCCTGTTAGCACCATTTTGGCAGGATAGGAGGGCTATGGGTTTTTCGATCGATCTTCTGCCTGCCAAGGCCGACAACTATATTTATCTGGTCAGCGACGTTGCGCTGGGCCTTGCGATGGTCGTTGACCCGAGCGATGCCAATATCGTGGAAGAAGCTTTATATAAAAAAGATCTTCAGCTGGCCTTGATCCTGAACACGCATCATCACAGTGACCACATAGCGGGCAACAACAAGCTCCAGCGCGATTACGGCGCGCCCATTATCGGGCCCGCCAAGGAAAAAACCATGATTGAAAACCTCTCGCGCGGGGTTGAAGATGGCGACGTGATTACTTTTTCCGATCTGCGCGGGCATGTGATTGAAACGCCCGGGCATACGTCCGGCAGCATTTCTTACTATTTTCCTGATATCAAAGCCTTGTTTTGCGGCGATACGCTTTTCTCTTTAGGCTGCGGGCGCGTTTTCGAAGGAACAGCCGCGCAGCTTTGGTATTCGCTTTTAAAGCTGCGCGCTTTGCCGGATGACACACAAATATATGCGGGCCATGAATATACCGCGCACAATATGCCTTTTGCTTTGATGCTGGATAGCGAAAATGCCGTCTTGCGCGACCGCGCCAACGAAGTGCTGCGCCTGCGCGAAAAAGGACTTCCCACCTTGCCGGTTTCGCTGGCCAAGGAAAAAGCCACCAATCCTTTTCTGCGCGTGGATGAACCGGCCTTTCAAAAAATCCTGGCCGGTGCCGGTCTGCCGACTGATGCTGACGCCGCCGCGCTTTTCGGCGCGCTGCGCATGGCAAAAGATCGGTTTAAGGGGTAAGGAAAATCCTAGCCAAGGCCGAAGTTAATGCCCTTCAAAAGCAGCTGAACTTCTTTTTGCCCTTGTTCACTGAGCCTACTCAAAACACGCTTCTTAGGTCGCACCGCTTTTCCTAAAATATGCGCGTGTTTTTCTTGGTTAAAGGCCCGTAATTTTAAATTTCGATCGTCAGCCATATTACACTCCTTTCAAAATTAATCTTGTTTTTCTTCCTGCACGCTGTTTTCAAGTACAACGACTTTGCCGCCTGCTTTTTCAACAGACGCCACCGCGCCCGCCGAAGCGCCGGAGACTTCAATCGTTACTTTGGCTTTAAAAACGCCCTTACCCAAAAGACGCACGCCATCGCGCGCCTTCGAAACAAGGCCGTTTTCGAAAAGCAAAGTTTCTGTAATGGTTGCCTTGCCGTCAAGACGGCCATCATCAAGAGCTTCCTGCAGACGGCCCACATTGAGAACAGCGTAATCTTTGGGAAAAAGCGGCTTAAAGCCGCGCTTGGGCAAGCGGCGGTGAAGCGGCATTTGGCCGCCTTCAAACCCGCGAATGGAAACGCCTGTACGCGCTTTTTGACCTTTGTGGCCCTTGCCGCATGTTTTGCCTTTGCCCGAGCCGATGCCGCGCCCTAAAGCTTTCGATTTTTTCCGCGCGCCTGCGTTATCGCGTATTTGATTAAGTTTCATGTTATTCCCCTTCAACATGCACAAGATGACGAACCTTTTGGATCATGCCGCGCACGGCTGGCGTATCCTCAAGCTCCCGCCGCGCGCGCGGCTTGCCAAGGCCAAGCCCTTTAAGCGTTGCCGCCATGCCGGGTTTAAGACCGGTCACACTGCCGTCCTGTACGACAACAAGAGTCTTTTTCGTCCCCTTGCCCGCAACTTTTTTCGCTTTCACAGTCATCTTTGCCTCTTATCGTTTAACCTTTTTCTGCATATTCAGCGGGCTTGCGGCCCAAAATCTCGCTGACTTTTTTACCACGGCGCATCGCCACGGCGCGCGGGCTGACAATCTGATCCAAAGCGTTAAAAGTCGCTTTTATCATATTGTGCGGATTCGATGTTCCCACGGACTTGGCCACCACATCCTGAACGCCCAAAGCTTCGAAAACCGCGCGCATCGGGCCGCCGGCAATAATGCCCGTACCCGCAGGGGCCGAGCGCAAAACAACCTTGCCCGCGCCGTAAAGTCCGCGCACATCATGATGAAGCGTGCGCCCTTCGCGCAAAGGAATCCGGCGCATATTGCGCTTGGCCGCGTCTGTCGCCTTGCGGATGGCTTCGGGAACTTCACGCGCTTTGCCTGTGCCAAGGCCGATGCGTCCCTTGCCGTCACCGATCACAACCAAAGCCGCCATCGCAAAACGTTTACCGCCTTTGACGACTTTGGCGACACGGTTGATGCCGACCAGCTTTTCAATCAGATCGCTGCCCTCGCGTTCTTCGCGGGTTTCAGCAGATTCATTTTTCTTTGGCTTTGCCATGATTTGATGTCTCTCCCTCTTAGAACACAAGGCCGGCTTGACGCGCCGCCTCGGCAACTTCTTTCACGCGACCGTGATAGGCAAAACCGCCACGGTCAAAAACAACTTCCTTGATGCCCGCCGCCAAAGCGCGCTCAGCCACAAGCTTGCCGACAGCAGAAGCCGCAGCCTTGTCGGCGCCGGTCTTTAAACTTTTGAGCAAGGCTTCTTCAAGCGTTGAAGCGGCGGCCAAAGTACGTCCCTGCGCGTCATCAATAATCTGCGCATAAATGTTTTTGCCGGTGCGATGCACGCTAAGGCGCGGACGGCCCGTGCTTTTGCGCCGGATTTGAAAACGTGTGCGCACAGCGCGGCGTTCAAACAGTTTCTTTGGGTTCATCATCTTTTTATTCTCCTTAAAACCCTGCCCACGCAATGGCCAGACAGGGCCTTATTGATACGATCTTACTTCTTCTTGCCTTCCTTGCGGCGGATCCATTCACCCGCATAGCGAATGCCTTTGCCCTTGTAAGGCTCGGGCTTGCGCATGCCACGGATTTCAGCCGCAACCTGACCGACTTTCTGACGGTCAAAGCCCGAGATGGAAATCAAAGTAGGCTTTTCCGCCTTGATCTCAATCCCCGCAGGCGCGGCATAGCGCACTTCGTGACTAAAGCCGAGTTGAAGCACAAGTTCCTTGCCCTGCATGGCAGCGCGGAAACCGACGCCTTCAATCTCAAGCACGCGCTTGAAACCTTCGCTGACACCCTTGACCATATTGGCGATGTTGTTGCGCGTTGTGCCCCACAGCATCCGCCCACGTATGGATTTTGTGCGGGGATTGACGGAAATTTGACCGGCTTCAACCTTGACCTCGACATCAGGATGAACAGGCATATTAAGCGTTCCGAGCTTGCCCGAAACGATCAAAGCGCCATCCTTGACTTCCGCCTTAACGCCGTCCGCCAAAGGGACGGGATGTTTTCCTACGCGCGACATAATTTTTCACCTCATCACTTCCTTTAGAATACGCGGCAAAGGACTTCACCACCGACATTCTGCGTGCGCGCTTCGTTATCCGAAAGCACGCCGTTGGGTGTCGAGAGAATGGAAATCCCAAGCCCGTTAAACACGCGCCCGAAATCCTTGATGCCGGCATAAACGCGGCGCCCGGGTTTGGATACGCGATCAATCTTGCGGATACAGCCGACGCCGTCATGATATTTCAGCTCAATATCAAGCACGGGATGGCCGCCTTTTTTCTGCGTTTCGCTAAAGCCGCGAATATAGCCTTCGCGCTGTAAAACTTCCAAAACACGTTTACGGAAATGCGACGCCGGACATTCCACCGAGGCCATTTTGGCCACCTGACCATTCCGAATACGTGTCAGCATATCGCCCAACGGATCACTCATTGACATAAGGATGCCCTCCCCTTCTTCTTACCAGCTCGACTTAATCACGCCCGGGATCTGACCGGCAGAGGCCAGATCACGCAGCGCAATACGCGAAAGTTTAAACTTACGATAAAAGCCCCGTGGACGCCCCGTCAGCTCGCAACGGTTGCGCACGCGCACCTTGGCGGAATTGCGCGGCACTTCGGCCAGCTTCATCACAGCGGCAAAACGCTCTTCCATGGACGTATCCTTATTCATGATAAGAGTCTTCAAAGCCTTGCGCGCGGGCGCCTTGTTCTTGCTGGCGCGGCGGCGGCGGTTATTTTTCTCAATCATACCTTTTTTTGCCATAACGGTTTTCCCTTCTTTTAGCTTTGAAACGGCATGTTGAAGCCGCGCAGAAGCTCAAGCGCCTCTTTGTCCGTTTTGGACGTGGTGCAAATCACAACATCCATGCCCCGAATCTCATCGATTTTGTCGTAATCAATCTCGGGGAACACGATCTGCTCTTTCAGGCCCAAAGCATAATTACCGTGGCCATCAAAGCTTTTGGTCGAAATCCCACGAAAGTCGCGCACGCGCGGCATGGCGATGTTGATAAGGCGATCAAGAAACTCATACATCTTGGCGCTGCGCAGCGTGACTTTACAGCCGATACCAAGGCCGCCGCGCAGTTTGAAGGTCGCAATCGCCTTGCGCGCGCGCGTAATCACAGGCTTTTGCCCCGCGATCAGCGCCAGCTGCTCGGCCGCGTTTTTGGCCTTTTTGCTGTCGGAGACGGCTTCGCCCACGCCCATATTGATGACGATCTTGTCAAGACGTCCCGCTTCAAGGCGGTTTTTATAGCCGAACTTTTCCATCAATGCAGGCAGAACAACCTCGTTGTAGTGCTGCTCAAGACGCGGCGTGTATTTGTTTTTTGCTCTTGCTGTCATTTCTTTGTTCCCTTACCCGATCACTTCGCCCGAGCGCTTGGCATAACGAACCTTGATACCGTCCTTTTCGAGGCGATAACCCGCGCGGGTGGGCTTGACACCATCCTTGGGGTCTATAAGCGCCACGTTCGAGATGTGTATAGGCGCTTCAACAAGTTTCCGTCCGCCCTGCGGATCCGCTTGTGATGGCTTGACATGCCGCGTCACGCGGTTGACGCCCACAACAATCACGCGGCTTTCTTTGGGCATAACCTTGCGAACCATGCCGGTTTTACCCTTGTCCTTGCCCGTCAGAACGACAACATTGTCATTCTTTTTGATCTTGCATTTGATAGGCATTACAGCACCTCTTCCGCGAGCGATATAATTTTCATAAAGCCCAGATTACGCAGCTCGCGCGTGACGGGGCCAAAAATGCGAGTTCCGATCGGCTCTTTGTCCTTGTTGATAAGAACCGCAGCGTTGCGATCAAAGCGGATCACCGAGCCGTCTTCGCGTTTAATAGGATAGCTCTGGCGCACAATCACGGCCTTGGCCACCTGACCTTTTTTGACGCGGCCACGCGGAATGGCTTTGCGAATAGAGACGACAATAATGTCGCCGACATGCGCCGACATGCGGTGCGAGCCGCCAAGAACCTTGACGCACAAAACCTCTTTGGCGCCGCTGTTATCGGCCACATCAAGAACGCTTTCCATCTGGATCATTGTTCAAATCCACTTCTTCCCAACTAAAAGTTACCCTTATGCGCCTTCTTCCATTACGCTCCAGCGCTTGCGCTTGCTGATGGGGCGGCATTCAATGATTGAAACATTCTGCCCAACCTTGCAGAGGTTTTCTTCATCATGCGCAGCGTACTTTTTGGACGTGCGGATGTATTTCTTATAAATAGGGTGCATCACGCGGCGCTCAACGAGCACGGTCACGGTCTTGTCCCCCTTATCGCTAACGACGGTTCCTTGTAGTACACGGCGAGGCATAGTCTTCTCTCCTTACTGAGCCGTCTGCGCGGCTTGACGTTGACGCTCATTCAAAACATGCAGGATGCGAGCGATTTCCTTGCGCACAACATTAACGCGGGCTGTATTGGCAAGCTGTCCCGTAGCCTGCTGGAAGCGCAGATTAAGCTGCTCCTTGCGCAGGAACATCAAACGCTCCGCAAGTTCCTGATCTGTTTGCATCCGCACCGCAGCGGCTTTTTTATCATTCTGTGCCATGTTGGCGACTCCCTATTAAGCGCTTTCACGCTGGATAAACTTGGTTTTGATCGGCAGCTTGGCGGCAGCCAGTGCAAAAGCCTGACGCGCCACTGCAGCGGGTACCCCGTCAAGCTCGAACATCACTCGCCCGGGATGCACGCGGCATGCCCAAAACTCAGGCGAGCCTTTACCCGAACCCATACGAACCTCGGCTGGCTTTTTGGAGACCGGAACATCCGGAAAAACCAAAATCCAAAGACGCCCCTGCCTTTTGATCGCGCGCGTGATCGCGCGGCGCGCGGCTTCAATCTGACGCGCTGTGACGCGCTCGGGCTCCAAAGCCTTGAGGCCGAAGGCGCCGAAGTTCAGACGAAAACCGCCTTTGGCAGCGCCGTGAATCCGCCCCTTATGAGCCTTGCGGTATTTTGTGCGTTTGGGTGACAACATGTTAACCTGCCTTCAAATCCTATCTTTTTGTTTACGAGCGCACCGGCGCGTTTTCCAAAGCCCTCTTATCCTGCGCCATCGGATCATGGTCGAGAATCTCGCCCTTAAAGATCCAGACCTTGACCCCGCAAGACCCCATCGTGGTGTGCGCGGTCGAAACGCCGTAATCAATATCCGCACGCAAAGTGTGAAGCGGCACGCGCCCCTCACGATACCATTCCATGCGTGCAATCTCAGCGCCACCCAGACGGCCCGAGCAGTTGATACGAATGCCCTGCGCCCCAAGCCGCAATGCCGATTGCACCGCCCGCTTCATGGCGCGGCGGAAAGCCACGCGGCGTTCAAGCTGCGCGGCGATATTGTCGGCCACAAGCTGCGCGTCAATTTCAGGCTTGCGGATTTCAACGATATTCAGGGAAACCTCATCCGTTGTCACCTTGGCGATATCTTTGCGGAGCTTTTCAATATCCGCGCCTTTCTTGCCGATCACCACGCCCGGACGCGCCGAATGGATCGTCACGCGGCACTTGCCCGAAGGACGCTCAATCGTGATCTGCGCAACCGAAGCGGCGGGGCCGAGCTTCTTCATCAGAAACTGGCGGATTTTCAAATCCTCATGCAGCTTGTCGGCGTAATCGCGGCCTGCATACCAGCGACTTGTCCAAGTCCGGTTGACACCAACGCGCATTCCGATCGGATTGACTTTCTGGCCCATGATTTACGCTCCCGCAGCGGCCTTTTTAGGCGCCTTGCTTGTTGTTTCCTTCTTTGAAACGCGCTTTTCGCGTTTTTTGGATTCTTCCTTGTTCTCACGCACGATAATCGTCAAATTGCTGAAGGGCTTTTCAATGCCCGAGCTGCGGCCACGGCCGCGCGGCTGAAAACGCTTCATCACAAAAGCGCGCCCGCAATAAGCTTCATCCACAATCAGCTTATCAACATTCAGCGCATGGTTGTTTTCAGCATTCGCAATGGCAGCTTGCAAAACCTTGCGCACTTCACCGGCCACGCGGCGCTTTTCAAAAGTCAGTTGTGTCAAAGCCGCCGCCGCGCTTTTGCCGCGAATGCTGGCCGCAACCAGATTGAGCTTGCGCGCGCTCGAGCGGATGGTGCTTGCCCGCGCCATGGCCCGATCTTCGCTGACTCGTCTTTCGTTTTTGGGCTTGCTCATATCTTACTTCTTCCCTTTTTTGTCAGCCGCTGTGTGGCCTCTGAATGTGCGCGTAGGCGCAAACTCACCGAACTTGTGGCCGATCATGTTTTCCGTCACCGACACCGGCAGAAACTTGTTGCCGTTGTAAACGCCGAACGTCAGACCGACAAACTGCGGCAAAATCGTCGAGCGGCGCGACCATGTCTTGATGATGTCGTTACGCCCGCTGCCGCGTGCCTTATCCGCCTTTTTAAGCATGTAGCCGTCAACAAACGGGCCTTTCCAAACTGAACGTGTCACTTTCTTTGCACTCCCTCTTTACGACTGACGATCACGGCGCTTGTTGGCGCGGCGAACAATCATGTGATCTGTACGCTTGTTTTTGCGAGTCTTGGTTCCCTTGGCACCCTTGCCCCAAGGCGAAACGGGATGACGTCCGCCCGAGGTGCGGCCTTCACCACCGCCATGGGGGTGATCGACAGGATTCATCACAACGCCGCGCACCGTAGGACGAACCCCAAGCCAACGCTTGCGTCCGGCCTTGCCGAGCTTGACATTGCCGTGATCGGGATTGGAAACCGACCCCACCGTGGCCATGCAATCCTGCGGCACCATGCGAAGCTCACCCGAGCTGAGCTTGATAAGAGCATGACCGGCATCGCGCCCGACAAGCTGCACATAAGTCCCCGCAGCGCGCGCAATCTGCCCGCCTTTGCCGGGGCGAAGTTCCACATTGTGAACAATCGTACCGACAGGAATATTTTTAAGAAGCATGGCATTGCCCGGCTTCACATCAACCTTTTCACCCGCAACCACGCTGTCGCCGACATTAAGGCGCTGCGGGGCGAGAATATAGGCCTGCTCCCCATCCTTATAGGTAATAAGCGCAATAAAGGCCGAACGGTTGGGATCATATTCCATGCGTTCAACAGTGCCCACGACATCAAACTTGCGCCGCTTGAAATCAACCAGACGATAGCGCCGCGCATGACCGCCGCCGATATGGCGCGTGGTGATGCGTCCGGTGTTGTTGCGTCCGCCTGATTTGGTAAGGCCTTCCGTCAGTTTCTTGACGGGCTTGCCCTTCCAAAGCTCCGCGCGGTCAGTCTGCGTGACCTGACGCAGGCTTGAGGTTACGGGTTTGTATTTTTTCAGTGCCATGTTCTTATCCTCAAAACCTTACGAAACGCCCGTTGAAACATCAATTTTGTCGCCCTCGGCCAGTGTCACAATGGCGTATTTCACATCACTGCGCTGCCCCGGGCGCCCGCGAAAGCGTTTGGTTTTGCCCTTGCGGTTATGCGTGTTGACGGCTTCAACTTTGACATCAAAAAGCTTTTCAATCGCGCGGCGGATTAAAGGCTTGCTGGCCTCGGCTCGCACCTTGAACATCACCTGATTATGTTCGGAAACAGTCGTAGACTTTTCCGTAATCACCGGCGAAAGAATAACCTGATAATGACCGGCTATGAGCTTGTCATCAGTTTTTCTGATTTTGGCGTCTTTTGCTTTACTCATTTAAGCCTCTCTTGCAGCTGCTCAACCGCGTTTTTGGTCAGCACCAGAAAATCGCGGCGCAGAATGTCATACACATTGGCCCCTTGCTCGGGCAAAACATCAACCGAAGGAATGTTCCGCACCGCCAAAGCAAAGTTTTCATCCAAATTAGCGCCGTCAATGAACAAAACCGAGGAAAGCCCCATCGCCGCAAGCTTGCCGGCCAGAACTTTGGTCTTGCGCGCTTCGACCTTCGCTTCATCAATAACGATCAGCTTGCCGCTCATCTGCTTGCTCGAAAGCGCCATTTTAAGCGCCAGAGCGCGAACCTTTTTAGGAAGGCTGTGCGTATGATCGCGCGGAATCGGCCCGAAAATAACAGCGCCCTTGCGGAATTGGGGTGAGCGCAGACTGCCCTGACGCGCGCGACCGCCGCCTTTTTGGGCGAAAGGCTTGCGCGTTGTGCCGGAAATCTGGCTGATACCCTTGGTCGCGTGCGTCCCCGCGCGGCGCTTGGCAAGCTGCCAGTTGACGGCGCGCGCCAGAATATCCCGATGCGGTTCCTGCGCAAAGACAACTTCCGAAAGATCGACTTCGCCGACTTCTTTGTTATCAAGGTTTTTAATGACGACTTTCATCTTTACCACCATCTCTTACTGTTCACCGGCTTGCGCCTTGACACCCGCAGGCATCGGCACAGCTTCGGGAAGCTTGCATTTCACGGCATCCGTGATTTCAACATAAGTGCCTTTGGCGCCCGGAACCGCACCCACAACCAAAATCAAATCTTGCGCGACATCAACGCCGTAAACCTTGAGGTTTTGGGTTGTCACGCGGGTCTGCCCCATATGGCCGGCCATTTTTTTGTTTTTGAAAACGCGACCCGGGTCCTGACGCTGGCCTGTCGAGCCCTGACTGCGATGCGTGATCGAAACACCATGCGAAGCGCGAAGACCGTGGAAATTATGCCGCTTCATGCTGCCCGCAAAACCCTTGCCGATCGTGATAGCTGCCACATCCACATATTGACCGACCACAAAGTGATCCGCCGCAAGCACGGCACCAGGCGCGGGAAGAGCATCTGAAGAGGTGCGGAACTCAACAATTTTTTTCTTGGGTTCAATCTGCGCTTTGGCAAAATGTCCGCGCGCGGCCTTGCTGACATTTTTCGTCTTGGCCTTGCCGGAGCCCACGACAACAGCCGTGTAGCCATCTTTTTCCGCCGTGCGCACGCCCACAACCTGACAATCTTCAAGCTTCAAAAGCGTGATCGGTACATGCTTGCCCGACTCATTGAACAAGCGCGTCATGCCAAGCTTTACGGCCAAAAGACCGGTACGTCTTGTGCTTGCCTGTTGTGTCATTGTCTTTCTCTCTTTCTCTTTCCTGCCGCAGGTATGATTTTTCTTTTTTATCAAAGAGCTGCGATAATGTCCTAAACCCTGATCTCAACATCAACACCAGCGGCGAGATCAATCTTGGACAGCGCGTCAATCGTCTGAGGCGTTGGGTCCAGAATATCAAGCAAGCGGCGATGCGTACGCACTTCGAACTGGTCGCGCGATTTCTTGTCAACGTGGGGGCCACGGTTGACCGTAAATTGCTCGCGCCATGTCGGCAGCGGGATAGGGCCGCAAACGCGCGCGCCGGTGCGCTTGGCTGTGCTGATAATCGCGCTTACCGCTTCATCAAGCATGCGGTGGTCGAACGATTTAAAGCGAATGCGTATCTTTGCCGTATCCATTTATATCCTCGTTTCTTTAGGAAGAGGGGGTGGGTTTTATCATCAAACCCACCCCTTATTTCCCGTTTTTCTTATTCAACAATCTTTGCCACAACACCGGCGCCAACCGTGCGGCCGCCTTCGCGGATCGCAAAGCGCAGACCTTCATCCATGGCAATCGGCGCAATCAGCGTGATATCGACCGAGATATTATCCCCGGGCATAACCATCTCAGTCCCTGCGGGAAGAACAACCTCACCCGTCACGTCCGTTGTACGGAAGTAGAACTGCGGACGATAGTTGGAGAAGAACGGCGTATGACGGCCACCTTCATCCTTGGTGAGAATGTAGCATTCGGCCTTGAACTTGGTGTGCGGCATGATCGAACCCGGCTTGGCCAGAACTTGGCCGCGCTCGACTTCTTCACGCTTGGTGCCGCGAAGCAGGGCGCCGATATTGTCGCCCGCCTGACCTTGGTCAAGAAGCTTGCGGAACATCTCAACACCCGTAACAACCGTCTTGGTGGTGGGACGCAGACCGACAATTTCGACTTCTTCGTTGACCTTGACGACGCCGCGCTCGACACGACCCGTGACCACTGTGCCACGGCCAGAGATCGAGAACACATCTTCAATCGGCATAATGAACGCACCGTCAATCGGACGTTGCGGCGTGGGGATAAAACTGTCAACAGCTTCCATCAGCTTCAACACCGCATCATGGCCGAGTTCAGGCTGCTTGTCTTCCAAAGCACACAGAGCCGAGCCGCGAATGATAGGCGTTTCGTCACCCGGGAAGTCATATTTATTCAGCAAGTCACGGATTTCCATCTCGACCAGCTCAGCCAGTTCGGGATCGGCCATGTCCATCTTGTTCATGAAGACGACGATCGAGGGCACACCGACCTGACGTGCAAGCAGGATATGCTCGCGTGTCTGAGGCATGGGGCCGTCCGCCGCCGACACAACCAGAATGGCGCCGTCCATCTGCGCGGCACCCGTAATCATGTTCTTGACATAGTCCGCGTGTCCCGGGCAGTCCACATGCGCGTAGTGACGCTTGTCTGTTTCATATTCAACATGCGCTGTCGAGATCGTGATACCGCGCGCGCGCTCTTCAGGAGCTTTGTCGATCTGGTCATAGGCTGTGAAACTGGCGCCGCCCTTCTCAGCCAAAACCTTTGTGATCGCCGCCGTCAAGGATGTCTTGCCATGGTCAACGTGACCGATGGTGCCGATGTTAACGTGCGGTTTTGTTCTTTCAAATTTTGCCTTCGCCATTTTTCACTCTCCATTCGTTGAAGCTATTGCCAAAAACTCACCATCCAAAGGCTTAGCCGCCAAGCTTCGCCTTGACTTCATCCGCAACCTGACGCGGAACCTGCTCATAATGATCGAACTCCATCGTAAACAGAGCGCGACCCTGCGTCATTGAACGCAAACGGTTAACATAACCGAACATAGTGGCCAAAGGCACCATCGCATTGACAACACTGGCGTTGCCGCGCGTATCCATGCCCGTCACCTGCCCGCGACGGCTGTTGAGATCGCCGATCACATCGCCCATATGAGCTTCCGGCGTTACAACCTCAACTTTCATCACAGGCTCTAAAAGCACGGGCCCCGCTTTGGCGATGCCCTCTTTAAAGGCCGCGCGCGCCGCGATTTCAAAAGCCAGAGCTGATGAGTCAACATCATGATAAGCGCCGTCAGTCAGCGTGGCCCTAAAATCAATCGTCGGGAAGCCCGCAATCACACCATTGTCGAGCGAAGCATTCAGCCCCTTTTCAACGCCCGGGATATATTCCTTAGGTACCGAGCCACCGACAATCTTGGATTCAAATGTATAGCCTTGCCCGGGTTCCTGCGGCTCAAACTCGATAATAACACGCGCAAACTGCCCCGAACCGCCGGATTGCTTTTTATGCGTGTAATCAACCGTTGATTTGCGTGTGATCGTCTCGCGGTAAGCCACTTGGGGATCACCGACAATCACTTCGACATTGTAGGGCGCGCGGCGCAGAATATCGACCTTAATGTCAAGGTGAAGCTCGCCCATGCCCTTGATGACCGTCTGTCCTGTCTCATGATTGACCGCGAGGCGAAAAGAAGGATCTTCCTGCGCCAGACGCAAAAGCGCATTGGTCATCTTATCCTGATCGGCCTTGGATTTCGGCTCTACAGCCATTTCGATCACGGGATCGGGGAACTCCATGCGCTCAAGCACGATAGGCTTGACGGGATCGCAAAGCGTATCGCCCGTTCTTGTGTCTTTAAGCGAGGCCAGCGCCAGAATATCGCCCGCATAGGCTTCCTTGATTTCTTCGCGCGAATTGGCATGCATCAAAAGCATGCGGCCCACGCGCTCGCGCGTGTCATTCACCGAGTTCAGCACATAGCTGCCCGCCGTCATCTTGCCTGCGTAAATGCGCGTAAAGGTCAGCGAGCCCACAAAAGGATCCGTCATGATCTTGAACGCCAAAGCGGCCAAAGGCTCATTATCCGAAGGGGAGCGCGCCAGCGGCTCCTTGCCGCTCACATCAAAGCCGCTTACAACGCCGACATCAAGGGGAGAAGGCAGATAATCAACAACCGCATCCAGCATCGGCTGCACGCCCTTATTCTTAAAGGACGATCCCGCAAGAATAGGCACAAACTTCATGCTGACAGTGCCTTTGCGAATGCAGCGATCCAGCACTTCCAAAGAAGGCTCTTTCCCCTCAAGATAGGCCTCCATCGCTGCGTCATCCGTCTCAACAGCCGTTTCAAGCAGAATGTGACGATATTCCTTGGCCTTTTCGAGAAGATCGGCGGGGATTTCTTCATCATGGAACTTGGCGCCGAGCGCTTCATTTTCCCAGATCACAGCCTTCATGCGGCGCAGATCAACAATGCCGGCAAACTCCGATTCACTGCCGATAGGGATCTGCAAAACCAAAGGAGTCGCCCCAAGACGATCCCGCACCATCTCAACACAGCGGAAAAAGTTCGCGCCCGTGCGATCCATCTTGTTGACAAACACCATACGCGGAACGTGATATTTGTCGCCTTGGCGCCAGACCGTTTCCGTCTGCGGTTCTACGCCCGAAACAGCGTCCAGAACGCACACCGCACCGTCAAGCACGCGAAGGCTGCGTTCAACCTCAATGGTAAAATCAACGTGCCCGGGGGTGTCGATGATGTTGATGCGATGATCGCGCCAGAATGTCGTTGTCGCCGCCGAGGTGATGGTGATTCCGCGCTCCTGCTCCTGCTCCATCCAGTCCATGGTGGCGGTGCCTTCGTGCGTTTCGCCGATCTTGTAAGACTTGCCCGTATAATAAAGGATGCGCTCAGTCGTCGTCGTTTTACCGGCGTCGATATGCGCCATAATACCGATATTCCGATAATGTTCGATAGGATGGTTGCGGGGCATGATCTTTCTCTTTCCTTACCAGCGATAGTGAGAGAAGGCTTTGTTGGCTTCAGCCATGCGATGCGTATCTTCACGTTTCTTGATGGCCGCGCCATTGTCATTGGACGCCGCCAAAAGCTCAGCCGCCAAACGGTCGATCATCGTTGTTTCAGAACGCGCGCGCGCAGCGCGGATGATCCAGCGCATGGCAAGCGCAACGCCGCGCTCGGGCCGCACTTCAACAGGAACCTGATAGGTCGCGCCGCCCACACGGCGGGAGCGCACTTCAAGATGAGGACGAACCTTGTCCAAAGCCTGCTTGAACACTTCCAAAGCGCCTGTCTTGGATTTGAGTTGAATCTTTTCCAAAGCGCCATAGACGATGCGCTCGGCCACAGACTTTTTCCCATCCTGCATCAGGACGTTCATAAACTTTGAAATCAAAATCTCGCCGAACTTAGGATCAGCAAGAACTTGTCTTTTTTCTGCGCGGCGACGACGTGCCATGATCTTTACCCCTTATTTCGGTCTTTTCGCGCCGTAATGCGAGCGGCGCTTTTTGCGGTCTTTCACGCCTTGCGTATCAAGCGTGCCACGGATGATATGATAACGCACACCGGGGAGATCCTTGACGCGACCGCCACGGATCATCACAACGCTGTGCTCCTGAAGATTATGCCCTTCACCCGGGATGTAACAAATCACTTCATGCCCGTTGGTCAGGCGGACGCGCGCAACTTTGCGCAAAGCCGAGTTCGGTTTTTTCGGCGTTGTCGTATAGACGCGCGTGCACACGCCGCGCTTTTGCGGACAACGCGCAAGAGCAGGCACGGCATTATGCTTGACGCCTTTTTTACGCGGGCCATGCACGAGTTGATTGATGGTGGGCATTAAAAAACCTTTCTTCTCTAACAAAACAACGCCCACGCCGACAGAATTTCTTACTCTGCCGCGAGGGACTTAACCTGAAGCCGCGCGACCTACTGGCTTCCCAGTCGTTCATCGCCACAAGCTATGTTCCTTTTTTACCTGATCCGAAACCTCGTTTAGGCCGCGTAAAAAACGGGACTACCACCGATTCCATGAAGGCAGGCGCATACTTAAGGAAAACCAAGCGCCACGTCAAGCCCTGATTAAAGCTTTTCATAGGCTTTTCACGCTTTTTGCGCCATAATGACCCTGGCCACCGCAAAGGAGGCCGGTATTTTCACGTCTTTACGAGCAATTTTCATGAATGACACCCCTGCCCTCCTCCCGCGCCTTTTTCTTGTGGATAACTTAAATCCCAAGGCTTTTGTGACACTTAACTCCACGCAAAGCCATTATCTGACAAGGGTTTTAAGGTGCCGCGAGGGGGATAAAGTTCGCCTGTTCAATGGCCGCGATGGTGAGTGGCTGGCCACTCTGACGGCAGGGCCTAAAAACACCGTCACGCTCCAGCTTCTTGAACAAAGCCGAGGGCAGGATAAAGCGGGCGATCTATGGGTCTGTCCGGCGCTTTTGAAAAAAGGGCCTTTTGATTTTCTCGTGATGAAAGCAACCGAGCTTGGCGCAAGCGTAATCCAGCCGCTTTTAACATCGCGCACGCAGGTGCGGCAGGCCAACACCGCCCGCCTCTTAACCATCGCCATCGAAGCTGCCGAACAAAGCGAACGCCTCACCATCCCCGACATCCGCGCCCCGCTTTTACTTGAAGATCTTCTGGCAAACTGGGATGCGCAAAGGCTCGCCCTTTTATGCGCGGAGTTCGGCAACGCCACCCCCATCGCCACAGCCCTGCAAACCCAAACACAAAAACCCGCCACCATCCTCACCGGCCCCGAAGGCGGCTGGACAGAGCAAGAGATCAAACAGATCCGCGCTTTGCCCGAAGTCCTACCTTTACGCCTAGGCCGGCGCATCCTACGCGCCGAAACCGCCGCCTTGTCTTGCATCGCTTTATGGCAAGCTCTGTGCGGCGATTGGACGCGCTCTTAAATGTCATTGCGCGGAAGGCCTTCAGGCCTGACGCGGCAATCTCGGCGATATAAGGCCGCAGCCCGCACACAAAAATCATCCGCCACCCCAGCCATTCTCCGCGCCTCAGCGGCTTTTCGGGGACAAAAAGAGTCAAAGGCCTTTAAAACACCTTCGCCAACATCGCGCGTGAAAGGATCTAAACGCGCGCAGTTAGCGACAATATGATAAAGGATAGCCATACCATAGGGGCCTTGAAGAAGACCAAACGTGCCTCTACGGTGCTTCATAAAGGTTGCCGCCTTTTGCAACGAAGATTGACCATTTTTATCGACAACGACATTTTTCATCTTCGCGCAAAGCTCACTACAATTCATATGATAAGAATTGGCAAACATACCAGCGCCAAGACTGCGCATCTGAAGTTCACGATAAGCCGTCAGCACCTGTTTATAGGAAGGGATAGGCTTTCTCTTCAAAAAAGCCTCACAAATCGGCGCTGTAAAATAAGAACTGAAGCCAGATGTCGCAAATGCCATCAGCGCCCTCATATCTATAAAATCCTGCACAACCTCTTTCTGTCCGCCACGTTGACGGTGACGCATGATGGCATA
The DNA here is from genome assembly GCA_009779135.1 of Alphaproteobacteria bacterium. Taxonomy (GTDB): domain Bacteria; phylum Pseudomonadota; class Alphaproteobacteria; order UBA9219; family UBA9219; genus UBA8914. Next base: position 20,583 of record WREW01000017.1, read on the forward strand.
AAGATCCGGCAGCATTTCATACGCATAATAAATATTGTCTTTCTCGCGTGCCTTGTCTGAAAAGCTGAAAATCGTATGGGCAAGCTCATGCAAAAGCGTTAAATGATCGCGGTCGGAAACGATCGCCCTTTCCGGCTTTAGAGCAGAAGGCAATCCTTTATGCTTGTAGGTTTCAGGCGTTTCAGGAGCAACACCATAAAAAACAATGGACGAAGATATGCGTTTAAACTCATGCTGCGCATAATGCGCAAAAGGCTGGCCGCTAAAATCTTCAAGATTCTTGAGGGTCTTATGCACCACAGAACCAGGAGGCCGACCGTGCTCGGTTAAAGATAAACTGGCGCCTCGTTCAATCTGCTGCGCGTAACAGGCCCAGATGAAGGAATAACTCTTTTCCCAATAGATCCTGTCCCTTGAGGGCAGCTGATCCAAAACCGCGTTTTTGCGCGCAAGCCATTCTTGATCTGTAAGCTCATTCGCAAGTTTGTTCGGATAAGGTAAATCATCACGGCAAACAAGCGCGATCAAAGGAGGAAATTGATAGTGAGCAAAATCTCTAAGCATAGCACCTGTTTTATGCTATAAAATCCCTCTTTAAAGCAACGAAGATTAATAATTTCATGCATTTTTCAAGAGGTTATCGTCAAAAAGGGCCACATATTAGGATATTTCTAACCAAACTCTGCTATAATGATCCCCACATCTGCAACTAATTGCGAAAGGCTTTAAAAACCGCCATAATCCCCCCAAAGAAACCAAGGGGGTGCGACATGTGGAAGACGATAAAAGCCAAGGTTAAAGAAATGTGGGGGCCAACCCGCAAGGAGTTGTTAGCGGCAGTGGATCAACATTTTCAGAAGCAGGATGAGCGGCGTGAACACGTTCTGCGGGCAATAGCAGAACTTAGAAAAAGTTTTCCAAACCAGACACCTGAGGAGTACCAAGCGGGGAAAAAAGAAAGATTGACCCGCGCAATGGAGCAACACAAAGCCAGAATGGCCCAAAAATATGCTACGGGGCCGAGTTGAATAACAGTTGATTTTTGTTCTGCTCGTTCCAAGGCGTTTTTCGTTGTTTTTACACGGATGTTCTTATGAACGAGCAAGATCCCTATAGCCTTACAAAGCTTTACTCTACTGTTGAAAACAACTTTTCCCTGCTGCCGGAAGAAGAGCGTAGTATTGCCATACAAAGCTTTTTTGATTTTACAAAGAACTTTTCCGATAAAGAAATTAGAGATGTTTTAGAGGATAAGGATCTTACTCTAAACTTCACAATTGAAGCTTATAAAGAAACCGCTACCGCGCGGCAATCCCAGCTCGACCACATCGAGGATGGAGTCAAACAAACCAACCGAGACAGCCAAGACACCCAAACCTTACTTCACACAGTCATAGACAACACAAACCCCAAAAAAGCATTTTATCTGGCGGCTGGTTTTTGTGCTGCAAGCGCGCTGCTTTCTACATATTCCGCAATAAAGCTTAAAGACATTAGCGCGGCCATTGACACCAGCATCAGAAATAATGTTTCTGATTCATGCCTCAAAACAATACAGATCATTTACGTTCTTCCTGACGGCACACCCTACACAACGCCCGAGGCTTTGCAAAAGCTCATCCCCAAACCTGTAGAGCCGATCAAGCCAAAAAATCCCACGGCTTCTATAGCTAAACCTTCGCACCGCCCACAGTGATGTTATCAAGCCGCAAAGTTGGCTGACCAACACCGACCGGAACGCTTTGGCCGTTTTTGCCGCAAGTGCCCATGCCCGGGTCTAAACGACCGTCATTGCCGACCATCGAGATGCTTTTAAGAATCTCAAACCCCGTCCCCACCAAAGAAGCATCCTTAACGGGTCTTTTGATCTGTCCCTTTTCAATCTCGTAAGCCTCGCTTGTTGAAAACACAAACTTGCCTGATGTAATATCAACCTGCCCGCCGCCAAGACCCACGGCGTAAAGGCCCTTGTCAACAGACGCAATAATCTCCTTGGGATCATAAGCGCCGGACAGCATCATCGTGTTGGTCATGCGCGGATAAGGCTGATGCGCAAAACTTTCGCGCCTTCCGTTGCCTGTGGACACAGTACCCATCAAACGCGCATTCATGCGATCCTGCATCAGCCCCACAAGCACCCCGTCCTCGACAAGCTTTGTGCATTGCGTGGGCGTGCCTTCATCATCAATAGTCAAAGAGCCGCGCCGGCCCATGATCGTGCCATCATCCACAATCGTAATGCCCTTGGCCGCGATCTGCTGCCCCATTAACGAGGAAAACACGGACGTCTGCTTGCGATTAAAATCACCTTCCAGACCATGCCCGATCGCTTCATGGAGCAAAACCGCAGGCCAGCCTGAACCCAGCACCACCGTCATCTCCCCCGCCTGCCCATCGACAGAGTCAAGATTAACAAGCGCCTGCCGCAGCGCTTCATCCGCATAATCCTGCCACACCGAAGGATCAAAGACGCTTTCATACCCGCATCTTCCGCCTCCGCCATGGCTGCCGACTTCCATGCGGTCACCCTGCGCCACCACCGCCGAAACATGCAGCCGCGTCAGCGGCCTTATATCAGCCGCGCGCCAGTTATCGGCTTTGAGTATCTGAACGGCCTTCCAGTTTGCCGCCATCGAAAGACTGACCTGAATCACGCGCGGATCTTTGGCGCGGATATAAGAATCTATTTTTTGCAAAAGCTGGGCGCGCTCTTCAAAACGCTGCCCCAAAAGAGGATTGGCGCCGTCATAAAGAGCTTTGCCCGCCCGCGCGGGCGGCGCGCTTAAAACACCCTGATAGCCGCTTTTCACAGCCATCAAAGACGCAGAAGCCTGACGCAGCGCGTCATCATCCAAAAGCCCTGCATGCGCAAAGCCTACGCTGTCACCGCACACAAGCCTTAACCCGAAACCGGTGGATGTATCATCATTGGCAGTCTTGAGCTTGCCGTCATCCCATACAAGCACTTCGGAGCGCATATATTCCAGATAAAGCTCGCCATCATCCGCGCCGCGCAAAATATCATTCACCAGCTTTTGCGTTACGTCCAACGAAAGCTGGGTTTTCTCAAAGAAAAGAGAATCCGTCTGCGCAAGAAAATCCATGACCATCACCTCGCGCTCAATATTTCTTTGACTTTGCCGGCAAGCTGTTTCAGCGTAAAAGGCTTGCCGAGGAAATGGATTTCCTCGCCGGATTTAAATTGCTCGCGCAAACGGTCTTCCGTATAGCCTGAAACAAAAACAACCTTCATCCGAGGCCAGCGATCCTGAATATGCTTGTAAAGTGTCGGCCCATCCATCTGCGGCATGACGACATCCGTAATGGTCAAATCAACCTGATCTCCATATTCATCCAAAACCAGCAAAGCCTCTTCCCCGCTGCGCGCTTCAAAAACATGATAGCCCTTGTTCTTTAAAGCGCGCGCGCCAAAGACTCTGACGGCATCCTCATCCTCAACCAAAAGTATGGTTCCTGCGCCCGTCAGATCCGGCCCGGGCTTGTCATCCGCAAGATCATCCTGCGCCATGCTCGCGCTTTGAACCTTATCGCGCTCCGCCAAAACAGGCAGATAGACCGTGAACTTGGTGCCGTGCCCGACCGCACTTTCCACTTCAACAAAGCCGCCCGTCTGGCGCACAACGCCATATACGGTCGAAAGACCAAGCCCCGTCCCCGCCCCTACTTCTTTGGTCGAGAAGAAAGGCTCAAAAATACGCTGGACAATCTCCGGAGAAATACCGCTGCCGGTATCCACAACCTCAATCGACACATAACGGCCGGCAGGCATTTCATCCTGCCCGTGCCGGACGGGATAGTCCTGAATATGATTGGCCGTTGTGATGGTCACATCCCCGCCTGAAGTCATGGCATCACGCGCATTGACAACCAGATTGATAATCACCTGCTCAAGCTGGCCGCGATCGACTTTGACAAGGCCTATATCACGGCCATGCGACATTTCAAGATTGATGTCCGCGCCGATAAGTCGGCGCAGCAGCGTGGTAAGCTCGGACACCACATCGACAACATTGATGACGCGAGGCTGCAAGGTCTGCTGGCGCGAAAACGCCAAAAGCTGGCGCACAAGATCCGCCGCGCGATTGCCGTTCTGCTTGATCTGCATAATATCGGAAAAACTCTGGTCGCCCGGCTTGTGGCGTTGCAAAAGAAGATCGCAAAACCCGATCATCGCCGTCAAAAGATTGTTGAAGTCATGCGCAACGCCACCGGCAAGCTGCCCGATCGCCTGCATTTTCTGTGACTGCGAGAATTGTATTTCAAGCCGCTTTTGCTCGGTCACATCAATAAAATAGAGCATCAGCCCGCCCGTATCGCCTTCCTGATCGCCGCCGCTGAAACGCTTGGCAAAAACATGAACGATATGTTCGCCCTCACCGGAAATCTGCGCTTCCAAAGGCGTGTGAAGATCATTACCGGCCAAAACGGGCGCCAGCTCCTCCAAAACCGCCTGCCCCTGACGAAGAAGCTGGGCGGCGGGACGACTGATGACGTCCTGACGGCTGCGCCTTGCGATATGAAGGAAAGCCTGATTGCATTCCATCACCACAAAGCTTGAATCCAGAAGAAGGATTCCGATAGGCGCTTCGGCAAACAAACGCTGGAAGCGATATTCCGACAGCGACAAAGCCATCTGCCATTCACGTTCCGGCGACAAGTCGCGCACAATCGAGCGCGTGCGGATGGTCTTGCCGTCATCATGGCTGACAATAGTCTGCGTGATGGCCACAGGAAACACGCTGCCGTCACGGCGGCGCAGCACAACCTCGCCGCGCAATTCCCCTTGCACGCCGCCCGTGATGGCGTAAGCCGCCACATGAGGAGGCGGATCGGCAAGAATATCATGAATGCGCACATCGCCACGGATCAGATCATCCGGCGTGACCTGAAGCCATCCGGCCAGCGTTTCATTCACAAAGCGAAAGCGCCCATGCTGATCGACCGCATAAATGCCAACGGGCGCATGAGCCATAAAATCGACAAGCTTGGTCTGTTCGTCCTGCATGGCGCGTTCCATGCGGCGGCGCTCGCTGATATCTTCAAAGCGCCAATGGCAAAAGCGGCTGTGCCCGTCAATAGGCCGCGCAATCACGCGCCGCCATTCCACAATCCTGTTGTTGCGCTGAACAGGAAGATCCGCAATGACGGATTGGCCCTTGGACACATCCTCAAGCAGCTGGGCAAACTTGCCCGCACCTTCAGCCGTTGCACCGAAGCGATCCGCCAGAGCCTTTAAAACAGGACGATTGCCCCAATCCATCCAGCCGCGAAAAGCGCGGCTTGCCAAAACAACATCGCCCTGCCGGTCTGTAATCAGCTGCGGGGTCAGCATTGAATGGAAGGCCTCGCGCAGCAAAATCTCCTCAGCCGCTTCGTCATGGCTGTGCTTGATCTGCCACCATACAGCCGCCGCCATTCCCAAAAGCGCCAGACAAACAAGGCCACCGACAATCATGCTGCCCTGCTCGCCTGCAAAATACGGCGCCAGCACGGCAACCAGCCCCAAAGCCACCATCACCGCAACGCCTTGGAACATGTGGCGCATGCGCGCAAGCTTGCCGTGACTCGCGGCAGGAAGAACGCGCGGAGTCATCCAACGGACAAGCTTGTTAAACCATTTTGCATGAAGCTTTTTCAACACGGCCTTTATTCCATCTGCCTGAAAGCTGCTGAACAGACGATTCGCCTATCCTGCCGCTCCCCTTCTGTCATGCAACAGGAAAAGTATTAAATGCGTTAACGAATAGGCCTTTTTCCCGAAATATAGTCATTCCAACAAGTTGGAGGGCCAACATCCTTTGAAGATTTATCGCCGGACACAGCGGATATACCCGCTAACACTTTTTTCGTGGTTGTTCCATCCGCCAGCAGTAAGATTTATCTGATTCGCACTATCACTGCCCACCTCAGTAGACGACCAGTAGGCGTTTACATAATTAACCTGTGCTGTTGTAAAACCGAAAGCCGTACCATTATTGCTGATGGCGAAAAGCACATCCCATTCATTTCTGGCCGGCAGGTACCAGTCACTAAATCCGCTTACATTCAGATTATGACAAGCCCGCGCCGCCTGATAGGGCGCAGGCGATGGCGAGGTGCCGAGCGCGACAAGCCCCGCTGTATTGGCCTTGCCTGTGAATTTGGATGTGAATCCTCTAAAGACATTATTGTCCGTACCATCATTCCATGTAAAGACCTGTCGCACGCCAGTGCAGCTTGTTCCGTTCCAGCTCTGGCCTATATCGCAAGGCGCGGCATACATCGGGACAAACCCATCCGGCGATAGACCAGCATAAATCGTCCCATCATCGCACCGCGTACCTGCAGGTGGCGTCCCGATACAAGCATTCGGCGCGGTTGTGACTGTCCAAGTGGCAGAAGTCGTCGTCCCCACCGTGACGCTGGCTGTTACAGGCGTCAAACCGGTTGAGGCCGATGTCAACTGAATCGCAATCGTATCCCCAGCCGAGAAATTTGCCGACATCCCCACCAAGACACCATTGCGATACATCCCCGTGCAGCTCGGGTTACAGGTGGCAAGCAGCTGCCCCGTAAAACCGCCTAGTGTTATCGCATTGCTGATAATGGTCGTATCAAACGCCACACCCGTCTGATCTATGAAGCTGAAGGGGTTCGAAGCCGTATTCACCGTCCCGCCCAGCGTAAGCCAAGTTTGTCCATCGCAGCCTTGAAAGGCGCTTCCCGTCCACTGCAACATCCCTGCCTTACTTGAATCGCAAACAGTCGCCGCATAAGGCGGCACCGTCACAGACCCAAGAATAAAAGGCCCCGTCTGCATTGTCCCACTGGCCCCCGCCGCAGAAGAATTACACTGCGCCGAAGTATCAAAATCCAAAGAACTCGCCAGATTTCCGCAAGGCTGGCCGACAGATTTCTGCCCAAGGGTTGCAGTTGTGCGCGCAAAAGTAGGTGAGGAGACGGCCAAAGACAGGCAAAAAAGCAATATACAACAATTAGTTACTAGACGGGGGGGGGGGGGGAAACC
>WREW01000018.1 GCA_009779135.1 Alphaproteobacteria bacterium
GTCGTCTGAAAGACTTCCGCCGCGTCGCCACCCGTTACGACAGACAGCCTTACACCTTCATGGCCGCTGTCTTCCTCGCTTCCATCGTTGCTTTCTGAATCTAGTTTATGAGTCTATACCCTAATCTAAAAACTCGCTTTATCCCTACTCACCCACGCCAAAAGCAGCTTCAGCCCTTCATGCGTAGCCTGCTCGCGCACCATGTGGCGATCGCCTCGAAATTGGGTGGAGGTGTGGAAGATTGTGCCGTCGCGCGTGGCGATTCCGAAGAAGACGAGGCCGACGGGCTTGCTGGGCGTTCCGCCTGTGGGCCCTGCAATCCCCGTTGTCGCCAGCGCAATATCGGCATGAGAATTATTCAAAGCCCCGCGCGCCATATTTTCCGCCGCTTCAGCGCTGACGGTGCCGAACTGTTCAAGCGTCTGTGGATCAAGCTCCAAAAGCTCGGTTTTTGAAGTGTTGGAGTAGGTGACAAAGCCGCGCTCAAAAACAGCCGAAGATCCCTGAACCGAGGTCAGAGCCGCCGCGACAAGCCCGCCTGTACAGGACTCGGTGGTTGCGATTTTCAAACCAGCCTCTTTGTAGTGCGCGATAATATCAAAAGCAATTCGCTCAATAGTGTCAGGAAAGCGCATGGTTTTATTCCTTATAGCGGACAGTTGCGATGGCTTGAGCTGCGATACCTTCGCCTCGGCCTGTAAAGCCAAGACGTTCGGTTGTTGTGGCTTTGACGCTGACATGGCGCGGCGCAAGCCCAAGAAGGGAAGCGATATGATTTTGCATGCGAACGCGGTGCGGCGCAAGACGTGGCGCTTCGCACATGATGACAATATCCACATGCGCGATCATCCCGTCCGCCTGCGCGATCATTGTGGCCGCGTGACGCAGGAAAAGAGCGCTGTCCGCCCCTTGCCATTGCGGGTCTGAGGGCGGAAAGAACGTGCCGATATCACCCGCGCCCAGCGTGCCCAAAAGCGCGTCCGTCAAGGCGTGCAGCACAACATCGGCATCCGAGTGGCCTTCAAGCGCGCGGTCATGCTCAAGCGCAAGCCCGCCGAGATGAATAACGCAGCCCGCCACAAGCCGGTGCACATCAAGCCCGATCCCTGTGCAGACATAAGGATAAAGATCCGCCACAAGACGCTCCGCCCGCTTTTGATCGTCCGGCGTTGTGATTTTGAAATTATCGGCATCAGACATAACAACGTGAACTTTAAGACCGGCAAGCTCAGCCACCGCCGCGTCATCGGTCAAGTTTTGCCCTTTGGCCAGCTGATGCGCCTTTAAAATAGGCCCAAAAGGAAAAGCCTGCGGCGTTTGCGCATGCCAGAGATTTTCACGCGCCACCGTGTTTGTGACAAGCTCATCCTGAACATGTTTAAGCGTATCCACCACAGGCCGCGCCGCAAGCGCGCCTTGATCTTGCCGCAGCGCCTTATGCACAGCTTCAATCGTTGCGGCGCTGACAAAGGGCCTTGCGGCATCATGAATCATCACCATCAAAGGCGGCTGATCCGCCTTTGCCAAAGCCTCAAGCCCCAAACGCACCGAGTCCTGACGGCTTGCCCCGCCCTCTATAGGCGCGCCGAGCGCAAGACCCGCAACCGCTTCCTCGTAAAGAGCGCGATGCGCAGGGTTAATCACCACGCGCACCTCTTGGATGCAGGGGTGGTGAAGAAAGGCCATCACGCTCCGGCGCAAAAGCGAAACGCCTCCAATCAGTTGATACTGCTTGGGTTTATCTTGGCCAAAGCGCACGCCCGCGCCGGCTGCTACAATAAGAGCCGTTGTTGTCATCTCGATGATTATAAAGACGAACATGGCCGTGAAAAGGCATAAAATGCAAAGATCATTGCCCATTTTTTGGGCAAATGCTATGCGTATGAAATGACGTGGCTTTCTGTTTTATCACCGCTTTCTTTGGGCAAGCGAACCATTGGGATGCCGGTTCTGCTTGCGCCTATGGCGGGCGTGACGGATCAGCCTTTCCGCAAGATGGTGCGCCGTTTTGGCGCAGGGCTTGTCGTTTCCGAAATGATCGCAAGTCAGGCGATGATCCGCCATGTGCGAAAAACAATGCAAATGATTGAACCGGCAGGGACTGATGATATTTTGACGGTTCAGATCGCCGGCAGCGACCCTGAAATTATGGCTCAGGCGGCGCGTTTGAATGAAGATCGCGGCGCGCAGATCATTGACATCAATTTTGGCTGCCCGGCCAAAAAAATTGTCGGCAATCTGGCCGGTGCCGCCCTGATGCGCGATGAGGCCAGAGCCGCTCGGATTTTGGAAGAGGTTGTCAAAGCCGTCTCTATTCCCGTAACGCTGAAAATGCGTCTTGGCTGGAATGAAGATAATCTCAATGCGCCGCGCATGGCCAAAATCGCGCAGGAAAGCGGGATTCAGATGATTACCGTGCACGCCCGCACCCGCCAGCAATTTTATAAGGGCAAAGCGGACTGGCAAAAGATCCGCGCGGTCAAGGAAGCCGTCAATCTTCCCGTGATCGCCAATGGCGACATCACCGATGCGCAAACGCTGATGCAGGCGCTTGAGCTTTCCGGCGCCGATGGCGTGATGATCGGCCGCGCCAGCTGCGGGCGTCCGTGGTTTTTAAAGCAAATGATGGATTTTGTTGCAACGGGGCAGGTTTCCCTCGCCCCCGCCTTGCCCGAACGCTACGCTATCCTTTGCGAGCATTTTCAGCTTATACTGGACGCCTATGGCATTGAGGCAGGCTTGCGTATCGCGCGCAAACATATAGGCTGGTATAGCGCGGGCCTTCCCAAAGCTTCACACTACCGTGCGGCGATCAATCAAACGGCGGATCTTGCGCGGGCTCAAACGCTGATAAAGGATTTTTTTGAACAAGCCATGATGTACGAACAGGAAAAGAATCTGGTGGAACCTGTTTCATGAAAAACCGGAAAAACATTTGGATGATAAATCTTGCGCGCGGAAGATGGCGCGACAAAGTGGCTGTTGCGCTTTCTTTGGCCGCGCTTGTTTTAGGCGCCACCACTTACGCGGCTTTGACCCGCACGCCCTTTTTCGGAAATGACGCCACAACGGTGATGGTGCTTTTGGGCTTAGATCTTTTTGTTCTTTTTGCTCTGGGATGGCTTGTTTTGGGCCGCATTTACAGAATCTGGCGCAAGCAGAAGAAAAAGCAGATGGCCTCAAGGCTTCATGTGCGGATGGTTTCGGTCTTTACAATGCTTGCGGCGGCGCCTGCGCTTTTGGTGGTGTTTTTTGCGGCGATCTTTTTTTACTTCGGCGTTGAAGCTTGGTTTTCCGAGCGCGTCAGCACCGCGCTTGATGAATCGCAGGAAGTCGCGCAGGCCTATTTACAGGAACACCAGCAGGTGCTGCGCGCCGATGCGCTGGCCATGGCCAATGACCTTAACCGGCAGGCGCTGCTTTTGGCGGGAGATTCCCTCCGCCTAAGTCAGGCCGTTTCGGCGCAGGCCTATTTGCGCTCTTTGACCGAAGTGATTGTCTTTGACGGCACGGGCAAAATCCTTGCGCGTTCGGGCCTGACCTTTGCTTTGTCGTTTGAGCCGATCACCGATGACATGCGCGCCCGCGCAAAGCAAGGCGAGGTCGTTTTGGTCGTCAGCGACAATGATGACCGCGTGCGGGCGTTGCTGCGGCTTGACAATTTTGTGGACACCTATCTTTTCGTAGGCCGCCTTGTGGAGCCCAAAGTCATGGCCCGCATTGAAAACACGCAAAAGGCCGTCAGCGAATATCATGATCTGCGCGAACATTCTTCGGGCCTGCGCGTGATGGTCTCCGTGATTTTTGTCGTTGTGGCTTTGCTTTTGCTTTTAACGGCTGTATGGATCGGCCTGAACTTTGCCTCGTCTTTGATGCGTCCCATAAGCGCCTTGATGGACGCCACCGAGCGCGTGCGCCGTGGCGATCTATCCGCGCGTTTGATTGAAGAGCGTGATTTGCGCGGCGATGATGAGCTTGCCTCGCTGGGTCGCGCCTTCAACCGTATGACCGAACAACTCGCAGCGCAACGCACGGCCCTGATGGTGGCCAACCAGCAGCTTGATTTGCGCAGGCGTTTTACCGAGGCCGTTTTGACAGGCGTTTCCGCCGGTGTGATCGGCCTTGACGGCGCGTATCGCATCAACATGATGAATGCGCGCGCTGCCTCGTTTTTTGCGCTTGAGGATTCGAGAATCTGGATTGGCCGTCCTTTGGCCGAGCTTTCGCCCGAGATTGATGCCATGATCCGCGCGCATCCGCCCGCAGGCCGCATGCATGACGGGCAGGTGGAAATCAAGCGCGCCGGTCAGACAACGCGCACGCTTCTTGTGCGTATTTCAAGCGATTTGCGGGATGATGAAGTCGGCGGATTTGTCGTCACCTTTGATGATGTGTCCGAGCTTGTGTCCGCGCAACGCAAAGCCGCTTGGGCCGACGTAGCGCGCCGCATCGCGCACGAGATCAAAAACCCCCTGACTCCCATTCAGCTTTCCGCCGAGCGGCTGCGGCGCAAATATATGAACGAGGTTTCCTCAGACCCTCAGATCTTCGACACTTGCATAGAGACCATTATAAGGCATGTCGAAGATATAGGCAGCATGGTGGACGAGTTTTCAGCCTTTGCGCGTATGCCCACCCCCGTCATCAAGCGGCATGAGCTTGTGGATTTATGCCGCCAGACCCTGTTTTTGCAAAGTGCCACACGCACGGACATCACCTACACGCAAAACCTGCCCAAAGAGAAGCTTTACGCCGATTGTGATTCGCGCCAGCTGGCGCAGGCGTTAACCAATTTACTAAAAAATGCTGCCGAAGCTATTGATGGGCGGGAGAAAAAAGACCAATCTTTACCAAAAGGGCGCATCATACTGACTTTAAAACAGGAAGGAGAGATGGTAGTCCTGTCCGTAACGGATAATGGCTGCGGCCTGCCTGTGGAAGAGCGCGCGCGGCTGACCGAACCTTATGTCACTACCCGCAGTAAGGGAACCGGTTTGGGTCTTGCGATTGTCAAGAAGATCATGGAAGATCATCACGGCAATCTGGCACTGGCCGATCATGAGGGCGGCGGGGCGGTTGTCAGCCTGATATGGCCGCAGAGAGAAAAGTCTGATACTATAAACGATATGTGTTCTGGCTAATGCGATAACAAACCTCCGGAGAAAGAATGAGCGCCAACAACAAAGACAGAAATCTCACAGACGACATTCTGATTGTCGATGACGAAGCGGATATAGGCCTTTTGATTGAAGGAATCCTCAATGATGAAGGCTTGCGCACCCGCAAGGCCACAAGCGCGGAAAACGCGCTGGCTGAAATTGTCATGCGCCGTCCCAATCTTATTATCCTTGATATCTGGCTGCAGGGCAGCGGGATGGACGGGCTGCAGCTTCTTGACCGGATCGTCAAGGAAAACCCGGGCGTGCCTGTGATTATGATAAGCGGCCACGGCAATATTGAAACAGCCGTTTCCGCTATCAAGCGCGGCGCTTATGATTTTATCGAAAAACCCTTTAAAGCGGATCGCCTTGTTTTGCAGGTTCGTCATGCGCTCGATACCGCGCGGCTGAAGCGGGAAAACCAGACGCTCAAGGTTCGGGTCGGCTCGGATATGGACATGCTCGGCAAATCAAGCGCAATGACGCAGGTGCGCCAGACGGTGGAGCGTGTAGCCCCGACAGGCAGCCGCGTGATGATTGCAGGCCCCTCGGGCGTAGGCAAGGAAGTCGTGGCGCGCGCGCTTCACGAACGATCACGCCGCGCAGGCGGCCCGTTTGTGGTGGTTAATTGCGCCGTTTTGCGGCCCGATCAGATTGAAATGGAGCTTTTCGGCCTTGAAGGCGATCCTGCGGGCAAAGACCGCAAGATCGGCTTGTTTGAACAAGCCCATGGCGGCACGCTTTATCTTGATGAAGTGGGCGACATGCCGCTTGAAACCCAAGGCAAGATCGTCCGCGTTTTGCAAGAGCAGGTCTTTACCCGCGTAGGCGGCTCAACGCGGGTCGAGGTGGATGTGCGCGTGATTGCCTCAAGCAATCAGGATCTGCAGGAACGTATCCAAAGCGGCAAAATGCGTCAGGATCTTTATTACCGTTTGAGCGTGGTGCCCATTATAGTTCCGCCCTTGTCCGAACGGCGTGAAGATATCCCGCTTTTGGCACAGCATTTCCTCAACCGCGCGGCTGAAAATCTCGGCCTTCCTTTGCGCACATTGGGCGAGGGGGCTGTGGCCGCGCTTCAGGCCTACGCTTGGCCGGGCAATGTCCGCCAGTTGCGCAACGCTATGGAATGGCTTTTGATTATGGTCCCCGGTGAAAGCGATGAACCGGTACGCGCGGATATGCTTCCGCCTGATATTACGGCCTCAACACCCAATGTTTTGAAATGGGAAAAGGGCGGCGAGATTATGACCCTGCCTTTACGCGATGCGCGTGAGATGTTTGAGCGTGAATATCTTTTAGCGCAGGTGACCCGTTTTGGCGGTAATATCTCGCGCACCGCAAACTTTGTGGGGATGGAGCGCTCGGCGCTTCACCGCAAACTCAAGCTTCTCGGGGTTCACGGCGCGGGAAACGCCGACCAACCTCTGGAACGTATCGCCTAAGCTCTGCCGTTTCAAAGAAAGGATCACGTCATGAAAAAAAATCAAAAAACAAGCTGTGCCTGTCATAGCGGCGATGGCTGCAAATCCTGTAAATGCAAATCCTTGTTTCTGATCCTTCTTGTGCTGCTTGCCTTGGCGGCCTGCTGGTATGTCTTTCACCAGACATCTGTGGATCAGCAAGCGCAAAATCCGCAACGCGCCGCAGTTGTGCAGGAGGAAGTGGTTCTTGTCGAGCAGGATGTGGCAGACGAAGCCGCGCCCGCTGGCGACGAAACGACGGCTCTGGCCCGCGCGCGCATCAGCATTCTGCATGCAAGCGGCGCTGATCCGTCTGTTTTTGAAGTCGAAGAAGCCCTTACGCCTGAAGAACAGGCCCATGGCATGATGTTCCGCCGCGATGTTCCCCAAGGGACAGGCATGGTCTTTCGTTTCGAAGCGCCGCGCGTGGCGAGTTTTTGGATGAAAAACACCCCTGTGCCGCTTGATATAATCTTTTTTGATGAGCAAGGCCTCATCGTGAAAATCATTGCAAACGCAACCCCTGAAAGCGAGGAGCCTCTTGTCTCGGATGTTCCGGTTATAGGCGCGCTTGAAATCGGCGGCGGTGAAGCAGAGCGTCTGGGCATTGTCCTTGGAGACAGCATTCAATGAGCGCCCACCCGTCTGAGGTTCTCGTGGCCTATGTAACCGTGCCTTCGCGCGAGTTTGCCGAGAGCATCGGAACCTCTCTTGTCGAAAGCGGCGATGCGGCTTGCGTGAACGTCCTGCCGCAAGTCACGTCATTTTTCAAATGGCAAGGCAAGTTTGAGCGCTATCAGGAATATGTCATGATCCTCAAAACCACGCGGGAGGCGTATGCGCGGATGCAAAGCCGTATTCTTGATCTTCACCCCAGCGATAACCCTTGCATTCTGGCCTTGCCTGTCGCGGACGGATCACCGGCCTTTTTGGATTGGGTTGAGCAGGCAACGCAGGTAAGAAATGGCTGAATCTTTCAAAGACTATCTTCAAGCCGCCGCGCAAACAATCAATCAGGCCGCGCAAGATCCTTTGGCCCAAGCCATGGAAAAAGCCATCGCCTTATGTTGTGGCGCTTTGGATCAAAACCAGCCTTTGCTTGTCTGCGGCAATGGCGGCTCGGCGGCGGATGCGATGCATTTTTCAGCCGAACTTGTGGCAAGGTTTTTAAAGGACCGCAAGGGCCTGCCTTGTATATGCCTTGCCAGCAACCCCGCCATGCTTACAGCTTGGGCCAACGATGTCGATTTTGAAACCGTCTTTGCAAGGCAGGTTGAAGCCTTCGGCCAAAGCGGCGGCGTTTTAATCGCCCTGAGCACAAGCGGAAAATCAAAAAACATCATCCGCGCCGCGCAGCAGGCCAAAGCAATGGGTTTAGGCGTGATTGCGTTGACGGGAGCAGGCGGTGGCGATCTCGCGGCCTTGGCGGATGTACTTCTGCAAGCCCCCAGCACCCACACCCCGCTCATCCAGCAGGTTCATCTCTGTTTTTATCATTACCTGTGCGCCCGCATCGAAGAAAGATACGCGGCTTAAACCCCTCCCACCTGTCATTGCAAGGAAGGCCTTCAGGCCTGACGCCCCCCTTGTCATTGCGAGGCGGGCCGCAAGGCCCAACGAAGCAATCTCAGCGATGTTGCGGAGATTGCCGCGTCAATCCGACTTCGGCGGCTTTCCTCGCAATGACAGTTTAATGAAGTCCTCCCCCTTGTGGGAGAAGGCCTAGGTGGGGGCTTTCACCTCACGAAGGCTGTTGCGGCTGCGTTTGCGGCTGTATCGGTGCGGCGGGCGACAGGGCGGAAACGCCCGCATCTTCCTGACGGTTGCTTTCGCGCCAGTTAATCATCCAGCGGTTAAACTCCTCCGGCGGCATGGGCTTGGCCATGTAAAAGCCTTGTGCGTAATCGCAATGGCGTTCGGCCAGCATGCGCCAGATGCGGACATCTTCCACCCCTTCCGCCGTGACTTTAAGCCCGAGATTATGCCCAAGATTAATAATCGAGTTCACCACAACCGCGCAATCGCGGTTGCTGACGACATCCATCACAAAGCTTTTATCGATTTTCATCTCGCTGAACGGCATGCGCTGCAGCTCGCGCAGCGAGGAGTGGCCCGTGCCGAAATCATCAATCGAAACGCCGATATTGCGAATGCGCATGCGCAAAAGCACATCCATCGTGCGGGTCACATCCTTCATGGCTTCCGTTTCCGTAACCTCAAGGATCAGTTTTTCAGGCGGAATCTGATGCTGGCCGCACATCGTAATAATTCGATCCGGCAAAGTCAGATCCAGCAAGGAAGAGGCCGTGATATTGATCGACACCGTCAGATCCTCACCCGCATGATGCCATCTGGCCACCTGATGAACAGCCGTGGTCAACACATAGTCGGTCAAACTCTCCATCAGATTTTCTTTGACGATTTCTTCCATAAAATCGGCAGGGAGCAAAATGCCGCGCGTAGGGTGCGCCCAGCGTATCAAAGCCTCAGCCCCCTTCACGCGGCGCGTGGCGATTTCGATAATGGGTTGATAGTACAAAATCATCTGTCCCATAGCCAAAGCCTGACCAACATCGGTGGCTGTTACGGCTTTGTTGGCCCCTGCCGTGACCTGTCCCAGCGTTGCGCGCAGAAGGGGAATATCAAGAGGCTTTTCCAAAGCCGCCACAACATCAAGCCCGTGCGCGCTGCCAAGACGGCGCGCGCTGTTAAGAACCCGCGCATCCGAGCCGCTGACCAGAATGATTTTGGCGTTTTTGACGCGATCAACAAGGACGCGCAAAAGCTCCACCCCGTCCATGCCGGGCATCATAAGGTCAAGGACGATGGCATCCGGCGTGAACGTATCAAGCTTATGCATCACAAGCGAAGCGTCTGACACCATGGATGTTTCAAATCCGCAGCTCTGGGCCACTTCTGCGATGATTTCGCAGATATCTTCTTCGTCATCAATAATCAAAAGGCGCGACACGAAACAACCCTCACGAATCATGGTTAACCCATATTGCCTTGACTTTCCTGTTCCTTCAATAGCGCCGCCATGGCCTTGCGGACATCCGCAAGACGATAGGGCTTTTCGATCACAGGAACGGGCGTGTCACGAAGGAACTGGTTGATATGCGTTGAAAGCGTGTCCCCCGTTACATAGATGATTTTCTTTGTATAAGAGGGCATGTCTTTGGCCAGAATCGCATACATGGTGGGCCCGTCCATCACCGGCATGCGCAAATCGCTGATAATCAGATCAAACGAACCGGCTTTCAGCTTGTCAAGCGCGACCTGCCCGTTGGCGGCGAGGTCGGTTTCATAGCCCTCAGGCTCCAAAAGGTCGGCGAGCGTTTGCGCAAGCTCGACCTCATCATCCACGATAAGGAGCCGGAGTTTTCTGGAGACAGGCGAAGGGACGGCAGCGCTTTCGCCTTCTTGGTCATCCGCAGGCGAAAGCGTTGCGTTTTTGGCGATAGGAAGATGGATAACAAAGCTTGCCCCGCCGCCGGGCGTATCTTCAAGATGAAGCTGGCCGCCATGGCTTGTGATGACGTTCATGCATAAGGCAAGCCCCACCCCCGTGCCGCCGACCCCGCCTTTTGTTGTGAAAAACGGCTCGAAAATCTTTTTATGGAGCTCTGCCGACACGCCCGGGCCTGTGTCGATAAAGGCGATCATAATGGTGTGATCGTTGACGGTCTCGGTTTTGATGGAAAGCGAACGCTCACCTTTCCAGTCATGCATGGCCTGCGCGGCGTTCAGGGCCATATTGGTGAAAGCCTGCGTGAGTTGCGCGTCATCGCCGATCACAAGGGGAAGGTTATCCTCTAGCTCAAGATGCAAGGTGACATTTTCATTGCGGAACTGATAGCCCAAAAGCTCAAGCGAGCCGTTGATAAGCTCATTCACATCCACGGCTTTATGTTCAGGCGGTTTACGCCGCGCGAGCGCAAGGAAGCTTTTAACGATACGCGAACAGCGATCCGCCGCCTTAAAGATTTTTTCAGCGCGTGAGACGGTTTTTGGTTCATCCTGCGTTTCCATCAAAAGCGAGGTCTGCCCCATCACAACGGAAAGAGGATTGTTCAGCTCATGCGCAACGCCGGCCAAAAGACCGCCCAGAGCAGCCATTTTCTCGCTTTGCTGCAAGGCTTCCTGCTGGCGCAGGATCTGCGCCTCGGCCTCTTTCTTTTCGGTCAGGTCATAAAGCCCCACCACAAACGCATTTTCATGATGATAGTGAATATGCCGCGCCGACAAAGCCGCCGGCAAAAGCGAGCCGTCGCCGCGCGTAATAGTGACTTCCATCATATTGATTTCCTGCCCGTCGGCAAGAGTATCCAAAAGCCGCCGCCGCTCTTCATTGCGCGGCACGAAACGCTCAAGCCGGTTGCTGATAAGCATGCTGGAAGGCGTACCCAAAAGCGTTTCAGCCCCCGGGCTTGCGTAAAGGATCTGCCCGTCTGAAATCCTTGCGATCAGAACGGGCACCGGATGCGCCTCGGTGATGCTGCGAAAGCGCGTTTCACTGGCGCGCAGCTCGGCCTCGCTGCGCTTGCGTTGCGTAATATCGCCGACCGAGCCGACAAGGCGCACGATCTGCCCCGTATTATGGTCTTTAAGCGCCACCATTTTGGTGTGAATCCAGCTGCGCTCAGTTTTGCCCCGAATAATGCGATATTCAAAGCTGACGGTCGAGCTGTCGGCGGCATGGCGCAGACGCCGCAGGGCGCGCAGCACAAGAGGCCGGTCACTGGACTGCACGATCTTCAGCCAGCTGCGAAAGGTTTTAGGCGTTGTTTCGCGGCGGATTCCGAAAATGCGCCGCAGCTGGTTTGAAACATAAAAATCATTATTCAGGCGATGCCAGTCGAAAAGCCCTTCGTTCGAGCCGCTCGCCGCCAGCATGAAGCGTTCATTGCTAAGGGCAAGTTCTTTTTCTTTTTCCTCCTGCCGCGCGGCAAACTGTCCGGCGATCACAATCGCAAAAAGCATCGCCGCAACGGCAAAACCCATATAAGAAATATTCTTGGCATCCTCAAGCTGCTGGATCATCCCCAGATCATAAAGCGCCGTTGCTTGCGATCCGACCAGAAAAGCGCTGAAAGCGATGATATGGCTGAACACGCCGCTGGTGCCCGAAGACAAAGCCGCAAGGCCGCAGAGCAGAACGACAGCTATGGCGATCACGCCCAGCGTAGGCAGAATAAAGTGAACAAGCTGCATGTTGAAAGCAGCAATCACAAGAAGAACGAGAAGCAGAAAAGCCGTGCCGAAAAGAGGATACTTCATCAAAGGCGCGGATGTGTCGATATCCAAAAAGTAATAGGTGAAAAACAGGCTGAAGAAATAAGCCAGCACCATCGTATAGGTCTGGATCATCATGTTCATGTAAGGATTATTGATGTGCAAAAGCTGCATCATGGTGTCGTTGGTGCTGGCCATGTTCAGGCCAAGGCAAAGCAAAAGCAGCATCAAAAAGACCTGCCCTCTGTCGTGAATCACAACCCAGATGAAAAACAGGTAGAGCGAGGCCGTGGCCATCACGCCCATAAAAAGCCCGAAAAGAAACAGGGTTTTTTCGGACTCCAAAACCGCCTGAAGCTGTATATTTTCGCTCTCCTGCAAAACCGGCATAAAACTGCTTTGCGCCAGCGCCATAGCGTGCGGGTCAAGCAAAAGACATAAAAGGGCAAGAGAAAAGCAAACTGTTTCCGCAATCGAAACATATTGCAGAGGCTTAAACAGAGTCAGAAAGCTTTTTTTCAGCGCAGACACGATTCACCCATCCTGCGGGCAGTGTAACAGGCAAGTTGCTAAGATCTCGCTAATAACCCCCAAGAAAGATCAAGGAGTTAGTAAAAGAAAAAGAAAATCTGGCCACCGCCTGAAGACTTTGTTAATCCTTGCGCGCGTAATATCTTGTCGCCTTTCACAAGGAAATCACCATGACCTCAAAAACAACGCACGTGTCTGAACAGGAAGCTTTGGCGCTGCATGCTCAAGGACGTCCTGGCAAACTTCAAGTCACACCGACAAAGCCTCTGGCCACAGCGCATGATTTGTCTTTGGCTTATTCGCCCGGCGTGGCCGCGCCCTGCCTGCGTATCGCCGCGACTCCGGCGACGGCCTATGACTATACGGCGCGCGGCAATATTGTGGCTGTGATTTCCAACGGCACAGCTGTCTTAGGGCTTGGCAATTTAGGGGCGCTGGCTTCAAAGCCCGTGATGGAAGGCAAGGCCGTCCTGTTCAAGCGCTTTGCCGACATTGACGGCATCGACCTTGAAGTGGACACGCAGGATGCCGAAACTTTTATAAATTGCGTGCGTTATCTGGAGCCTTCTTTTGGGGGCATTAATCTTGAAGACATCAAGGCGCCGGAATGCTTTGAAATTGAAAAACGCCTGTCATCCTTGATGGACATTCCCGTTTTTCACGATGACCAGCATGGCACGGCGATTATCTCGGGCGCGGGGCTCATGAACGGGCTTTTTCTGACCGGCCGCAACATTGAAGACGCCAAAATGGTCATCAACGGCGCCGGCGCGGCGGCGATTGCCTGCGCCAATCTTTTTATCAGCATGGGGCTGCCCCGCCATCACATCACCATGTGCGACACAAAGGGCGTGATTCATAAGGCCCGCACGGACCTGAACGCATGGAAAGAGGCTTTTGCCATAGACTCGCCCGCGCGGACTTTGGAGGAGGCGTTAAAAGGCGCGGATATTTTTGTCGGCCTGTCCACCAAGGGCGCTGTGACGAAAGAAATGGTGGCGGGCATGAACGCCAAACCCCTTATTTTCGCTATGGCCAACCCTGACCCCGAAATCACGCCCGAGGAGGTGGATACGGTGCGGACGGACGCGATTGTCGCCACGGGCCGCTCGGATTACCCCAACCAGATCAACAATGTTCTGGGATTCCCCTATATTTTCCGTGGCGCTTTGGACGTTCGGGCTTCTTGCGTGAATGAGGCGATGAAGCTTGCCGCCGTCAAGGCCTTGGCCGAGCTTGCCCGCCAGCCCGTGCCGCAGAAGGTACAGGAGGCCTATGAAGGCCATAGTTTTACCTTCGGCCCCGAATATATCATCCCGACGCCTTTTGACCCGCGTTTGATGGTTGAAGTCCCTTCCGCCGTAGCTCAGGCGGCGATCGATTCAGGGGTCGCGCGCAAGCCGTTTGAAAGCCTTGAGAGCTACCGCCGGCAGCTGGTCGACCGTCAGAAGGAGTTAACAAGTTCGTAAGGTATTCACCTCTAAGCTGTGTGAATGACGAACAAATATCTCAAACCGATGCTCGATGCGGGTTCACCGCGCGTTTATAATTGTAACGAAATGACGCGGCGCGTCACGGCGCAACATCCCGAAAACACACCCGCCTTTTTCCGCACCAAAGCGCTGAACAATATTGTTGTCATTAAAGACACCGTGCCTGAAAGTGAAAGGCGGCTGCTGGGGAGCTCTGTCGGCACCAAACTCTATTTTCCTTTTAACGAGCAGGATATCTACGAAGGCGGCCGCACCATCTTTCTACATGGCAAAGGCATTGACCGCGCTATTGAAGATTATTGCGGCGAGGGGGCTATCACCAAAGAATCTTTGGCAGCCGATCTTGCAATTTTGAATGTGCTAAACCAGCTTCCCTCTTTGGATCCCTTTTTGATGAAGGATGCGTTTTTGCGCGCCGGCATTGATATTCATGAGGCCTATTTTGAGGTCAGCGCCGCCCTGTGGGAAGAAATTGAAAACTACATGCTACAGAAGTTCGAGCCTTTGATTATGGCCGCTTTTCCGAACGCCAAATCCTCGGATGAAATCGCGCGTCAGTTGATTGATAAAATATGGGAAGGCAAGGATATTGAGGCCCTGATGCCTCTTATCACCGCCTTCCGCATTCCCAAAGAAAGAGCGCTTGAGATCTTTTCCGCATGGAAAGGCATCGTTTATTATTCCTACCAGTTCGGGCGGGATCAAAACAGCTTTTTTGACCTGATTAAATGGGTCGGCGAAAACAGCGCGCCCGCAGTCGGCGTGCCGGCAGCAGAAATGAAAGAGCTTGAAAAGCTGTTTACCTTAACACGCACGAAGTTGAGGCAGGAATGGAAAACGGTCGATGAAATCATCAAAAATTATCAGGAAAGCTATGATAAAATGTTCAAGGAACAAAGCAGTTCCGCCGGCTTTCTGAGCTTTTTGCAAAACAGCGATAAGACTTATTGGGAAGTCGGCAACGCGCTGGGGAAAATCAACCACGCGATTTATTGTTGGGATGTGATGACCAGCCGCTACGACGACCGCAAAGTCCCCTGGGCCAACCGCCTAGCCATCGCCCGCCTCTTCGGCGAGATTTTGGCTGAGGATAAAAAAAGCACAACGTCAGTAGCGTGGGGCTAAATCGCCGCAGCAACCTTCCCCGCAACAGCATCTCCCATCGCCGCTGTGGAAACCTTTTGCATCCCCTCGCTCCAAATATCCCCCGTGCGCAGCCCTTCCGCCAGACAATCACCAACAGCCTTGTCGATGATTTTGGCGTAATCCTGCCGCCCGAACGAGATTTCAAGCATCATCGCCACGCTTAAAATCATCCCGATGGGATTGGCAAGGCCTTGGCCCGCAATATCGGGGGCGCTGCCGTGGATGGGCTCGTAAAGCGCTTGTTTGCCGCCGATAGAGGCAGAAGGCAGCATGCCGAGCGAGCCGGACAAAACCGCCGCTTCGTCCGAGAGAATATCGCCGAACATATTCGGCGTCAGCATCACATCAAACGCCGAAGGCTGGCGGATAAGCTGCATGGCGGTATTATCGACATAAAAATGTTCAAGATGGACATCCGGATAATCTTTGTGAACATCACTGACAATCTCACGCCAAAAGCGCATGGTCTCAAGCACATTGGCCTTGTCAATCGAATGAACGATTTTCTGGCTTTTGCGCGCCATATCAAACGCGATTTTGGCAATGCGGCGTATTTCATCTTCGCTGTAGATCATCGTGTTAAAGCCCACGCGCGTGCCGCCGCGTATTTCAATCCCGCGCGGCTGGCCGAAATAAACATCGCCCGTCAGCTCACGCACCACAGTGAAGGATACATTTTCGAGCTTCTCAGGCCTTAAAGGCGAAAAACCAGCCAGAGCGGGCCAGATTTTAACAGGACGCAGATTGGCGAAAAGCCCAAGCTCCTTACGAATGGCCAAAAGCCCTTTTTCCGGCCTTTGCGCCATGGGAAAACTGTCCCATTGCGGCCCGCCCACAGCGCCGAGCAAAATAGCGTCCGCCGTCAGCGCTTCATTGGCCGTTTCAGAAGGGAAGGGATCGCCATGCTTATCAATACCCGCCCCGCCGATGGGCTTTTCAACAAAGCTGAAATCAAACGTGTCTTTGAAAAGAGAAAGAATCTTTTTCGCTTCTTCCATAATTTCAGGGCCGATTCCGTCACCGGCCAGCATAAGAATCTTGGGCATGATTATGATCCTTTCCGCAGCCAAGGCTGCTGCGCAAAATGCCGCTCTTCAAACGCTTTGATGGCGTCTTGTTGTTGAAGAATGCGCGCGATGCCATCAAGCCCTTCAAGAAGAGTTTTCTTGTTGTCAGGCTCAATCTTAAAACCGAAGCAAAGATCATCGCAGGAAACCGTTTGGGCTTCAAGGTCGATCGTGATGTCTTTATCGCGTGCGGCCAAAGCCTCAACGGCTTCAGGCGGCAAAGACACGGGAAGAAGGCCATTCTTAAAGCAGTTGCTGTAAAAAATATCCGCAAAACCCGAGGCGATCACAGCACGCAGGCCGAAATCCATCAAAGACCATGGCGCATGTTCGCGGCTTGAGCCGCAGCCGAAGTTTTTACCCGCAAGCAGAATACTGGCCTTTGGTTTTTGGTTGAGGATAAAATCAGGACGCGGCTTGCCTTGTGCATCATAACGCATGTCCGCAAACAGCCATTTGCCCAGCCCCGAGCGTTTGATGGTTTTCAAATACTGCTTGGCAATAATCATGTCCGTATCGATATTATCAAGGGGCAGAAAAGCGGCCTGTCCTTTATGTGTTGTGAGTTTTTGCATGGGCCACCTCCTAAATCATTTTCCGCACATCTGTGATCGCGCCTTTGATGGCCGCAGCGCCCGCCATGGCAGGACTCATCAGATGCGTCCTTCCGCCTGCGCCTTGCCGTCCTTCAAAATTGCGGTTGGAGGTCGAGGCGCAGCGCTCAAGCGGCTCAAGCCGGTCTGCATTCATCGCAAGGCACATCGAGCACCCCGGCATGCGCCATTCAAAACCGGCCTCTTTAAAGATCACGTCAAGCCCCTCATCTTCGGCCATCTTCTTCACCTGACCCGAGCCCGGCACCACCATCGCGCGCCTAAGCGATACCGCGATCTTGCGGCCTTTGACAATAAAAGCAGCTTGGCGCAAATCCTCAATACGCCCATTGGTGCAGGAGCCGATAAAAACCTGATCGATGGGAATCTCTTCAAGCGCCATGCCTTCTTTCAACCCCATATAATCAAGCGCGCGGGCGCAGGAGGCATCCTTGCAGGCAGGAATAAAGGATGAGATCGGTCCGCCCATTTCAGGATTGGTGCCCCAAGTGACATAAGGCTCAAGCTTTGAGGCGTCTATGGAAATCGTTTTGTCATAAACAGCCCCTTCATCCGTTTTTAACGTCCGCCAGAACGCCACAGCCTGATCCCAAAGCGCATCTTTCGGCGCAAGCGGTTTGTCTTTGAGATAGGCAAAAGTAATCTCATCCGGTGCGACAAGCCCCGAACGCGCGCCCGCTTCAATCGCCATGTTGCAAAGCGTCATGCGGCTTTCCATGGACATGGATTCAATCACCGGCCCCGTAAACTCCATCACATAACCCGTGCCGCCAGCAATGCCGATCTGGGCAATAATGGCCAGAATTAAATCCTTGGCGCTCACGCCCGCTTGCAGCCTGCCGGTGACATGAACGCGCATGGATTTTGACTTGCGCTGGATCAGCGATTGTGCGGCAAAAACCTGCTCAATCTCGCTTGTGCCGATGCCGAAGGCCAAAGCGCCGAACGCGCCATGCGTGGCCGTATGACTGTCGCCGCAAACGATCGTAGTGCCCGGCAACGTAAAGCCCTGCTCAGGCCCTACAATATGCACAATGCCTTGCGAAAGACTGAATAGATCAAAAAAACACAAACCGTGCTTGGCTACATTTTCATAGAGAGTCTCAATTTGAATCCGCGCCTCTTCATCTTCCAAAGGCTTGTCACGATCTCTGGTCGGCACGTTATGATCCACCATGGCCAGAACGCTTTCCCGCCGCCACATCGGACGGTTTGAAAGAGCGAGGCCTTCAAAAGCCTGAGGACTTGTAACCTCATGCACAAGATGGCGGTCGATATAAATCAGCGAAGAGCCGTCCTCGAAATAAGAAATCTCATGCTGACTCCAAAGCTTGTCGTAAAGCGTTTGCGCCATTATTTGCCTTTCGCCAAAATCTTGTTGATCGCTCCGACATAGGCATGCGCAGCGGCGATAATCGTATCCGTGTTGCGCGCATGGCCTGTGTAAGTCTGGCCCTGTTCCGTCATCACAATAATGGATTCGGCCTGCGCATCACATCCTTGCGATACACTATGGGCTTCAAAACTGTCAAGCGCAGGGCTAAGGCCAGTGCTTTGATTGATGCAGGTGAAAATAGCATCCAAAGGCCCGTTACCCGAGGCGGTGGCCGTTTTTTCCTTGCCATCCACGTCCATGATGGTTTTTGCCGTATAAGAAGCCTCATCATCCTGCGCCAGAGTAAAGTTTATCAGCCGGACGAAAGAGGAGCTTCCTTTGCTGTGATAATCGTGAACAAGGCTCATCAAATCTTCTTCAGTGACATTCTTTTTCCGATCGCACAGATTTTTGAAGGCCAGAAAACAGGCTTCAAAAGCCTCATCATCCAAAGCGGCGTTGATTTCCTCAAGCTTGCTTTTGAACGCCGCGCGGCCTGAATGCTTGCCCATCACAAGCTGGCTGCGCGTAAGACCGACACTTTCAGGACGCATAATCTCGTAAGTTTCGCGGTTTTTAAGCATGCCGTCCTGATGAATGCCGCTTTCATGCGCAAAAGCGTTAGAGCCCACAATGGCCTTGTTTTTGGGAATAGGAAAGCCCGTCACAGCCGCCACAAAGCGCGAAGTCGGATAAATCCTACTCGCATCAATCCCTGTCTTACAGCCAAAATAATCCTTTCGGACAGAAAGCGCCATCACAACTTCCTCAAGCGGGGCATTGCCGGCGCGCTCGCCGATGCCGTTGATGGTGCATTCAATCTGCCGCGCCCCCCCGCGCACGCCGGCAAGGGAATTAGCCGCAGCCAGCCCCAGATCATCATGGCAGTGAACGGAAAAACAGACATCCGGAAAACGCGCCGTCATCTTCTCAAACATGGCCCCGTAAATCTCAGGAACGCTGTAGCCCACCGTGTCGGGAAGATTGATCGTCTTTGCGCCGGATTCAATAGCGCAGGAAACGGCCTTCATCAGAAAATCCATATCGCTGCGCGTGGCGTCCATGGCCGACCATTCGACATCCTCGCAGTAACGCCGCGCCAGAGTCACAGTTTTCTGGATAATCTCAAGCACCTGATCGCGCGTTTTGCGCAGTTGATGTTCGATATGAATATCGCTTGTCGAGACAAAAGTATGAATCCGCGCCCTCGGCGCATTTTCAAGCGCGCGTGCCGCCGCTTCAATATCGCCAGTAATCGCCCGCGCCAAGGAGCAAACCCGCGCGTTTTTCACGGCCTTTCCCACCGCCTCGATACATTGCGCATCACCCTCGGAAGACGCTGCAAAACCGGCCTCGATAATATCAATCCCCATCGCATCCAGCATGGAGGCCACGGCGATTTTCTCTTTAAGCGTCAAAGTGGCGCCCGGGGATTGCTCACCATCACGCAAAGTGGTGTCAAAAATAAAAACGCGATTTGTCATAGTTTAGAATCCTTTCTTGTTTGCCATAAAAAAAGGCCCCGAAAAAGAGCCTTGTCATGCGCTAACGCCGCGAGTGATTCAGAGATCACCCGCCTCTTAGCGCGTTTGTTAGTAGAACCCGATCGTGAATCACAGCAAAAACCCCCATACGGAGAAACAGTCTAGGCGAAAAAGCCCAGAAAAGTCAAACCAATTTTTATGCCACGAGCGCTGGCCATGCCTTTTGTGCCGCATGAATAAAAGAAGCAGGAAGCTCAGGACGACGGCAAAGGGAAGGCGTACGTTTCTCTACATCGTGAAGATCATTGCCTTTAGGAAGGCTGGTAAGTTGATAGGCTTGCGCAAAGTCAGGCAATCCTTTCCTATCATACGGGACAAAAGCGACACTCTCACATTTAACGCCACCCTCCCGCTGAAAGCGAAAACAAAGAACTTTCCCGACCTCGGCGGATTGGGATGTAATGGTTTTGGCCAAAGTGACGCTTGAAACCGTAGGGGCAATAAACATGACATTCTCCTTTTAAAACATGTGTTTTCAGGTTTAAACACAAAAAAAGCCGCAAGAAAAGCCCTTTTACGCCGGTTTTTTACTTACAAAGGGGTTTCCTTCCAATAAAAACCGCCAAAGCTTGTCTTTATATTCCTGCGCATAGTCAATCCCGATCCGCTTGGCAGCCAAAAAGCCGGCAGGCTCCTCGGTCTTGGGGCTGATCCAGATCTTGTCGCTTTGGGTAAGATCGGTCCCATAAAGCGCCCGCGTAATGCCCAAAGCCTGACACAGCTTCCCGGGCCCATCGGCAAGGCTTTTAAGCGTCTTGCCCCCCCGCCGCGCCTTCATGCGCTCGATCCCCAAAACCGGCTCAAGCGAGCGGATCAAAATAGCGTTGGCCTCGCCGGTCTTGCCGACCACGACATTAAACATCTCATACATGCCATAAACAAAATAAATATAGGCATGCCCGCCCGTCCCAAACATCACCTGATTGCGCGGCGTCTTGCGGTTGGGGTAGGCATGACAGCCCTTGTCATACGCGCCGATATAAACCTCGACTTCCGTAATCTTCCCGACTGTCAAAACGCCCCGCTGCCGCGTACAAAGATAAGCCCCCAAAAGAACCCGCTGCGCCACCTCAAAAGGATCTTTCAAGTAAGCCGCCCGTTTAAGCTTTTGGGTGAAATCAGGCTGTATCATGCGCGCGCCTTATTTCCCGACAAAGTTCGCTGTGTGTTGTAATAGCCCTGTAATTCTTGTCATGGGGCGTTACCCATCGCATGCTCATAAGAAAGTCCCACAATCCCAAATGGCGCCCCTCATGGACGCAATTCGAAAAGATTATAGACAAATATGCTGCATTTCAACCTCATCAGAACATGTATGTCAACCGCAGAAAACCTGTCACGCCCTCCCTGGTTCCCACATGTCCTTGCACGCTCGAATCTATGGCCAAGGGCAGGCTGAGGGCGGGTTTGAAAATCAGACCAAGCTCACCAATGCCTGTGCCGCCCTTCAGATTCGGCGCGTCAATCCTGTCGCCGTCGATACGAGCCTTGGCTTTACCGCCAAACTCATAATCAAAATAGGTTCCCGCATAGGGGGTTATATAATCATCCATCATGTAAGAGAACCGGCTTCCTGTGCGCCAGCGATGTGAACTGACAGACTGAAATTGAACCTTGTCGCCGGAAATCGTCACAGAATCATCATCCATATAAAGCCAGATATATTTAGTGGACAGATCCAGACGGGCTTTATTATGAATGTTCCACACATACCCTGCACCAACATGGGCGCCGTGATACATAGCGCCGGAATCATAACGGGTTTCGCTGCTGGCGCTATTTGATATATCACGGCTGGAGAAGTCCGTGCTGGCATAGCCGGTGCGGATAGAGGCCTCGCCATAAATACCCCCCAAAACCTCATAACGACCAAGAACACCGACGCCATAATAACTAGCCTTTCCGTCCCCGCTGACGGAAGGAGCGTTATTAAAGCTGTTATAAGAATTATAACGCCCCCAGCCAGCCTCAAAGAAAGCCCCCGTCACCAGACTGCTCGGCGCACGCCATGCCAGACCGGTCAGGATATGTGCACCGTCCACATCAATGTGGGAACCGGTATCGTAGCGCAGGGAACCGCCACTGCTTGCGGCAAAAGGCACAAGGCCTGCGCCCTTGCGTTCTGTCTGCTGCATGGCGGCGTACATGCCCGGCCCCCAAATCAAATCAGCCTGATTGACAAAGGACAGACCTGCAAGACGCCCCTCAGAAAGGGCTTTAACCTGTTTGTTGGCACGCGCACCGAGATAGAGATTTAAGTTATCAGCAATCAGATAATAAAGTTTTGCGATTCCCCCACGGCCCACAACAGCACCATCCTGATTGGAAACAAGGCCATCCTCAGTCTTGATAAGCGTAATCTTTTCGCCGGGCTTCAGATTTGCAGCGCCAGCGGAGAGATTGTCCACTTTAATAACGCTGTCTGTAATATCCGCCCCATTTTCCACAAAAAGCATACGCTGATTGACATCCATGCCGGCAGGTAGGGTGAAAGTCACGGTACTGCCAGAGCCTGAGAACATCGCGCTATCGCCATTGGTTTTAATGGACGTGTTCGGACCGTCCACATACAAATCTTTGAAATTATAAGCAGCCGCAGCAGCAGAGCAGTCAAAAACCGCATCCTCCCCCAAACGCATGGTGCTTGTAGCCAAAGAGGCGTCTATCCCCAGCACCAGAGTTCCGGCGGCAATATTCAGAGGGCCTGTAAAGCTGTTCGCATTGGTCAGGGTAAGCATCGTTCCGGCACCATACTTGGTCAAAGAGCCGGAACCGGAGATAACGCCGGACAGGGTTTGATCGACGGATTGATTGAAAACCAGCGCCCCCTCGCTGGCTATGGCGCCGGCATAATCATTGCCGTTGCTGGCGCCCAAAACGCCGGTGATTTCCAGCGTACCCGCATTTACCATGGTGCTGCCAGTGTAATCATTTGCACCATGAAGACTCAAAGTTCCCGCGCCGTTTTTGGCCACGTCGCCGCCACCGGAAATACTGCCATCAATACCGACACTATACCCGTTGGTATCAAAGCTGCCTGATACGCCTGCAAGAATGTTTATCTTTTGCGGCAAAGTCATATCCTCATTACTTTGCAAAATAGAATCCCCTAAGAAGGAAATCGCCTGCCCGCTACCGATAGCGAGTTGATCCACGCGATCAAACGCAATGGTTCCGCCGTAAAGGTCAATGCCTTCCTCGAAAAGATTTCCTCCGGTATTGGTAAAGGTCAAAATGCTGTTACCGTATTTCTCCAGCTTACCGGTCGGAATGAGCGTGTCGCCGACATACTTGCCGAACGCATAATTTATACCCGCCGTGATACCGCCATCGCCGCTGATCGTGGTGGGGCCGCCATCTGTTAAATCTCCATTGGCATTTTGTCCGACGACAAGGCCGCTGACAATGATTGAGCTGGTTAAAGTAGCAGCAGGCAGTTCAATATCGAATGGATTGTCGCCTGAAATATAGACCTTGTCACCGGTCATAAATTGCTGTTCATGCACATCTCCGGCGCCGGTCTGAAGAGAAGAGAAAAGCGATCCGTTATCCCAAACGCCACCAGAGGGAACCGCTACAGTATTGCCGCCGGTCCAGTCCATGGTAAGCGAATCAAGGCCCTGAGAAAACCAGATATTATTTGTTCCGGAGGACACGCCGAAATCATTGCCAAGAAGGAACCGGAAATCTCCCCCGCGCGGACTGTTAGCTGTCGGCGTAAAGGTAAAACCATCGACAACAGCAGTCAGATTGCTGAGGACGCTAGTATCAAAGCTCTGGTCAGAGCGTATAACAAGGTAATCCCCCGGCGCGAAGGGAGAGCCGCTTGCCGTAACAAAATACACTGTACCGCTTCCCAAATTCACTTGACCTTCAAGATTCAAAAGATCGTTACTGCTGACAGCAACGCCATCGGCACCGAAGGTCAAGCTTGTTTGTGGTCCATAGGCCATGTAAAGCAGCGAAAAGTCGTCAAGATTGATCTGCGGCGCCTTAAGCGTCAACGTGTCTGGACTCCATCTGTTGCCCGCTTCTATTGATTCAAAAGAGGTAGGCGCTAATATACCGCTATTCGTGACATTGATTTCCTCACTGGCATTGATAATGCCATCTCCCAGCAGCATTGCCGCCGGAAAAAGCTGACCGCTGCCCGTAAGGTTAAACCTGTCCGTTTCTAAAGTGACACGGGGATCATTGACCTTGTCGCTTCGCTCCAACCAAAGAATGGTCTGGTCTCTTCCGGTCGCACCAGCGCTCATACCGATATTCACCTCTCCCATGCGAAAAGTCGTGGGAACGGGGTTGTCAAGAAGCAGTGAAACAAGGCTCTGACCGGAACCGTAGATGTTCAAGGTACCATCGCCGTCAATACCGCTCTCAAAGGTAACCATGCCTGAATTGAGATTCAAATTGAACGTCCCGCCGTTTTCGACATACAAATCGTTTCCCGCGCCCGCTTTATTTTGAAAAAGATAAAGGGCGCTGTCCGCCACATTGACATTCATGGCTGTTCCGTTCGCGACATAGAACGCGCCGCCATTGTCAGTTATATTGATACCCGCAAGATCAATGCGAGGAATCCCGACCAGATTTATGTTGTTATCCTCTCCCGCTTCGCTTTGTGTGCGGAAAGAGTTTTTCAACGTATAAGCCGAAGGATCAGGCGTGCCGCCTGCCCATACCATCGGCCAAACGGGATCAATGATAACATTTTTCGCCCCGTTACTGTCCGCACCCGTAAAAGTGATGTAACCAGCGCTGGGAGCCTGACCGAGCGCGTTATTGTAAGAATAGTTGTCGGTAACAAGAAGCGAGCCGCTTTCAATTTCCATCCCGCCGGTGAAATCATTGGTCACGTTGAATAGCGCCAATGTTCCCGATCCACGCTGAACAACCGTGCCTGCGCCGGTGATGGCCTGCGTTTCCGTGATGTTATTGGAATGGTCATACGCCAGCCATGCGCCCGCATTGATTGCAAAGCCGCCCAGCGTGGAAACGCTTCCTGTCGTGCCGCCATTGCCGAGTTGCAACGTGCCTTCTTGAATATTGACGCCTCCATTCTGAATAACGCTCCGATCGCTGCTCAAGACCAAAGTTCCTGTCCCTGTCTTGGTCAAAAGGCTGGTGCCGAGAACAGCGCCATTAAAGTCGATAACCCCAGCAATGCCGGAAACACCAATAGTGACAATGTTGTCTGCAACCGTGCCACGAGCGCTATAACCGCCGTAAATATCGCTTGTTACAATGGCATCGCTAATTGATACCGCATTCCCTGTCACATCGCCGCTGCCGCCGGTCTGGCCGCCGTAAATTGTCGCGTTGATGGTTCCGCCTTCAATAGTGACAAGATTATCATAAACACGTCCGCTACCGGTGATGATTTCTCCGCCGTATATGGCGCCGTTATGTATCGTCCCGTTTGTAATGGAGACTTCATTGTTGTGGACTCCTGCGCCGGTCGTATTTCCTCTGCCGCCGTAAATATCGGAATTGTTAATGGTTACATTTTCAAGAACGACATGATTATTGTTCACTTCAGCATGGCTTCCACCGATGGCGGCATACCCACCCGCAATAATGCTGCCGCTACCCGTCACATAGCCGCCATTCATGCTGACGGTATTTTCAAAAACCGAGCCTGTTCCTTGGGAATACCCGCCGTAAATATTGCCTCTAAGGGTAGGGGAGTCGTTGATGATGACGTTATTAAGAGAGGCCTCGCCGCCGCCGCCCCTGACCCACCCGCCATAGATGATCCCGCGCACTGTGGCGTTATTCTCAATTTCTACTGTATTGTTGCTTGCACTGCCGCTAAGGCTCCACCCGCCGGTGATATTTCCGCCGGGGGACGATCCGGCATTCCCGATCGTTCCGCCCTCAATGACAACAATGTTATTTTCGGCATTCGTATTGGGCGTTGCCGTGATCCCTCCGTAAATATGTCCGGAAACATTAGCATTGACCGTAACATTGTTGCCGGAGGGTGAAGAAGGGAACAACGAACCGGGCGCAGAAGGCAGCTCTGGCACACCGAAAGTAGTCTGTGGATTCCTAAGACTGGAAGGAGAAGTCCCTCTATATGTTATGGTCTCTGCCATGACGGGAGAAAGAACGATTCCCCAAAACAGCCATCCCCAAAACACAAAAAACAGGTTTTTCATGGAAGAAACCGACATAACAGAGACCCATTAGTTGTGGTTGTGAATGATTTATCTATTACACTATAACATAAGTGTTTCGTACGCGCTTGCAATAATAGAATCTGTAAACCATAAATAAAAAGGGGTTTCATCAACACACGCACATAACCCCGCCCCCGCCGGTGGCAACGGGTACAATTCCGGCGATGTCATAAATGGCGCCCCCTGATAGACGCAATTCGAAAAGATCATAGACAAAATATGCTGAATCTCAACAAGATTCGACCTCTATCACTGAGATAAAAGCCGCCATCCGTTGTCTTTTGCTTTTCGCTTTGCCCTGCAGTTAGAGGGAAGTGAAGGCTTAGGAAGCTCACAAGGCCTGAGAGGGATGAGGGAGTAGAGACATGTAGCAACCAACCAGACATTAACTCTTAAAAGGGATTAAAAATTAGTGCGCATTTGACAAGACGATCCCCCTTGACCCCATGAGCACATCTGAGCACTACAGCACAATTGAGCACAGAACGAGCAAACACAACCCGTTAATATTTCATATAAATCCCTACAAGCTCTGTAAGAAATATTGAAAGGCTAGCCCTGAGATGAAACAAACAAAGCAAAGTCATACACGTAAAATATTAAATTATACTGCTAATTTGTTGTCGGTCAATATCTTAGTCATTGAAATAAAGCATATTTTGTGAAATCTTCTTTTCTATGGAAAAAAAACATTCTTTCCTTCTCACGTTAAGGCATAAGCTGGCGTCCAAACCCAGCTTTCTATCTGAAACGGTGCAGTCGAAGGTCCAAACTTCGACTGCTTTAGAAGCCCTCAAAACATGTGGAAAGGAATAAACAATGGGAAGACGTTCTGGTAAAGCCATCGCACAAAAAATACTACGGCAAAGAGAGACTTTATGGCCTAACGCTGATCTCTATCTATGGCATCGAAATAAAAGCAAGGGTTTTACAACGATACCTAAAACCATGCCCTTTATTTTATTAGCTCTTGATGAAATGGCCAACGGCAAACCTCTTTCCCAAACATATTTAAGCCTATGGTGCGAAACTTGGGATAATTCCATGTTAAATGCTGCCAAAAAAGATGGTCTCGCCTTCAGCGCGGGGTTCAGTAAACAACGCGCAGAATATATATGGCGGGGACGCATTAAAATGCTCCAAGAATTAGGCTTTATTGACATACAAGCCGGAAAGTCAGGCGACATAAGTCATATTTTAATTTGGAATCCACACATCATTATTCATTGGCACCATAAAAATAACACGCCAGGGTTAACTAAGGGCACATATAACGCTTTATTGGAAAAAGCTATAGAAATAGGGGCAGAAGACGATCTCTCTTTCCCTGACGATCCAAATCCATCAGACCAAAGTTCAGCGAGGCCTATTCTTTTCATACCAACCAAGTGATTTTAGAGCGTATCTGTTGAATCTCAACAAGGCTCGCCCATTATCACCAAGATAATGCCCGCCATCTGTTACTTTTTGGCCTTGCTCTATCCAACTTATGCATAGGGTCAATAGCCACAATCTTTGCAGGGTTGTGCGTAGGATATAGATTCCACCCTAATAGATTGGCCGCCCTCGCGGATATGACGGCCTTGCGCTTATTAAGCGTGCA
>WREW01000019.1 GCA_009779135.1 Alphaproteobacteria bacterium
GGGGGGGGGGGGGGGGTAAAGTCAGTTTCATAAGAAAAGGGCCCCTTCTCTGGCGGTTTATGGGGGACATATTCACTTACGCGATGAGTCGGGTCAATAGGCCCCTCTTCTTGTCATCCTCAAGGCTTGCGCAGCAAGCCCCCCACTTGTGGGGGAGGGTTTGGGTGGGGGGATCTTACCGCCCGAGCTTCTGCGCTACATAATCGCGCACCTTGTCCAGACTAACCCGCTCCTGCGTGGTTGTGTCGCGGTCGCGGATGGTGACAACTTGATCCTTCAGCGTATCGCCGTCCACCGTTATACAATAGGGCGTGCCAATCTCATCCATGCGGGCGTAGCGTTTGCCGATAGCTTGTTTGACGTCAAACTGCGTGATGTAATCCTGACGCAGATCCATATAGAGCTTTTCCGCAACTTCCGGCATGCCGTCTTTATTCACAAGCGGGAAAATGCCGAGCTTCACCGGCGCAAGGCTTGGCTTGATCTTCAGCCATTCGGGTGACGGGCGGGTTTCGTCATACTGATAGCCCTCGCACAACAGCAACAGAACGCCGCGCGTCAGGCCGCTTGCCGGCTCCACCACATGAGGGACATAGCGGCGCTTGCTTTCCTGATCGATATAATCCAGCGTTTGTTTGCTGAACTCTGTGTGCTGCTTGAGGTCAAAGTCCGTGCGATACGCCACCCCTTCAAGCTCCCCAAATCCGGGCGCCGTAAAGGGCCAGCGATATTCAATATCGGATGTGCCTTTGGAGTAATGCGCAAGTTCATTTTCAGGGATAATGTGGCGGTAGAGGTTTTCCTTTTTGCAGCCGATGCTCTCCCACCAGCGCATGCGCTCGGCCACCCAGAACTCGTACCACATCATGCCGTCTTCAGGGGCGCAGAAGAACTCCATTTCCATTTGCTCGAACTCGCGCGAGCGGAAGATAAAGTTGCGCGGCGTGACCTCGTTGCGGAAAGACTTGCCGATCTGCGCCACGCCAAAAGGCGGCTTGACGCGCGAAGTATCAAGGACGTTCTTATACTGCAAAAAGATGCCCTGCGCCGTTTCAGGACGCAGATAGACTTTTGAATCCTCGTTTTGAAACACGCCGACAAAAGATTCAAACATCAGATTGAAAGCGCGCGGCTCGGTCAGCGTTCCGGCTTGCTGCGCGTCAGGGCCGATCACTTTGGCGCGGGTTGTTTCATCCAGATTGGTGAGCGGGATGGCTTTGCTTGCATCAAAAGGAACAAGCTCCTCACCGCCTGCTTTTTGGATAAGTTTTTTGGCTTTTTTGGTGAGGGACTCTTCAAACTCATCCCCTTCAAGCGCGCTGAGAAGACCGAGGGATTTCTTTGTCCCTGCCTTTTCATAAAAAACCTCGAGCGCCAGAATGTGATCTGCGCGGTAGCGCAGTTTGGTTTCCCGATCATCCACCATCAGATCCGCAAAGCCGCCCACATGCCCCGAAGCGTGCCATGTGCGCGGATGCTGGATGATGGTGCTGTCAAGCCCGACAATGGAAAGAGGCTTTCCATCAGGCCCAAGCGGCGGGCATTCGACATGATCGCGCCACCAGCGGTCACGCAGATTATTTTTAAGCTGCGTGCCCAACGGCCCATAATCCCAAAAACCATTGAGACCGCCATAGATTTCCGAAGCAGGAAAAACAAACCCCCGCCGCTTGCAAAGGGAAACGATGCGGTTCATCAAAGAGTTTTCCAGTTTTGTCATGTTAAACCTTGTCGCCGATTGTGGTCAGATCAATCTTGATGCCTGGCCCCATGGTTGAGGACAGCGCCACGCGATTAATATAAGTTCCTTTCACGCCTGCGGGACGCGCTTTGACAATCGCGCCGATAAAGGCACGGGCATTGTCTAAAAGCTGGTCTTCCGTGAAGGAGACTTTGCCGATACCGGCATGCACAATCCCGCTTTTTTCAGCGCGGAACTCAACCGAGCCGGCTTTGGCGGCCTTAACGGCGTCTGCCACGTTGGGGGTGACGGTGCCGAGCTTGGGGTTGGGCATCAGCCCGCGCGGGCCAAGAACCTTACCAAGCTTGCCGACAACAACCATCATGTCGGGTGACGCAACCACGCGGTCAAAAGCGGAAAAACCGCCCAAGATTTTTTCCGCCAGATCATCAGCGCCCACAACATCCGCGCCTGCGGCCAAAGCCGCATCGGCCTTTTCGCCTTTGGCGAAGACGGCCACGCGCATGGTTTTGCCCGTGCCATGCGGCATCTGCACCGTGCCGCGCACGGCCTGATCCGACTGACGCGGATCAATGCCGAGATTCATGGCGATCTCAAGCGACTCGACAAACTTGCGACCTGTGGCCGCAGCGTTTTTCTTGACCAGCTTCACGCCGTCCTCAAGCGTATGGAGCTTTTGAGGATCGAGGTCTTTCGTCACATTGCGAAGTTTTTTACCGTGTTTCATGACTTATTTCCCTTCCACCAAAACGCCCATAGAGCGCGCCGATCCGGCCAGCATCTGGCAAGCACCTTCGACATCATTGGCATTCATATCTACGATTTTCTCTTTTGCAATTTCACGCAGCTGATCCATTGTGATTTTTCCGGCGACCGCCGTCCCCGGCGTTTTCGATCCGCTTTGCAGCTTGATCGCCTGTTTGATCCAATAGGTATTGGGCGGCTTTTTCGTGATAAAGGTGAAAGTACGATCACTAAACGCCGTAATCACAACAGGGATCGGCATCCCTTTTTCCATGTTCTGGGTTTTTGCGTTAAACTGCTTGCAAAAATCCATGATGTTAAGGCCCCTCTGCCCCAAAGCTGGCCCGATCGGCGGCGAAGGATTCGCCGCGCCAGCCGGAACCTGAAGCTTGATATAGCCTACAATTTCCTTTGCCATTTTTTATCTCCTGCCTGTTTCAAAACGGAAAAACAGATCTTTCTGCCGAAGAGATTTCAGCAAAAAGCCTGCCGCCCAAAGTTTTTGAAGGAAACCCGTTTCCCCCTTTTACGCCCGTAAGCGCTGCGTGGTTCGGCACCCCAAGGGATTGATCTTCAGGGGCAAACCTTCCACACAATGAGGGGGTTATAAGGGATGAAAGCATAAACGTCAAGCCCCCCCTCCTAGGCCCTCCCCCGCAATGGGGGAGGGCTAGAACCCTCTTGTCATCCTCGGGGCTTGCGAAGCAAGAACCCGGGGATCTAACGTGGGCGCTAACGTCAGCTCCCCGGCTCAACCGCTTCGCGGTTGCCCGAGGATGACAATTTAAGGGAGGGCTAGGGCCTTACAGCTTTTCTACTTGCGTATATTCAAGTTCGACCGGTGTGGCGCGGCCGAAGATGGAGACGGCGACTTTCAGGCGGGATTTGGATTCATCCACATCCTCGACAACGCCGTTGAAGGAGGCAAAGGGGCCATCTGCCACGCGAACCTGCTCACCCACCTCAAAGACGATCGAGGATTTGGGACGCTCAAAGCCTTCCTGTACCTGATTGAGAATCCGCTCCGCCTCTTTCTGCGAGATCGGGGACGGCTTGCTGCCCGAGCCTAAAAAGCCCGTCACTTTGGCCGTGTTCTTCACCAGATGCCAGCTTTCATCGCTAAGATCCATCTTAATCAGGACATAGCCGGGGAGGAACTTGCGTTCGGTATTGACTTTTTTGCCACGGCGCAGCTCAACCACCTCTTCCGTGGGGACGAGGATTTCCGAAAAATAATCCTCAAGACCTTTTTTGATCGCGGTTTCTCGAATCATCTGCGCGACTTTTTTCTCAAAGCCTGAATAAACGTGAATAACATACCAGCGTTGTGCCATGACACATATCTCCTTGCTAATTTCTCATGCCTAAAATCTTGCCGACCACATAGCCCAGAACGCCGTCCGTCACAAAAAAGAAGGCGCCGGCTAAAAGCGCCATGGCGATAATCATAATTGTGGTGATGACCGTCTCGCGCTTTGTGGGCCATGTGACTTTGGCAATTTCGCGTTTGGTTTCGCGCAACAATTCAATAATATTGGCCATCCGGCTCTCCAGCTTTTAAAATGGCAGGAGTGGCAGGCATCGAACCCGCAACCTTCGGTTTTGGAGACCGACGCTCTACCAATTGAGCTACACTCCTTCCGCCCTTCTTGCCCTCACAACCCGCTATCCGGCGGCTGGCCGGATCAACTTAAACAATCATGCAAGGGAACCCGCTTCTTCTACACCATATAAAGCGCCGACGTAAAGGAAAAAATGCGCTGGCCCTTGGTTAACTTTGGAGCGGGTGAAGGGAATCGAACCCTCGTGGCCAGCTTGGAAGGCTGGAGCTTTACCATTAAGCTACACCCGCTTTTGACCTTTGCCGAGGCGTTTTCATGTATCACGCCGGGCGCCGCCCTTCAAGTTGAAAGAAAGCTGTTCAGGGCTGTTGCTCCCTGCTCCAAATCAGCTTAAAATGCGTCTGCCTACCTTCCCTCAAGGAGCTTTTCTCATGCGTTTTTATCTACTGCAAGCTGTGTGTCTTTCCTTTATTCTTTGCCTTTTGGGCCAAAATGTCTTGGCTCAGGGGGTGCTCGTGCCGGAGGATGATGTCTCCTATGGGCTTACCCCGACCCGCCCCGCGCAGCCTCAGCCAGAACCTGAGCCGGAGCCACAGCCAGCACCGCAACCCGCGCCGGCCCCTGCCCCGCAGCCGACCCAGCCGCAGATGCAAGAGGATATCTCGCCTGCCGATCAGGAGGCGGTCAAAGAATCCGAAGCCAAAGCGCAGGCTCTTATCAAGCAAAGCATGCCCACCAATACACGTCAGGATGGCGTAACGGTAAAGCTGACACCGGGCGGGCGGCTTCCGCCCAAGGCCGTGACGGAAGAGGATAAAATGATCGCCGCGCTTTTGGAAAAAGGCCAGACATTGCCGCAGCAGAGATCCGATCACCCTATTTTTGAAGCCATCCGCAAATTCAAGGATCTGTATAAAAAGCAGTTTGAACGTCCGCCTAACTTTTTGGACGCGCCGGTATCCCGCGCCTTTCAAAGTTCGGACATGAAAGGATCCTTTACGGTCGGCGTGATGGGCGATTTTATGTGGGGTGAAAAAGATCTCGAGAAGCTCGAAAAAACTCTTGGTCTGGCGCGTGAGGCTGTGCCGCAGAGTTGCCAGATCAGGCTTCGCGTTACGGTTCAGACAACGGACGGAAAACCTTTTTACAAGCTTGATCTTTTCACGGGCGAGCAAGGAACCCTCAACTTCAACGGCACCGTCACAGGGCTTGAAAGCCGCGCTTTTGCCTTTTGCGTCAAGCCGGCTTCTTTCCCACAAAACGGATCCACCATCCTCAGGCTTGGCGCGTATTACGGCGTCATGCTGGCCGAAAGTTCATGCGCGGCCGGCAAAAACACTTTCCTGACAAATGCAGGCGTCCGCTATGACGGGGATGGGAAGATATCCTGCGCGTTTAAGTAGTCTAACGGCCTTTAGCGCGATCTACGGCGATGATGGCGTTGCTGGCGCGCAAGGCGGCGATGATGTCCAGTAGGTGTCTTGTGTCCTTTACTTCGACATCAACAAGGATGTCGAAGAAATCCACCGTCCGGTTTGTGATCTTCAGATTTAAAATATTGCCGTTGCCCTTGCCGATGATGGTGGTCAGGTGGCCAAGGCCGTTGGGCTTGTTGGCCAAAACCACCACCAGACGCCCGACCATTTTGTCCGCTTCCTTGCCCTGTTCATCGTCCCATGCCACGTCAATCCAGCGCTCCGGCATGTCGCGGAAAGAATCCAAAGTTTCGCAATCTGTCGTGTGCACCGTCACGCCGCGCCCCGTTGCAACAATGCCCACAATTTCATCCCCGGGCAAAGGATGGCAGCAGCGCGCAAAATGAACCGCCATTCCGGGGATCAGCCCTTTAAGCGCCAAAGGCGCGTCCGTCCGCGCGGCGGGGCGTTTTTGCAATTTCTGCGCGGCCTCGATCATCGCGCTTGAAAGCTCTTTTTCAGGCGGCCTGTTTTTGCGATCGGGATAGGCCGCGAAAAACACATCGCGCGCCGGCTGCAAAGAGGCGCCTATATTGGCAAACAGATCCTCAAGCGACGAGGATTGGAAGTTCTTGGCAACCGCTTCAAACGGCTTTTCGCCGAAATCCACGCCTTCTTGCTTGCAGATTTTTTCAAGCATCGCGCGCCCGAGAGCAATATATTCCACGCGCTGCTGGATGCGCACAAAACGGCGGATGCGTGCGCGCGCCTTGCCTGTGACGACAAAGCGTTCCCATGCCGGTGAAGGCGTGCCGTTTTTCTGCGTGATAATTTCAACCTGATCGCCGTTTTGCAGCTCGGTACGCAAAGGCACCATACGGCCATTAACTTTAGAACCCACGCAGGAATCGCCCATGGCGCTATGCACCGCATAAGCAAAATCCACTGGCGTTGCGCCACGCGGCAGCGTGATGATGTCGCCTTTGGGCGAAAAACAAAAAACCTGATCCTGAAACAGTTCAAGCTTGGTGTGTTCAAGAAACTCCTCGGGCTTTTGCGCGTGCTCGACAATATCCAAAAGCTCGCGCAGCCAGCGATATTCCGAACCGTCATGGCTATGCGCATCCTGCTTATAAGCCCAGTGCGCCGCCACGCCGAGCTCGGCCACTTCATGCATCTCATTGGTTCTGATCTGGACTTCGATCTTCTGGCGTTCAGGCCCTATGATGGTGGTGTGAATGCTTTGATATTTGTTCGGCTTGGGCGTCGAGATATAATCCTTAAAACGCCCGGGAATACCGGCGTAGTGGTTGTGAATAATCCCCAGCGACTGATAACAATTTCCCACCGTATCGACAAGCACGCGAAAGGCCATGATGTCCGAAAGCTGCTCAAACGCTATCGCCTTGCGAGTCATCTTTCGCCAGATGGAGTAAGGCGTTTTTTCGCGCCCTTCCACGGTTGCGTGAACGCCTTCATTGCGTAAAAGTTTTTCCAGAGTCCCGCGTATTTTTTCGGCGAGATTGCCGCCCTCCTCCCGCAAATAAGATAAACGCGCCACAATACTGTCGCGCGCGTCCACATTGATCTCGGCAAAAGCGAGATCCTGAAGTTCATCCTTCATCGTCTCGATACCTATGCGCTCGGCCAAAGGCGCGTAGATATCCAGCGTTTCGCGCGCGATGCGTTGGCGTTTTTCAGGATCTTTGACAAAGTGCAAGGTGCGCATGTTGTGAAGGCGGTCGGCAAGCTTCACCAAAAGCACGCGGATATCAGCCGACATGGCTAAAAGAAGCTTGCGGAAGTTTTCCGCCTGCTTGGTTTGATCGCTTTGAAGCTCGATACGCGAGAGCTTGGTGACACCGTCCACAAGCTGCGCGACATCCTTGCCGAAAAGTTTTTCGATTTCCTCCAGCGTTACGGCGGTGTCTTCCACCACATCATGCAAAAGCGCCGTCACGATGGTGACGGCGTCCATGCGCATGCCGGTCAAGATTCCCGCCACCTCTAAAGGGTGCGAAAAATAAGGCGCGCCTGAGGCGCGTATTTGCGCGCCATGCGCCTGCATGGCAAACACATAAGCACGGTTGAGCAGATCTTCATCAGCATCAGGATCGTAAGATTTGACGCGCTCGACAAGCTCGTACTGGCGCATGATGGGCGTGCGCGGCAAAGACTCGTCCTGCGCCTTGACATCCACGCTGTCGCCCTTAACCATTTTAGGCGTGGGGGAAAGCGTGGTCATATCAGGCGCTATAAGATCCATTCGTGTTATCAATCCGCTTGTGCGAGGCCGCCGCTCTGGAGAAAAGCCGCCTTGAGGTATCCTCGCCGCCCTTTAAGAGAAAGATATGCGGGTTAGTCCTTTACATCCACATCCTCAAACATAACGGACGAGAAGTCGCCTTCCGCAAGATCCGCTTCCTCTTCATCATCCTCAAGATCATCGTCCATCGTCATGTCGTCTTCATCATCATCCATGCGCATCGAGGCGTCAATCCAGCTTTGCTGTTCGCTGGTCATCATCTCCCCAACCTCATCATCGGGAACATCGGGTTCGATATGCTTTTGCATGCCTTTGACAAGAGATTCCTGCAAACGATCAAGGTCAAGCTTATGCGCGGCAATTTCGCGCAAAGCGACAACGGGATTTTTATCCCGATCACGTCCGACATGCAGCTCGGCCCCCGAGGATAAAGCGCGCGCGCGATGCGCCGCCATCATCACCAGGTCAAAACGGTTGGGAACAAGAAGAACACAATCTTCAACAGTAACGCGCGCCATAGGGCAATCCTCTTTCCTTATCTTTGTTTATAACTCTGCCGCAGATCTCTAAAGCCTCTTTGAGACTGAGGATTTTTCCCCTGAACTTGCAGCAAACACTGACTTTAACCCTTTTCACCAAGGCCTGTAAAGAGCTTACATCATTTTCAAAACTCTCAAGCGCTGCGGCAAAATAGAACAAAATGCTTGCAAAAGACGGGTCTTTGAGATATAATTTTACCCTCAAGCATGTGTTTGATTCACTTGCGGAATGGTCGTCCTCGGGAAAAATAGGACTGGACAGTTTAGGCCTAGGCTGGTTTATGCTATAGTTAATTTGGTTTTCATCACACAAAAGAGGATCTTATGATTTTTTATAAAGAAGAAAGAATGGCGATGTTTATTGACGGCGCCAATCTGTACGCGGCTTCGCGCGGTTTAGGGTTCGACATCGACTACAAACGTCTTTTGGAGCTTTTTGCGGGACGCGCAAGGCTTGTTCGCGCGTTTTACTACACGGCTCTGGTTGAGAATGAGGAATATTCCCCCATCCGGCCCTTGGTCGATTGGCTGGATTATAACGGCTACGCCATGGTGACCAAGCCGACCAAGGAGTTCACGGACGCTTTTGGCCGCCGCAAGATTAAAGGCAATATGGACATAGAGCTTGCGATTGACGTGATGGAGATGAGCGACAATGTCGATCACATCATGATTTTCTCGGGTGACGGTGATTTTAGGCGTCTGGTTGAGGCGGTTCAGCGCAAAGGCAAGCGCGTGAGCGTTGTCAGCACGATGCGCTCCACGCCCCCGATGGTGGCGGATGAGCTGCGTCGGCAAGCAGATAATTTTATCGAGCTTGCGGATCTGATGCCCCACATCGCCCGCGCCCGCGACCCCAACGCCGCGCCGATGGCCACCACGCCCCCGACCACCGCCCAGCCCAACCTTGAGGAGCTGACGGACAACATCCAAGGCGTCAAAGAACCTATCGTACAAGAAAACGTGGCGTAAGAAAAAGCCCCCCACCCAACCCTCTCCCGCAAGGGGGGAGGGCTTAATTAAACTGTCATTG
The DNA here is from genome assembly GCA_009779135.1 of Alphaproteobacteria bacterium. Classification (GTDB taxonomy): domain Bacteria; phylum Pseudomonadota; class Alphaproteobacteria; order UBA9219; family UBA9219; genus UBA8914. The sequence continues at coordinate 9,262 of WREW01000019.1, forward strand.
CGAGGAAAGCCGCCGCAGGCGGATTGACGCGGCAATCTCTGCAACATCGCCGAGATTGCCGCGTCGGGCCTGAAGGCCTTCCTCGCAATGACATGAGGGAGCCTTACGGCCTTCCTGCCAATGACAGGTTTTTTAGCCAGCCATCGCGGCAAGTTCTTTGAGGGTTTTTTCGATTCCCTCTAGCCGTGTTTCCATATTGTCCCAGACGCGCATTAAAACCAAACGTTGGTCAGGGCGCACCTTGGCGGTGCCGGCTTGGGCGAGAATCCAGTTCATGAGTTTTTCAGGCTGCGGGAAGCGATCCTGATAAAAGCCGATCACGGCGCCACGGGGGCCGGCGTCAAGTTTGCTTATCAGGCAGGCGCGGCAGAGTCTTTTAATCTCGACCGTGCGCAGAAGATTTTCCACTTCCTGCGGGAGCGGGCCGAAGCGGTCTATCATTTCAGCGGCGATGCTTTGCGTGTCTTCCTGCCCTGCCCCGCTTGCAAGGCGGCGGTAAAGGCCAAGGCGCACGCCAAGATCCTCGACATAAGTTTCAGGGATCAAAACCGAAAGGCCGATATTGATTTGCGGCGTCCAATCGTCCTGCTGCACAAAAGATTCTTCATCCTGCCCCTGCCCTGCTTTGGCCAGCATGACGGCCTCTTGCAGCATTTGCTGGTAAAGCTCGATGCCGACTTCGCGGATGTGGCCGGATTGCTCCTGCCCCAGAAGATTACCCGCGCCGCGAATATCCATATCATGGCTGGCCAGTTGAAAGCCTGCGCCCAGCTCGTCAAGCGTTGTGATGACCTCAAGCCGCTGCTGCGCCGTGGCGGCTAAAGGCGCATTCTGCGCATAGGTAAAATACGCATAGCCGCGCTGCTTGGCGCGCCCGACACGGCCTCGCAATTGGTAAAGCTGCGCAAGCCCGAACATATCCGCGCGGTGCAGGATGATCGTGTTGGCGTTGGGAATATCAAGGCCCGATTCAATAATGTTGGTCACCAGAAGAATATCAAACTGTCTGGCATCAAAACCCGTCATAATATCATCAAGCATCGCAGCGCTCATGCGGCCATGCGCCATGACGATTTTCAATTCGGGAACAAGCGTTTTCAGCTCTTCCGCCAGAGCGCTTAATTCTTCAATCCTTGGGCAGACGTAAAAGCTTTGCCCGCCACGGTAATATTCGCGCATCAGCGCCTGCCGGATAATCAAAGGATCATAGGGCAGGACAAAAGTATTGACGGCCAGACGATCCACCGGCGGGCTTGCGATCAGGCTAAGTTCGCGCACGCCCGTCAAGGCAAGCTGCAAGGTTCTTGGAATCGGCGTTGCCGTCAAGGTCAGGATATGCGCGTCCGCGCGAAGTTCTTTCAGCTGCTCCTTTTGTTTAACGCCGAAACGCTGTTCTTCATCCACAATCACAAGGCCCAGACGCTGGAAACCGACATCCTTGGCCAAAAGCGCGTGCGTGCCGATCACAATATCAACGCGGCCTTCTTTGAGATCTTCTTTTGTCTGCTTGGCCTCTTTAGCCGTGACCATGCGCGAAAGCTGCGCGATACGCACGCCAAAACCGGAAAAGCGGTCGGAAAAACTCTGATAATGCTGGCGCGCCAAAAGCGTTGTCGGCGCGATCAAAGCTACTTGCAAGCCCGCCTGCTGGGCGGCAAAAGCCGCGCGCAGCGCCACTTCCGTCTTGCCGAAACCGACATCGCCGCAGATTAATCTGTCCATGGGTCGTCCGCTTGCGAGATCGCCCAAAACGGCCTCGATAGATTGCTCTTGATCCTCTGTTTCATTATAGGGGAAACGCGCGGCAAACTCCTGATAGCTTTGCTGCCGCACTTCGATGATTTCTGCTTTTTTAAGCGCGCGCAGCGCCGCGATTTTTAAAAGATCATCCGCAATTGAAAGAAGTTTTTTCTTGACCTGCGCCTTGCGCGCCTGCCAAGCCGCGCCGCCGAGCCGATCAAGCACAGCCCCCGTCTGCGCGCTTGCGTAACGCGAGAGGACATCCATATTCTCAACAGGCACAAAAAGCTTGTCCCCGCCGTCATAAATCAGGCGAATGCAATCATGCGCGGCGCCCAGAGCCTCGATCGTCTCAAGCCCTTCATAGCGCCCTATGCCGTGTTCGGCATGCACGACAAAATCGCCCGGGTTTAAGCGGTCAAGCTCCAGCTGAAAGGCTTCCGCAGATTTGCGCCGGCGCGGGCGGCGGATCATGCGATCGCCTAAAATATCCTGCTCGCTGATGACGGCAAGATCCTGACTTGTAAAGCCATGCTCAAGGCCAAGCACAACCAGAAGGATCAATTTTTTATCAAGCTTATGTCCATCCGCCCAGCTTTTGTCTGGCGACAGGATCGCAACCGGCACATTATGCGCGCGCAAAAGCTTTTCCATGCGGTCTGCGGAGCCCTGCGAATAGCAGGTTATCATAACCCGCCGTCCACCCGCCTGATGCCTTGCCGCATAAGCGCCAAGCGCGGCATAAAGCGCCGTTTGATCTTGCGCGCGCGCATCCGAAAAATCGCGCCCTCTTGCGCCGCTTTCGTCTGTTGTGCCTTCCTTAAAGGGCGAGAAAACGACAACAGAGCGTTCCTTCAAACGCGCTTCAACCGTTTCAGGGCTTTCATAAAGGCTTTCAACAGGCACAGGCTTGTAAGGGATGACGTTAGCTCCGCGTTTAGATGCCTGCATCATGGCGTGGCGCGCTTTGTAAAAATCTTCGACCTGCTGATGGCGCTGCGCCAGAGATTCAAGCGCCAGCGATTCAAAACTCACCGGCGCGGAAGGCGCATAATCCAGCAAACTTACAAGGCGCGGGTAAAATAAAGGCAGCCAGTGCTCAAGACCCGGAAAGGCCTGTCCGGCAGAAACGGCTTCGTATAACGGGTCTTTATCGCCCGCCACGCCAAAGAGCGCGCGATAGCGCTCGCGGAAAGAGGTGATGGTCTGCGCATCCAAAATCACTTCCGAAGGCGGATCGAGCCTGAGCGCGTCAAGCGTCTCCCCCGAAAGCTGCGTCAAAGGATCAAAGAGCCGCATGCTTTCGATGTCATCATCAAAAAAATCCAAACGCACGGGACGCTCAAAGCCTGCGGGAAAAAGATCCACAATCCCGCCGCGCACCGCAAAAGATCCGACCTCGCGCACGGTGGGGGCCGGATGATAGCCGCGCGCCACCAAAAACCGCGTCAGACGTTCAACGGGCAGCGTCATACCCGTGGTTAAGGTCATAAAGGCTTCTTTCAGCACTTCCGGCGGCAAGGTCTTTTGCGCAAAAGCGTGGACTGTGGTGAACAAAATCGCCGGCTTTGTGAAGGGCCGCAAAAGCCGCTCCAGCGTCGCAAGCCTCTGCCCGCAAATATCCGCATGCGGCGCAATCCGGTCATAGGGAAGACAATCCCAAGCCGGAAAAGCAAGCAGCTCGACCTCCGGCGCAAAGAAGGCCAAGGCTTGCGCCAAAGTCGCGGCCGCGCGGTCATCCAGAGCAACATGAACCAGCACGCCGCCCTTGCAGCGATGCGCCATCGCCGCCAAAAGGCGCGCCTCATACCCCGCCGGTACGCCGCCAAGGCGGATCCGGCAGGGCCGGTCAGGTTGAAAAGACGGAAAAAACATAAATATATGGCCTGTAAGCTGTGATTTGTGACTTGTAATCTAATAAAAAAAACCCCGCAAGGCAGTTTTCTGCCTGGCGGGGCCTTTTGTCGTCAAAAGACTTATTTCTTTTTCGTCTTGGACGCGGGCTTCTTTGCAGGAGCCTTTTTCGTTGCCGGCTTTTTCGCCGGTTTTTTCTTGGCAGCCATTGGTACCTCCAAAATTGAGAGTTAAAAACAGGTCAGATAAGCAAGGCGCCACCCTCCTGTTTTGCTTTGACAAGGCGAAAGCGGGTCTTTAGAACGACTCACTTATTTTGGCAAAGTTATGATCTTGTCTCATGATATTGACTAACGAATGGTAAACGCCTAAAAAACTCTTCCAAAGGGGGGGCCTGTAGCTCAGTTGGTTAGAGCTATCCGCTCATAACGGATTGGTCGTAGGTTCAAGTCCTACCGGGCCCACCAGCTTTTGCTCAAGCTACTTAAACAGATTTAGCGCGTGCCGTATTTTTTGCAGACAAGCTGGCACATGGGGCTTTCAGCGGAAACCGGCACCACGCAGCAGTGCGGCTCCATAGTCAGGCCGATTTTCTTGCGATCCAGACGTCTGGTTGTCAAACAAAGATCCCGATCCAAACCGCGCGTATCATCGAAATAACTGCCCTCCGCCCGCAGGTTCAGGCGTGAAGCCACACATCTGTCAGCATCGTTTATCAGTTTGGGAAGCAAGTCCTGCTCGCCCGCGCTGTCGGTCACTTGCGCACAGGGAAACTTCGCAGAACAAATGGCGCTGCCGAAATCGGGCGCCGTATCATATTTCCCCGCAACAGCAGGCGCAGATACCGAAAAAAGCAAGGCAAAAGCAAAAATCAAAGCAAAACGCGACATGGGATGATCCTCCTTAATCCAAAAGCCTTTGGCGATCTTAACCATGTATCCCCTCGGACGCAAGGCTTTGTTACGCGGCGAAATCATGGTTTTCTCAAGGATTTTTTTTGTTTATAAGAATGCGTATGAACGAGTCTTTCTTTGAAAACACGCTTGTCACGCTGACCCTTGATGAGCGTCTTGATAAGGCGCTGGCCGCCGCGCTTGAAGGTTTTTCGCGCACGCGCCTGAGCCAGCTGATTAAAGAAGGGCATGTCAAACGCCTTGAGCCCTCGCCCCTTATTGTGACAAACCCCGCCTTTGCCGCGCAAAAAGGGGATCTCTACCGCCTGACCCTGCCGAAGGCGCGCGCGGCTGCGCCGCAGGCCGAGGCCATCGCGCTTGAAATTGTTTATGAAGATGATGATCTGCTTGTCGTGAACAAACAGGCGGGGCTTGTGGTTCATCCTGCCGCCGGTCACTGGGAAGGCACATTGGTCAACGCCCTTTTGGCGCATTGCGGGCCGACATTAAGCGGCATCGGCGGCGTGGCAAGACCCGGGATTGTACACCGGCTTGACAAGGACACCAGCGGCCTGATGGTGGTGGCCAAAAATGACTTTGCGCATAAGGCGCTTAGCGAACAATTTTCATCTCGTACATTAAGCCGTCTTTACCGCGCTATTGTCTGGGGCGTGCCTAGTCCTCTTGAAGGCCGGATTGAAGGCGCCATAGGCCGCCATCCCCGCGCGCGGCAAAAAATGTCTGTGCGCGCGCATGGCGGTAAAGAAGCCCTGACCTTTTACAAAACTTGCGAGGTTTTTGCCCCTTTTGCTGCTTTGGTGTCCTGCAAGCTTGCCAGCGGCCGCACGCATCAGATCCGCGTTCATATGGCGCATCAAGGCCACCCCGTGGTAGGCGACTCCCTCTACGCCACGCGCAAAACTGCCAGCAAAAAAGGCGGGGTTATTGCCGAGCTGACCTATTTCCCGCGCCAAGCCCTGCATGCCGGTGAGCTCGCTTTTATCCATCCGCGCACCCAAAAACCCCTTGTTTTTAAGGTTCCTGATCCTGAAGATTTTGACAGCCTCTTGAAATACCTCAGAAACCTGCCCTTATAAGGCGCAAAAAAATACTGGCGCTGGGCGATCCGTTTTTGCTATCTTCGCGGGCCAGAACTTATGAAGCTTTCAGGTGTTTTGCTCGTGTCTTTTTCCGCCGCCCAACTTCCCGTTCTTCACAGCGACCATGGTCTTGCGCGTTATATGCAGGCCATCCGGCGCTATCCCATGCTCGAGGCCAGAGAAGAGTTCTCGCTTGCCAAAGCTTGGAAGGAGCATGGCGATCTGCAAGCGGCGCACAAGCTTGTGACCTCGCATCTGCGGCTGGTGGCTAAAATCGCTATGGGCTATCGCGGCTACGGCCTTCCCTTGTCCGAGCTGATTGCCGAGGGCAATATCGGCATGATGCAGGCCGTCAAGCGCTTTGATCCTGACAAAGGCTTTCGTCTCGCCACTTATGCGATGTGGTGGATCAGGGCTTCTATTCAGGAATATGTGCTGCATGCTTGGTCTCTGGTGAAGATCGGCACGACCGCCGCACAGAAAAAACTTTTTTTCAATCTCCGGCGGATCAAGCACACGATGCGGGCGATGGATCAAGGCGATCTCTCGCCCAAAGATGTCGAAACCATCGCCAAACAGCTTGCGGTGAGTGAGCAGGATGTTGTGGATATGGATCGCCGCCTCAGCGGCCCCGATTTGTCGCTGAACGCGCCCTTGACGCTTGATGGCGAGGGCGAAAGTCAATGGCAGGATCTTTTGGCGGATGAGCGCGACAATCAGGAACAGACTTTAAGCCTCGCCCAGCAAACGCAGCGCCACAAAGAGCTGTTGACGCAAGCCCTTTCCACCCTGAACGAGCGCGAGCGAGATATTCTGATCGCAAGGCGCCTATCCGAGCCATCCCAGACTCTTGAAGACCTATCCCAAAAACACAATATCAGCCGCGAGCGCATCCGCCAGATCGAAACACGCGCTTTTGAAAAAATAAAAACCCATGTTACAGCCGCGCTGGCGCAAGAGGTTATGGGCTGAAAATATTGAAAGAAAGGAACGGGTGATGACTATTTTTGGAAAAACCAAAGAAGAAATAGAAGCGTGGGCGGCAGAAGCGACGCGCAAAGCACAAGAAGAGATTCACGCCAAAGGGCTACCTTATGTCATTGGAGATAATAGAGGCATGTTTAAGGTTTATCCTGACGGAAGAAAAGTATTTGTACCTTATAGCAAGGATCAAACATGTGAGAATGGATAATCAACCAGTTTTTATAGTTTTTGCAGGCCCTAACGGTTCCGGCAAAAGCACCTTGAAGCTCAGGGCCGAAAATGATCCTGATTTTCCGGCATGCTATATCAACGCCGATGAGATCAAAAAAAACTCAAAATGCACCGATTTAGAGGCACAAGCCACGGCCAGACAAGCATGTGAAGACGCCGTGGCGAAGAAAGAACCTTTTGCCTTTGAAACGGTGTTTTCTCATATAAGCAAGCTTGCGCTTATGGAGCGCGCAAAACAAGCGAGCTATTGGGTTCAGTTGCATTTTGTGTGTTTACAGGATGCAGAAATAAACGTGGCTCGTGTGCATAAGCGCGTTGCAACCGGCGGGCATCCTGTTCCTGAAGACAAGATTATCAGCCGCTACCCCAACAGCATGCGGCTTTTAAGCCAGTCATTTGCCGTAGCGGATGAAGCGCTGGTTTTTAATAACTCATGGACGGACCCAAAACTGATTGCCAGAAAAACAAGCGACGGCAAGCCCCATATTTATCCGAACCCCGAAAGCCGGTGGACAAAGGAAGAAATCCAAATCCTGCTTGGGATAAGTGAACGGCCCTTATCAAACAAGCCTTGTCCGGCAAGCGGCCTTAGTCGTTCATAAACTTTCATGACCAACGCTCCCGATCAAAACATCCTTAGCCGCCGCACTTTTGCGATCATTGCGCATCCTGATGCGGGGAAGACGACTTTGACGGAAAAGCTTTTGCTTTTCGGCGGGGCTATTCAGATGGCAGGCGCTGTGAAAGCGCGGGGCGAGCAGCGGCGGGCGCGGTCGGATTGGATGAAGGTGGAGCGGGAGCGCGGGATCTCGGTCACCGCTTCGGTGATGAGTTTTGAATATGAAGGATGCTCCTTCAACCTTGTCGATACGCCGGGCCATGAGGATTTTTCGGAAGACACCTACCGCACTTTAACCGCCGTTGACAGCGCGGTGATGGTGATTGACGGCGCCAAGGGCATTGAAAGCCAGACGCGCAAGCTTTTTGAAGTGTGCCGTTTGCGCGATGCGCCGATCACAACTTTCATCAACAAAATGGATCGTGAGGCGCGCTCGCCTTTTGATCTTATCAGCGAGATTGAAGAAACGCTGGCTTTGGATGTCGCCCCTATCACTTGGCCCATCGGTCAAGGGCAGGATTTTAAGGGCTGTTACGATCTTCTCCACGACCGCCTGATTTTGCTTGATAAGGCGCAGCGGCACAGCGCAAGTCAAGGCATCACCGTGGACGGGCTTGATGATCCCATGCTTGAAAAATATATCGGCCCTGCCCTCGCCGCGACTTTGCGCGAGGAAGTTGAGCTTGTGCGCGGTCTTTGCAAGAGCTTTGACCAGAAGGCCTATCTTGAAGGCCATCTTACGGCGCTTTATTTCGGCAGCGCTTTTTACAATTTCGGCGTACAGGAACTTTTGGCAGGGCTTGTTTTGAACGCGCCCACGCCGCGCTTGCAAAAAGCCGACAAGCGCGCTGTTTTGCCCACAGAAGCCAAAGTCACCGGCTTTGTTTTTAAAGTGCAGGCCAATATGGATCCCAACCACCGCGACCGCATTGCGTTTGTGCGTTTATGTTCGGGCCATTTCAGGCGCGGGATGAAGCTTTTCCACGTCCGCGCGGGCAAGATGCTGGCGGTGAACAACGCTGTTTTGTTTTTAGCGCGCGAGCGTGCTTTGGCCGAGGATGCTTTTGCAGGCGATATTATCGGCATTCCCAATCACGGCAATTTGCGCATCGGCGACAGTTTGAGCGAGGGCGAGACCTTGAACTTTCTGGGCGTTCCGAGCTTTGCGCCGGAGCTTTTGCAGCGCGTTCACATTGATGATCCGATGAAAGTCAAACATATCCGCCGCGCGCTTGAGCATTTTGCGGAAGAAGGCGCAAGTCAGGTGTTCAAGCCTCTTTCCGGCGCGGCGTGGATTGTGGGCGTGGTGGGGCCCCTACAATTCGAAGTTCTTGAAGCGCGTTTGGCCGCCGAATATGGCGTTGCGGTTCATTTTGAAAGCGCGCATCTTGAGGCCGCCCGCTGGGTGCAATCAAGCGATGCGGGAGCTTTGAAAAAGTTTGAAGATGAAAACCGCTCGTCATTGGCGCAGGATCATGACGGCGCGCTTGTTTTTCTGGCGCGCAACAACTGGCAGCTTAACCGCGCGATCGAAGAAAATCCCAAAATTGAGTTTCTGAAAACCCGCGAACAGAACCATACGGATTTTTTAAAGGCTTAGTGAGGCCTGCGCTCTGGTTTTCAGTAGGATGGCTCTTGTAATATCGCTATTGCTCATAGGCTTTAAAATCATGGTGCTCCATAGTGAATCCTCCATCGTTATTATCTTCAGTCTCTTCTCGGCTGAAAAACAAGATGGTTGTTCTTCACTGTAAAACACATCACAAAATTGCCTTGCAATATAACCGCCCACCAGAGCCGTATGATATTTGCCCATCATTTCAATGGTCGGCTCCTGTTTATAGGCTTCAAGGCTTGCCTTACGATCACACTCAAAGTTCCACGCAAGAGCAAAGGAAGACCCATAAACCTCCGTGTCAAGTTTAAGCAGCTTCCTGTGGTGATGAAATGTCTTTAAAACCGACAGCGCCGTATAACGGCTGGCCTGGCAGCCATGCATGACCATCGGATACACATCCGTCAAGAAGACGTCCTTTGCCGCAGCCCGCAGCTCCTCCAGTTTGCATTCTCCCTTTTTCACCATCTCGGCAGCTGTATTTAAACCGTGCTGCATTTCATGGATTACTTTCAAAGTTTTTCTATCCCCTTCCGAAAGAGGTCCGTAAAAAACGCTTAAAGGCGGTATGGCCACGTTAAAATTCTGGCTTGAGGTTGTTATCATTTTTCAATATCTCCTGCTTATCGTTTTGAGAGCTCCATCAAACTTTTATGCACTTTCTCTATCTGTTTTTGTGAAAGCTCCGGCAGAGGCTCGATCATTTCTTTGGAACCGCTTTCCTTTTTGACTTCGGCAAAAAGCTTGCGGCCCCACAAAGCCATCAAATGATTGGCGCGTTTTTCATTTTTGTCGTCTGGATATTTCGGATCATAGGCGGGCGTAAAAACTGTGTCTGCTTTTTTCGTTAAAGCTTTAATCGCATTTAAAGCCTTTTCGACCATGTCGGGATTCTTTCGAAAATACCCCGTTCCATGCTTGCTGGTTATATGACCCATCGCCGCATAGCGCCACATGGGGCCTTGATCGGAAAGATTCTGCACGACTTCAAAAAACTTTATATCTTCTTTTTTGCTAAATCTGGTTTGGTATGATTCAAAATTGGTCACTTTCTGATCGTCCATCTTCATCGCAAAAGTCCACCAACATCCCAATGTGGGGAGTTTGATGTTGCATGTCGGTGGCGGTTCTTTTTTCTCGGTTGCTTTTGTCATCCTGATGGCTCCTTTAAAAACCGCCATCATTAGAGGATGAAATTAAAAAAGAAAAAAGCTTATAATTTTTTTGAGAAAACAACAAAATAGGGTAATGCCCCCTTGTTATTATTGGGGCTTACCCCCCCCTTGTCACCCGCGAGGAAGGCCGCCGCAGGCGGATTGACGTGGCAATCTCGGCAATGTTGCAGAGATTGCCGCGTCGGGCCTTGCGGCCCTCCTCGCAATGACAAGGGAGGGAGTCAGGCCTTACGGCCTTCCTCGCAATGACAAGGGGGGGGGGGTGCTTTTCAACGCGGCGGCTGGGCCTCAAGCTTTTCAAGTGTGGCGGCTATTTTCAGGCGGGTTTCGTAGGGGAGTTCTTTGGCCATGCGGATAAAGGCGCGCTCCAAACCGCGATGCAGCTTTTCCGTCTGCGCCGTCATGCCTGTCATCAGCCGCTCTAAAGCCTCCTGATCGATGACGGGCTGCTTGAAGATGACATTCATCTGCTTCATAAGCTCGCGCATTTTTTCCCGCTGCGCGGTAAAATCCGCCTGCTCCTTTTGGAAGATCGCATAAACCTGCTGGGCTTCGGCCTTATCAAGGTCTTTGGTCAAATGCCTGAGCATGCGTCCCATGCCGTCCTGTTTGCCGCGCAAAAACGTCTGGCGCTCAAAAGCGGGCGGCTGATGAATCAAAGGCCCCAAAAACATGCCCAAAAGAAAAAAGTTTAACGCCAAAGATCCTATCAAGGTCAGTTTGACGATTTTTCTTTTTTTTGTCTGATCGCACATCACATCATTCTCCGTTAAAGATTGTCATCCTGCCAAAGCGAAAACCAAGGTGAGTTCATGGTCGCCATCATCTCACTGGGCGGCGCTTCGATCCCATGGGGCGCAGCCCCTATGCCGGAGCCGACAAACCCGCCCAAAAGCAAAAGCATCAGGCCCGCCATGGCGTTGGCCGCATAATCAAACCGAGGAAACAGGCGGCGCGGCCATGGCTTTGGTTCAGGCCGCAGCGCCATTTGCGGCTCAAGAATGCGACGCATAATAGCATTGTGCGTGCGCTCATACCGCGCAAGCTCAAGCTTTTGTGCCTGCGCCTTATAAAGGCCGGCAAAGATTTTTAGGAAAGAGCTCATCTATATATTCTCCCCCCATGCGAACCCTTTTTCGATGCTGAGGGTTCTAAGTTTACGTTTGGCACGAACCAAAAGCGACTCGACAGCTTTAAGGCTCAGCTTCATGGTCTCGGCCACCTCTTGTCCCGACATTTCCTCAAGATAGGTCAGGAAAATGGCGGTTCTCTGTCTTTCGGGCAGCGCGCTTAAAAGATAATCAACGACACGTTTCTGGTCTTTTTGCGTCAAAGTCTCAAAAGCATCGCGCGCCTGATCTTCAATATCCCCAATCTCATCCAACGGCTGCATCACCTTGCGGCGGCACTGGTCATAACAAAGATTCGTTACAACCCGACTTAACCAAGTCCGCACGCTGGCCGCGCCCAAAGGGTCCCAGTGAGGCGCCTGCCGCCACAGTCTTAAAAAGGCCTCCTGCGCGACCTCATCCGCCAAGGCCGCATTCCCCAAGATCCCCTGCGCCAGAATAATCATAGGCCTGAGATGCTTATGGGTCAGGTCTTCAAAAGCCTTGGTCTGGCCGGCGCCGGCCTGCACCATCAGATCATGATCTTCCGCCGCATTATTTTCCCGCGTGCCACCCAAAAGTAACCTCATCCCTGTTGTCGCTCGCGGCCCCCTCGTCTTTTCCATACACGAACCGGCTGCGCAAAATCCTGCGCGTGAGCGCCATGAAAACGTATGCTAAAAATACATTAAGGCCCCTTTGAGGCGTAAAGACTCTGGTTTTGCCCCATTTTTATTATATATAATAAGAGCCATGATCCTTATGCTGGCCCGCACAAAGGCGCGGTTTTTGCTCGCGCTGCTTTTGATAATTGGTCTGCTGGCCCCTTCGCCGGCGGCCGCGCAGAGCATGCGTTTTATTCGGGATGCCGAGATTGAAGCCTATCTGCACGCCCTAAGCGCGCCGGTTTTCAAAGCGGCGGATCTTGATCCCAAAGCCATTAACCTTATCATCATTCAAGATGGCGAGCTGAACGCCTTTGTGGCCGGCGGGATGAATATTTTTCTCCATACGGGCCTTTTGCTGGCGACCGAGACGCCTGCACAGCTGCAAGGCGTCATCGCGCATGAAACAGGCCATATTGCGGGCGGCCATCTTTTGCGCGGGCAGCAGGCTATGAAAAGAGCTTCGATCGAGGCCATTATCGCCCTTCTTGCCGGAATTGCCGTCGGCGTCGCCTCGGGCAGCGCCGAGGCTGCGATGGGTACCGTCAGCGGCTCGCAGCATTACATCGAGCGCACCTTGCTGCGCTATTCGCGCGCGCAGGAATCGGCTGCTGACGCCGCCGCGATGCGTTTTCTTGACCGCGCGGGCCTCAGCTCTCAGGGCTTACATGATTTTATGAATAAGCTTGCCGGACAGGACGCCTTGCCGCTTGAGCGTCAGGCCGCTTATGTCCGCACCCACCCCCTTTCCCAAGATCGTGTTCAGGCCATTGAAAGCCACATAAAAAACAATCCCAATCTCAAGGGCCGCTTTATGCCGGAAGAGCTGGCGACGGCGCATGCGCGGATGAAAGCCAAGCTTTCGGGCTTTTTGCAGCCGCAAACGGTTCTTTTGCGCACGACCGACAAAGACCCAAAACCGGAAGCGCGCTATGCCCGCGCCATCGCCTTTTACCGCACCGGCCAGCTTGAGCGCGCGCTGGCCCTGATGGACTCTCTTTTGGAGGATGAGCCGCAAAACCCCTTTTTTCTTGAGCTTAAAGGCCAAATGCTGTTTGAAAATGGCCGCGTGAAGGACTCTATCCCTTTCTACGCCCGCGCCGTGGCGCTCTGGCCCGACTCGGCCTTGATCCATCAGGCCTACGCGCATGCTCTTTTGGAGAGCAAGGACGACAGCAAGCTTGAACCCGCAATCCGGTCTCTTTTGGAGGCCAACCGCCTAGAGCCCCAAAGCCCCGAGACTTGGCGGCTTTTGGCCATGGCTTGGAACCGCCAAGGCGAATTGACAAAAGATGACCAATATCAAGGCCTTGTGGCCTATGCGCAGGCCGAGTCCCTGATGAGTCAGGGCAAGGAACAAAGCGCCGGGCGTTACGCCACCAAGGCCCTCAAGCACCTTAAAAAGGATTCCCCCTACTGGATTCGGGCACAAGATATCAAGCTTAGCGCAGCTGAAAGCGTCCGTGATTGACTTGTCCTTCAAAACTTGTTTTTGTGGGCATTCCTTAACCCTATATGAAAGGTGCAGCCGATGCGTCTTGTCAGGTTTTTCACAGCCTTCGGGCTGGCCCTTGTGATGTGCTTGTCTTTTGCCCAAGAAGGTTTCTCCAACCAGATGGCGGAAAGCACATTCAGCGACGCGCAAAAGCAGGAGATCGAGCAGCTCGTCCGCACGCTTCTGACCGAAAAGGATCCGGGCATTGTGATTGAAGCCGCGCGCCGCATCCACCAGCAGGACGAAGAAAAAGCCCGCGTCAAGGCCGAGACCACTTTAAAGAAAAACCTCGATAAAATCATCAATACGCCCTTCTCGCCTATAGGCGGCAATCCCAAGGGCGACGTGACGGTCATGGAGTTTTTTGACTATAACTGCCCCTATTGCCACAAGGCGCAGGCCAATTTGCAGGCTTTGCTGCAAAGCGACAAAAACATCCGCGTTGTCTATAAGGAGTTTCCTATTTTCGGCGACAGCTCGCTTACGATTTCAAAAATCGCGCTGGCCGCCCACAAGCAGGGCAAGTATGAAGCCTTTCATCAGGCTTTGATGACAGCCAGCGGCGGGCCTTTAACCGAAGCGACCGTTTACCGCATCGCCAAAGCCACCGGCCTTGATGTCGAGAAGCTGAAAAAAGACAAGGACGATCCCAAGATCATGGAAGCCCTGCAGCAGAATGTGTCGCTTGCGCGTGAGCTTGGCGCCAGCGGCACGCCGGCCTTTATCATCGGCACGCAGTTCTTTTCCGGCCTTGTGCCTGTCGAAGTGATGAAAGATGCCATCGCCAAGGAACGCGCGCAGACCCAAAAGTCCCGCTAACATAAAAAAGGAAAAAGCCCATGTCGGACTTACCCCATGTTCTTATCATCAACGGCCCCAATCTTGACAAGCTGGGCCTGCGGGAGCCGTCCATTTACGGCCAGCAGACTCTAAGCGACATTGAAAGCATGTGCCTTGAACTTTCCGCAAAGCTTGGTCTGACCATTGATTTCCGCCAAAGCAGCCACGAGGGCGAGATTGTCTCTTGGATCGGCGAGGCTTTGACGGATTTTGATGCCATCATCATCAACGCGGCTGCTTATTCCCATACGTCTTTGGCCATTATGGATGCGATCAAAATGACATCCGTGCCGGTGGTTGACGTTCATCTTAGTAATGTTTATGCGCGGGAGGAGTTCAGGCATAGCTCTTATGTTGCGCGCGTGGCCACGGGCGTGATAAGCGGTTTCGGGGCGCAAAGCTATTTGCTTGCGCTGCGCGCCGTCACCGCGCTGCTTGAAACAGGCAAGGATTAAAAAATGAGCAAGTTCGATCTTGATATGAAGTCCGTTCGCGCGCTGGCCGAACTTTTGAAGGAAACAGGCCTGACGGAAATTGAATATGCCGAAGGCGACCGGCGCATCCGCTGCGTCAGCACACAATCCGCTGCCGGCTTTGCGCCGCAAACGGTTCTTTCATCACCGACACCCGTCTTTGTCGCCCCTGCGCAGGAAGAAGTTGAAATCCAAGGCACCAAAGTCACGGCGCCGATGGTGGGCACAGTCTATCGCGCAAGTGAGCCCGGCGCTGCGCCCTTTATCAAAGAGGGCGATAGCGTCAAACAAGGCGACACCTTGTTGATTATTGAAGCCATGAAAGTCATGAACCCCATCAAAGCGCCGCAAAGCGGCGTTGTTCAGCGTATTATGGTGCAAGACGCCCAGCCTGTCGAGTTCGGCGAAACCCTCGTTGTCATCAACTGAATGGGATTAAAGCAGCCGTGTTTGAAAAAATACTGATTGCCAATCGCGGCGAAATCGCCCTTCGCATCCACCGCGCCTGCCGCGAGATGGGGATCCGCACTGTTGCGGTTCACTCCTCAGCGGACGCGGACGCGATGCATGTGCGTCTTGCGGATGAAAGCGTCTGTATCGGCCCAGCGGCCGCGCGGGAAAGTTATCTGAACATTCCGGCGATTTTGACGGCTGCGTCCATTACAGGTGCGGACGCTATTCACCCGGGCATCGGCTTTTTATCCGAAAACGCGAATTTTGCCGAGATGGTGGAAGAACATGGCTTTGTCTTTATCGGCCCCACGGCTGAACATATCCGCCAGATGGGCGACAAAGTCACGGCCAAGCAAACCATCAAGGCTTTGGGCCTGCCGACTGTCCCGGGTTCGGATGGCGCGCTGAAATCGCTTGAAGATGCGCAGGCTGTTGCGAAAAATATCGGCTATCCCGTTTTGATAAAGGCCGCAGCCGGCGGCGGCGGCAAAGGCATGAAAGTCGCGCAGAAGGAAGAAGATCTTCCCGAAGCTTGGCGCCTTGCCCGCAGCGAAGCCAAGGCGGCTTTCGGCAATGATGAAGTCTATATGGAAAAATATCTGGCGCGGCCCCGCCATATTGAAGTGCAGCTGCTTGGCGATACATTCGGCAACGCCGTGCATTATGGCGAGCGCGACTGCTCAATCCAAAGACGCCATCAAAAAGTGATTGAAGAAACGCCCTCACCCGGCTTGAATGCGGAAGAGCGCCGCACGATCGGCGCTCTGGCGGCCAAGGTGGTGCAGAAGATGGGCTATCGCGGCGTGGGCACGATCGAGTTCCTCTATGAAAATGATGCGTTTTATTTTATCGAGATGAATACGCGCCTGCAGATTGAGCATACTATTTCCGAGATGGTCACCGGCATTGATATTGTGCGCGAGCAAATCCGCGTAGCCGCCGGGCTGCCGCTGGGCTGCCAGCAAAAAGATATTGTCTTTTCGGGCCACGCGATTGAATGCCGCATCAATGCGGAAAATCCTGTAAGCTTCACGCCCTCGCCAGGCAAGATCACCAATTTTCATGCGCCGGGCGGCCTTAGCGTGCGCGTTGACAGCGCGATTTACGAAGGTTACTCCATTCCGCCCTATTATGACAGCATGATCGCCAAGCTGATTGTGCATGGCTCCAACCGCAATGAATGTCTTCTGCGCCTGCGCCGCGCGCTGGAGGAGTTTGTGATAACAGGCGTCGACACCACGCTCGAACTCCACCGCAGCATCATCAACCAACCTGATTTCATCAACGGCCATTATGATATCCATTGGCTGGAAAACTTTTTGGGATTGGATTAAGTCCTTCCTTCCCCTCTTCTTGTCATCCTCGGGCAAGCGCTTCGCGCTTGCCCGAGGATGACAAGAAGAGGGGAAGCGGTTGCGGGAGCTATTGACGCGACTCATTGAATTAGCAAGTATGAAACCGCAAATTGCGCTGAAAGGGCTCTTTTTAATGTACAACCTGCGGTTACCCCCCCCCCCCC
>WREW01000020.1 GCA_009779135.1 Alphaproteobacteria bacterium
ATCCTCGGGGCTTGCGGAGCAAGAGCCCGGGGATCTGACGGTGGACTTGCGCTCTGGCGTCAGATCCCCGGTTCAAGCGCTTCGCGCTTGCCCGAGGATGACAAGAAAGAGATCTAAGCCCTCTCCCCTTGTGGGGGGGGCTAATTATTATAAGTGACGTCCGCCTCATGCTCTGATAACGTGGCCGCGCCCATCAGGCGAGGGGGTTTTGATGAACGAGATTCTACAGCTCATACAACAGCACGGCACATTTTTCTATGTGGTGACCTTTATCTGGGCCGCGCTTGAAGGTGAGACTTTTGTCATCTTCGCCGGCCTTGCCGCGCAGCGGGGGCTGCTTAATCTTTATATCCTTTGGTTTGCGGCCGGTGCGGGCAGCATGGCAGGCGATCAATTCATGTTTGTCATAGGCCGCTTTTATGGCCGCCGCGTAGTACGGCGCTTTCCCAAGATCGAGCCGAAATTGAAAAAGATTCTCGGAACGCTGGAAAAATATTCGACCTCTTTTATTTTGACCTATCGCTTTATGTATGGCGTGCGCAACATCAGCGCGCTGGCCATAGGCATGAGCAATCTGTCTTGGCGCCGTTTTGCCTCGTTAAACGCTGCGGCGTCTTTTCTATGGTCTGCGGCTTTTTGCGGCGCAGGCTACGGATTCGGCGTTTTGATCGGAAGACTAAGCCCGGGCGATGACGAAGCGATCGAAATGGAAGTCCGCAGTTTTATGATCGCTATTTTGGCTTTGGTGATCCTGATTGCCGCCGCGCGCGTCATGGTGGCCCGCGCCAAAGCGCGCAAGGAGGAAAGGGAAGAGGCCCAAAACATCCCCGTTACGCCTCCCCCCGCATGTCCGAAAACGCAAAAAAATCCATTGAATCCAAGTGAGTTAACGCCCCCTCCGACCGAAGGCGAAAAATAACTGGACAGCTTGGCTTTCAAAGCATACAGAAAAAGGACTCGAAAAAACGGCTATGCTCGTTTAAGAGAAATGAACGCAAGTAAACAACAGAAGGTTAACTATCATGAGCGATATTGCAGAACGAGTGAAGAAAATCGTCATTGAACATCTTGGCGCCGAAGCCGCAAAGGTGACGGACAATGCCAGTTTCATAGATGACCTTGGCGCCGACAGTTTGGACACGGTTGAACTCGTGATGGCTTTTGAAGAAGAGTTCGGCGTGGAGATCCCCGATGATGCGGCGGAAAAGATCGTCACGGTCAAAGACGCCATTGATTTCATCACAAACAAAAAAGGCGGATAAGCGGCCTGATGAGACGTGTAGTCGTAACAGGTCTTGGAATGCTTTCGCCGCTGGGTGTAGGCGTGGACGTCAACTGGACGCGCCTGACAGCCGGCGAAAGCGGCCTTCGCAAGATTGAAGGCTTTGAAACGGAAGACCTGCCCAGCAAGATTGCCGGACAGGTTCCGCGTGACGGGTCTGCGGGATCTTTTGACCTCAATCTTTTCGTTGATCCCAAAGACCAGAAGAAAATGGATACTTTTATCCATTACGCTTTGGCCGCCGCGCAGGAAGCTTTGGAAGACAGCGGCTACAAACCCGCAAGTGATGAGGAGCGTGAGCGTGCCGGAGTCCTGATCGGCTCAGGAATCGGCGGTTTGCATGAGATTTACGAAACTTCAATCGTGCTTCATGAACGCGGCGTGCGCCGTGTCTCGCCCTTTTTCATTCCGCGCAGTCTTATCAATCTGGCCTCGGGGCAGGTGTCGATTAAATACGGTTTGCGCGGCCCCAATCATGCGGTTGTAACGGCCTGCGCCACAGGATCGCACGCCATCGGCGATGCCGCGCGCTTTATCCGCACGGGTGAAGCCGATGTCATGGTGGCCGGCGGAACCGAAGCGGCTGTATGCCGCATCGGCATGGCCGGTTTCTGCGCCATGCGCGCGCTTTCGACAAGTTACAACGATACGCCGCAGCGCGCCTCGCGCCCCTTTGATGAAGGCCGTGACGGCTTTGTTATGGGTGAAGGCGCCGGTGTGGTGGTGCTGGAAGAATATGAACACGCCAAAAAACGCGGCGCTAGGATTTACGCCGAAGTGGCGGGCTATGGCCTGTCAGGCGATGCCTTCCACATGTCAGCACCGGCTGAGGATGGTTCAGGCGGCTATCGCGCGATGAAAATGGCGCTGAAGCACGCAGAGCTTGCGCCGGAGCAGATTGATTATGTAAACGCGCACGGCACATCAACCCCGCTTGGGGATGAGATTGAAGTAAGGGCCGTCAAGCGCCTTTTGGGCGGCGCCGCCGCGCAGGCGTCCATGTCCTCGACCAAATCAGCGATCGGCCATCTTTTGGGCGCCGCCGGTCTGGTTGAGGCGATTTTCTGCATCAAAGCGATTGAAACAGGCCTCGTGCCCCCGACGCTGAACCTTGAAAACGTCTCGGAGGACTGTAAAGGCATCGACCTTGTCCCCCAAAAGGCGAAAGAGCGTAAAGTCGATGTGGCCTTGTCCAACTCCTTCGGCTTCGGCGGCACCAATGCCAGTCTGGTTTTACGCCGCGTTTAGTGTTGAGCCTCACGCATAATCATGCCACAATTCTCGGTAAATAAGATTCGACAGCGCGCATGAAAACCGCGCGAGGGATTGTTTCAATAAACACGCAAAAGGAAAAATGACATGAAAAAAACTCTATGTGTGACGGCTCTGGCCATGCTTCTAAGCACGGTTGCGGTGGCCTCTTTGCAGGCGCAGGACAAGGATGACTTGGTCGTGGCAACTGTAAACGGCACCAAGATTATGCGCTCTGAGGTTGTGAGGGAGCTGCAATCCATGGGCCCCCAAGCGATGCAGATTCCGCCCGAGATCATCTATCCGAAACTTCTGGAACGCGCCATTGTAACCAAGCTGCTTTCGGCAAAAGGCTATGATGACAAGCTGCAAAATGACCCCGAGGTGAAAGCGCGCCTCAAGGACGTTGAAAGCCAGCTCGTTGCAGATGCCTATGTGCGCAAGACCATCCGTCCCAAGATCACGGACGCCAAGGTCAAAGCGCGTTATGACGAACTTGTCGCCAAGTTCAAGCCGGAGGAGGAAATCCGCGCGCGTCACATTCTTGTGGCGACAGAGGCCGAAGCCAAAGACATCATCAAGCAGATCAAAGGCGGCGCTGATATAGCCAAGCTGGCGGCTGAAAAGTCCAAGGACAGCGGCTCAGCCAAGCAGGGCGGTGATTTGGGCTTTTTCACGAAACAAGCGATGGTCAAGCCTTTTGCCGATGCCGCCTTTGCCATGAAAAAGGGCGAAGTCAGCACCGCGCCGGTCAAAACGGATTTCGGCTGGCATGTGATTAAGGTGGAAGAGCGCCGCAAATCCCCGCCCCCCGCGCTTGATGAGGTGAAGGAGCAAATCACCAATCAAGTGGGTCAGGAAATGGCCAACCAGATGATTGAGGAGATGGAAGCCAAAGCGAAGATCGAGCGCTTCAATATCGACGGCACACCCATGAAGCAGGAGCCAGCGAAGAAGAAGTAAGCCGCTTCTTTGTGTCAAAGGAAGAACCCGACATGTGCAAGCAGTCGGGTTTTTTCATGGCTCGCGGATGAGAATCACATCCGGCGCTTTTATGAAAAACGCACGCACAAAAAGCTGCCAAGAAGGAAATAAGAGACAAAAACATGAAAACTGTGTAAGATTTGCAACAGTGCTGAAAGTGGCAAAAGAGAGGTCTTTTATGCATGCATCATCACCGAAAAAGAGAGCGCTCAGAGCATTGCGCATCGGTCTGCTCGGCGGCTCTTTCAACCCCGCGCATAAGGGCCATTTGCGGATGAGTCTGTTTGCGCTCCAGCGTTTGAAACTGGATGAAATCTGGCTGGTCATCGCAGCGCAAAATCCCTTGAAAACACGGGACGAAATGCTCTCTTTCACAAAGCGCGCCGCAAGCGCGCGTACACTTGTTGCGGGGCATAAAAAGATCAAAATCAAGACAGTCGAAAAGCAGTTCGGAACGCAATATACGATCGACACATTGCGCGCGATCAAGGCGAAAAATCCGGATGTATTTTTTGTCTGGCTGATGGGCGAAGACAACCTGAAAACGATCCATCAGTGGGAATCATGGCCGCAGATTTTTCATGAGGTTCCGATTGCTGTTTTTCGCCGTTCGGGTTATTCTATGACCAGCGTGAAGGGTAAGGCTGAAGCGACTTTTGCAAAAGCCAGACTTCCTTTGACGGCGGCCGAGGATCTGGCCGTGACAAAACCGCCCGCATGGGTGGTCTTGGACAATCCCCTTCATACGGCGTCCTCGACGCAGATAAGGGAGCAAGGAAAGTTCACTTCATGTAATGACCCACCTAGTAAAGGAGAGACGAAAATGGTTGTGAGAAAGACAGCTGCAAAGAAACCCGCTGCCAAGAAGCGTAAGACAGCGGCCAAGAAACCCGCGGCGAAGAAAACCGTCAAGCGGAAAACAGCGGCCAAAAAGCCCGCCGCCAAGCGGAAAACCGTAAAGCGGAAAACAGCGGCCAAAAAGCCTGCGGCAAGAAAAACAGCCACCAAAAAGACGGCTGCGAAGAAAAGACGTATCAAGAAATAAAGTAATCTTGGTATAAGAGCTTTAAAAGCCTCACTTGCCTTGCGAGTGGGGCTTTTTTTGTGCTAAAAAGAAAAGGCATAAAATAATTCAGGAGATTGGCAATGCCCCCCAAACCGGCTGCAAAAAAAACTTCCAAGGCCAAAAGCATAAGCACAAAGAAACCCAAACCACCGGCCAAAGCCGCCGCGCAACCCAAAAAGACCAGATCCGCGCGAATCAAGGGCCTGCCTGAGAAGCTTTTGGAAACTGTCCTGAAGATTCTCGCCGCGCGCAAGGCGCAGGACATCATCAGTCTGGATCTCCGCCCCTATAGCGCGATTGCGGATTACATGGTCATCGCCTCGGGCGGATCAGGCCGCCAGCTGGCCGCAATCGCGCATTATATCAGCGAGGCCTTTGCCAAGCAGGGCATCAAAGCGCTGCGCATTGAAGGCTTGACGCAGGGCGATTGGGTTTTGATTGATGCTGGCGATATTCTGATCCATCTTTTCCGCCCCGAGGTGCGCGATTATTATCGCCTTGAAACCATATGGCAGGAGAAGGGGAGCAAAACCGCGCCGTGAAAATCACGCTTTTGACCATAGGCCGCCTCAAAGGCGCTTACGCAGAATTGTGTGATGAGTACGTCAAACGCCTGACCATGCCTTTTGCGATCAAGGAACTCGCCGCAAGCAACAAGGCAGCCGAAAGTCAGGCACTCTTGAATCTATGCAAAGGCCTCATTGTGCTGCTTGATGAACGCGGCCCCGACCAAACCAGCCGCGCCTTTGCACAGCAGTTGAGTCAATGGCAGGATCAAAGCATCAAAGACCTTGTCTTCATCATAGGCGGCGCCGATGGCGTAACTGAGGAACTCAAAAACAAAGCCAACCATCTTTTAAGTCTCGGCCAAAAAACATGGCCGCACAAACTTGCAAGAGTCATGTTCCTAGAACAACTCTACCGCGCCCAACAAATCAACGCCAAGCATCCCTATCATCGGGATTGACAAGCCCTTAGCCCTCCCCCCTTGTGGGGGAGGGTTGGGTGGGGGGCTCACCACCGCAAAACCCTGTGAAAACCATGAAAAATCCCTCATTCCCCCTAGACAAATGGGAAAAATCACTCTAATACTGCGCCTTGACTTAATGAAGGAGCATCCTATGACCCGTTACCGCCGTCCCGTTTCCTCCGACTTGCGCTTTCGGCGCGGGGAATCCCTCGATGGATCCTTTCCCCCGCCTGAACGCTGGCAGCATACGGGGCGCGTTTTGGCATCAGATGATAAGGGCAGGCATCTTGTGATGCGCGTTTTGGAAGAATGCGCGCTGGATCATCTCCATCTCAGGGGGCACATCACAGACACCCATAAAGAAACCGGCCTGAAACTTCGCTATGATTTTGTGTGTGCGGGCCTGCCGCCGCATGTCGTGCGCAATTACGCCGCGCAAAGCACAGGGCGATTCCCTTACCGCCCGCAGCATGAGCGCACCGCGCCGCAGGAGGCAGCCTATGAACGCTGGCGCCGCGCTGTTTGCGCTGTTGATCTCTTTTTCACGGATACGGTTGTAAGCGCGTGCTGCTATGACATTGTGCCATGTCCGGCGCATCTTGTCCTGCTGCAGGCAGGCCTGATCCAGCTTGGCCGCTGGTATGAGAAAAATAGAAAAGGACCCTAAACGATAATGTCAATAAGACTGCCGCGTGGAAGATTTTGCGCCGTCGCCGAACCTTGCGTTTGTAAAACATTCTGCAGCGTACCGTTTTCGCGCAAAAGATTTTTCTGGGGCAAAGCTGTCTGCATGGCATAGCTTTGCTGCCTTGGCGCCTTGAGCTGAGGCTGAGGCTCCAGCTTCGCGTTGTAGATTTGCGCCAGCAAGAGAGAGGGCGGCGGCCAGTTGGAAACGGAATCAACCATATGAACCTTATGGTAAAGCAGGAAGAAGAGGGGAAACCATACCCGAATCACCAACCAGTCTAACAGAATCCGCTTGATTCCGCGCCAAAAAAAGACAAAAAAGAAAAAATTACTTTTTTAAGAAAAAAGTTCTTGACACCCGCCCCCCTTTGAGCTATTGACATTGCTACGCCGCGCTGTGCCCAAAGCAAGGCAAACCCCAAGGATCACCATGACACCCGAACAAGCCCCCAAGCGCCCGCCGCGCCTTGCGCAGCGTGTGAGGGCAGTTTTAACCGAATTGATGGAAAGCGCGGAAAGCGACAGCGTACGCATCGCCGCCGCCAAGGCGCTGATGGAGCGCGTAACAAAAACAACGCAGGACGAAGAGCAAAGTCAGGACAATGAACAGCAAGAGCGCCAGCAAGCCATTATCGAAGCCCGCACCCTTCTTGCCGAACTTGCCTTCAATAAATCTTCAGGCTTTCCGCGCGCGCCTGCGCTGGATCAAAGCGGCAAGGCCGCACCAAATAACGCCTGAAGGCGCTTGGCATATATGGCTGATTTTGGCAGGCCGTGGCTGGGGCAAAACGCGCACAGGGGCCGAAGATGTCGCCCATTATGCGCTTTGGAATCCGTGCGTCCGCATAGGCGTGATCGCGCCGACTTTTGCGGATGCGCGCAGGCCTTCAGCTTGTGGATAAAGGATTTGAAGACGTCTGGGGCGCCGGATCGGCGAGCGCAAGATATCCTTTGCTTGCGGCGCATTTCACGCCTTATGGCGAGGGCCTCATCAACTACACCGGCAATGCCGCGCCGCGCTTTTCCACGCTTTATGCCTGCGCACTGTATTTGGTTGATAAAAGGCTGGTCAAGGGAGAGCCCTATATCGTCAGTCAGGGTTACACGCAAAGCACCGGAAGCAACCAGCAGATTTTGTTTAAACAAACAAGAGAACTTGAATGGACGCTTTTTTACATCACGGCGCTTGATGCCGCCATGTTTTCTTTTGAACCTTCCGAAAGCGGCGCCGTCATCACGCGCCCGTGGTTTCAGTTCAAGAGTGATGAGATCATCGTGGCTTCAACAACGCAGGCGGCGGTGACGTCTTCGCGCATTATTTTGCTTCACCGTCCGACCATCAACCCGTGTTTTCGCATCACGGATATTCGTCTGGCGCAGGGCGGCTTTATTGTTGAAAGTGACGGCAAAAAAATTGAAGGCGATATGAAGGAGTCAAACCATTTCAACATAGCCGTGCTGGATTCGGCGCGCTTTATCATCGTTGGACATTTTGATTCTGATGGCCGCGTTCATCAGCTGGAAATTGTGCGCCGCAAGCGCACGGGTGACGCGCTTGCTTATATCGTGGCTGCCATTCTTGAAAGCGCAGGTTATGAAAAAAACCAATATGATCTTGAGGATCTGGATGAAGCGTTGATTGAAGGCTACGCCATTGAAAGGCAGATGAGCACAGAGCAGGCCTTGGAGCCTTTGCAAAGAACCATCCCTTTTGACCTTGTGGAAAATGCAGGCCGTCTTGTGGCGCAAACGCAAGACAGCGGCGCCGTTGTAACGCTTGATGAACGTTTTGCGCAGGCAGGCCATGAAGGTGAAGATAGCGCAAGCGCGCAAACCGTGCGCGCGCGGGCGCAGCAGCTGGACTTGCCGGCCTCACTGGCGCTTGATTATATTGACGCTACGTTTGATTACGAAACAGGATCGCAATGCGCGCGCCGTCTTGTCACGCAAGGCGCGCGAAGTTGCGAGAAAATGAGCCTGCCCGTTGTCTGCACCTCGACACAGGCCAAGCGGATTGCGGACTATCATCTTTATGCGCTTTGGCATCAGCGCGATCTTTATACGCTCACGCTTGCGCGAAGATGGCTTAAACTGAACGCCGGCGACAAAATAAACAGGCAGGGCAGAACGCTTAAAATCGCGGCGATGAAGCAGGAAAAGGGCGTTTTGACGCTCAAAGCCTATCCGGCGCTTCCCGATCGTTTTTCAAGCGTGGCCGAAGCTTTTGCGGGTTTTGCGCGCCGTCGCGCGGCGGAAGGGCGGCTTTGGCAGGCGGCGCCTTTGATTTCTGTCGTCAATCCTGATAGGGGCGGGAGGGCCTGATGCTCCAAAATCTGGTTACGCCCATATGCGCGCTTTTGGACAAGCTGATTCCCGATCCGGCGGCGCGCGAGCAGGCCAAGCTGCAACTGCTCCAGATGCAAGGCCAGCAGGCTTTGCAGGAAATACAGGCGCAGCTTTCCCCCATTTTGGCCGAAGCCCGGAGCGCCGATCCATGGACTTCGCGCGCGCGGCCTTCTTTTATGTATGTGATTTATATTCTTCTTTTGGCCTCGATCCCTATGGGCATTTTATATGTCGTAGAGCCTGAGGTTGCGGAGAATATCACGCGAGGCTTTCAAAACTGGCTGGCTTCCATCCCCGAGTCGATCATCAATCTTTTCGGTATGGGCTATCTTGGTTATACCGGCGCGCGGAGCTTTGAAAAATGGCGTGGAGGTGCTAAAAAATAAGGTAGAATCATCCTCGCCTAAGGTCTTCATGGACAGAATCGCAACAGAATCCGGCGTTTTAGAGCGCTCTTTGGGCTTTCGCCTGAAAGTGGCGGTGATCGGCCTTGCGCAGGATTTCTGGAAGGAGCCCAAAAAGGCAAAGGCTTTTGTGCCGCGCTCCGCGCCCCCCAGTGAAGATGATATCAGAGCCATGATTATGCAGGATGATGAAAATGCGCTTTCATCGGAAGCGCCGGACGCTTATATGCTTAGAAGACGCCCTGTCCCTTGGCATGCCGATCCTGTTGAAGTGGCCGAACAAATATGGGGCGAAGGGGCTTTGCTCCCGGGGGGTGAGGCTTATCTTGATGCGCTGTCCTCGCCTCTTGGCATTAGCAGCGATATGAGCGTTTTGGATCTGGCGGCAGGGCTTGGCGATATGGCGCGCTATCTGGCCGAGCATTATCGCGTTTATGTCACGGGGCTTGAACGCGATGAGGCTACCGCAACGCGCGGCATGGTGATGTCGATCGCCGTGGGCAAGGCCAAAATGGCGCCGGTTGAGGCCTATGATCCCGCCGATTTTAAAGTGCGGCGGCGCTATGATTGCGTTTTTGCGCGCGAGCTTTTTTACCGCATTGAAAACAAGGACTCCTTCTTTCAAGCCATCCATGCCGGAGTCAAAGAAAATGGCGGGCAGATCGTTTTTACCGACTATATTGTCGAGGATAATGTCCGTCAGGCGCCCGCGATCAAGGCTTGGTTTGAGCAGGAGGGCACTATTTTCCCCGACCCCATGATTACCATGATTAAAAGATGGCGCGCCTTGGGCTATGACATGCGCATCGCCGAGGACCAGACTGAGCTTTATAAATCCTTTATCGTCAAGGGCCTGGTTGATTTTACCAACTTCATGGTGATGAATATTCCGGATGCCCCCACACGTCTGGCTGTCGCGGCGGAGCTTGAGCGCTGGGCCATACGCATGGCGGCTTTTGCCCAAGGCTTGCGTTATTGCCGTTTTTACGGGATAAAACGCTGATCGGCCTTGAAATGGGCTTGTTTTCCGTGCAACCTCAAAGGTTCAGGATCCTAGGAAAAAAAGTGGTGATACGATGATAGTCAACAGTGAGTCTCTGCAGCAGGCGGTGCAAAACAGCGCGCAAGCGCTTGAGAAGCTTCAGAAACCCGACGGACATTGGGTGTTCGAACTTGAATCCGACGCCACTATTCCTGCCGAATATGTGCTTTTGGATCATTTCATAAGCCGCCTTGACGAAAAGCAGCTCGAGCTTCATGCGCGAATCGCAAATTATCTGCGCTCGATTCAGGAACCGCATGGTGGCTGGCCGCTTTATAGAAATGGGGCGCTCAATGTAAGCGCCACCGTCAAGGCTTATTTTGCTTTGAAATGTTTTGGTGATGATGTCGATGCCCCTCACATGAAGCGCGCGAGGGAAGCGCTTTTTGCGCATGGCGGCGCGGCGCGGGCGAATGTCTTTACGCGCATTCAGATGGCTTTGTTCGGCGCGGTTCCATGGCGCGCGGTTCCCGTGATGCCGGTTGAGATTATGAGCATGCCGCGCTGGTTTCCCTTCCACATGTACAAAATCGCTTACTGGTCGCGCACGGTGATTGCGCCGATGCTGGTGCTTTGTGCTCTTAAACCTCTGGCCGTAAATCCCAAGAAAATAGGAATTGCCGAACTTTTTGTCACACCGCCCGATCAGGTGAAAAACTGGCACAGCCTGTTTGAACGCTCGGCCCTTGTGCCTTTATTCCGTGTTCTTGATTCTGTTTTGCGTGTTTGTGAGCCGTATTTCCCCAAAAAGTTTCGTCAAAAGTCGATGGATCGTTGCCTTGATTGGATCAAGACGCGCCTAAACGGCCTGAACGGCCTTGGTGCGATTTATCCGGCGATGGCTTATGCGGTGATGATGTATCATGCTTTGGGAACGCCGCGCAGCAATCCCGATTATGAAACGGCGATCAAATCCATTGATCTGATGATGATCGACTTGCCGGAGCGAACCTATTGCCAGCCTTGTCTTTCGCCTGTGTGGGATACGGCGCTGTCCGCGCATGCCGCTCTTGAGGCCGGACTTGATAAAAACATCGTTTATAAAGCGTGCGACTGGCTTGTCCCCAAGCAGATTTTGGATGTTGTGGGCGACTGGGCATTTCGCCGTCCTGATGTGTTGCCCGGGGGATGGGCTTTTCAGTACGATAATCCCCATTATCCTGATCTTGACGATACGGCTGTCGTGGTGATGGCGATGGATCGCCTTGATCGCAATAAATACCAGATGCCGATTACCCGCGCGGTTGACTGGATTTTAGGCCTTCAATCCAAAAATGGCGGGTTTGCGGCTTTTGATGCGGATAACACTTATTATTATCTGAACTATATTCCGTTTTCGGATCACGGCGCGCTGCTTGATCCCCCAAGCGCGGATGTTACGGCGCGTTGCGTGTCCATGCTGGCGCAGCTCGGCTATAAAAACGATCACAAGGCGATGAAAGCCGCGCTTGCCTATTTGCGCCGCGAGCAGGAGGAAGAGGGCTGCTGGTTCGGGCGCTGGGGCACCAATTATATTTACGGAACATGGAGCGTTTTATGCGCGCTCAACGCTGTTGGCATCGCGCCGGAAGATCCTATGATGCAGCGTGCTGTCAGCTGGCTTGTCTCAAAACAGCAGGCGGACGGCGGATGGGGCGAAAGCGGCGATAGCTACTACAAAGGCAAACCCAAGGGCGAAGGCGCCAAATCCACCCCTGCGCAGACGGCATGGAGCTTGATGGCTTTGATGGCCGCCGGTGCTGTTGATCATCCCGCAACAGCCAAGGGCATTGAACATTTAATACAAACGCAAAAACCGGACGGCACATGGGATGAAAACGACCACACGGCTGTCGGGTTCCCGCGCGTTTATTATTTGCACTATCACGGCTACCGCGCCTTCTTCCCGCTTTGGGCTCTGGCGCGTTATCGTAATCTGAAAACCAGCAACACGCGCCGCGTTACGGTCGGCATGTGAGGCAAGCATGATCGGAGTCCTTTGCGGTTTAAAAAGTGAAGCAAAAATCGCAGACAGGATTCCCGGTGTTCTTGTGGCTTGTTCGGGCGCGCAGGCCTTGCAAGCGCAAAAACTGGTTAAACAGCTGGCCGATCAGGGCGTGCGGCGTCTTATCAGTTTCGGCCTTGCGGGCGGGTTAAGCCCCGAACTTCAGGCCGGTGATTTGCTGCTCGGCGTCAGCGTGATGGCCACGGCCAGCGGCTGCTGGGAAGCGGATGAGCGGTGGAACAAGCCTCTTGTGGGGCAGTTGCCGGATGCTTTTTGTGTTTCTTTCTGGGGATCAGACCGCACGGCCTT
Source organism: Alphaproteobacteria bacterium (assembly GCA_009779135.1). Lineage (GTDB taxonomy): Bacteria > Pseudomonadota > Alphaproteobacteria > UBA9219 > UBA9219 > UBA8914. Next base: position 12,326 of record WREW01000020.1, read on the forward strand.
TACGGCGGAAGAAAAAAACCTCGTCTTCCGCCGCACGGGATGCATGGCCATTGATATGGAATCGCATATCGTGGCGCGCGCGGCCGCGCGGTACAATATTCCCTTTAACATCGTGCGCGCGGTGAGTGACGGCGCGACCTTTTCCCTTCCGCCTGCCGCGCGGGTGCCGCTGACGAAAGAGGGAACTATAGACCGCAGCGGGATCTGGAAATCCATCAAAAAGCAGCCCTTGCAGATCAAGGATCTTGTCACCTTGGGCCTCTCCACCCACCGCGCGATGCAGGCGCTAAAACGCGCGGTTGAGGTATTGCGGCAGATAGAAGCGGGGTAAAAACCTGTCATTGCGAGGAAGGCCGCAAGGCCTGCCCCCCCTAACTGTCATTGCGAGGAAAGCCGGCGAAGCCGGAGTGACGCGGCAATCTCGACTGCCAGCGTCGCCGCGATTGCTTCGTTGGGCCTTACGGCCCGCCTCGCAATGACAGTTAGGGGGAAACGCTGACGAGATTGTCAGGAAGCCTCACTTAGAGTCGTGCTCGTGCCGTCTTCGATGGCTTTGAGGGTTTCTTCGACATGGCGTGTGAAGACGTCGATCGATGGGCGTTGGTAGCTGGTGTCGAGCTCCGGCGCAAAGGGGCCTGTGGTGCGGGGGCCGCGCATGGCCGCAAGGACGGCTTTCAGCGGATGGCGGATGGAATCTTCGGCGGCCGTGGGTTCATAGCCGCAATGAACCATGCAATCAGCGCATTTTTCATAGCGCCCCGTGCCGTAATCATCCCAGTTTGTGGTCTGCATAAGTTCATCATAACTTTTGGCAAAGCCTTCGCCGATCAGATAGCAAGGCTTTTGCCAGCCGAAAATGCTGTAGGTCGGATTGCCCCAAGGCGTGCAGGCGTAAGTCTGGTTGCCGCACAGAAAATCCAAGAACAAAGAAGACTGGCTAAAGCGCCAAGGCGTTTTGCCCATCGCTTTTCTTGCCGCGCCGCGTTTGAAAATCTCGCGGAAAAGATTTTTTGTCGTTTGCCGGTTGAGAAAATGCTGCTGATCCGCCGCGCGTTCATAGGCGTAACCCGGCGAGATCGTGATCGCATTAAGGCCGATGCCCATCATATGATCGAAAAACGCCGCCATGCGGTCGGGATCGGCATTGTTAAAAAGAGTGCAGTTGATATTGACGCGGAATCCTCGGGCCAGCGCTTTGCGTATCGCCGCCTCGGCAATCGTATAAACGCCTTCGCGGTTGACCGAACGGTCATGGTCGACCTGCCCGCCGTCAAGATGAACCGAAAGCGTCAAATAGCGCGAAGGCTTATAGTCCGCCAGTTTCTTATCAAGCAAAAGGGCGTTGGTGCACAGATAGACGTAGCGCTTTTGTTGAATCAAACCTTCGACAATCTGCGGCATCTCGCGGTGGATGAGAGGCTCGCCACCCGGAATAGAAACAACCGGCGCCCCGCAGGCCTTTGCCGCCGCAAGACAAGCTTCAACCGACAAACGACGATTTAAAATCGGCGCCGGATAATCGATCTTGCCGCATCCCGGGCAGGAAAGGTTACAACGGAACAAAGGCTCCAGCATCAAAACCAAAGGATAACGCTTGTTGCCCTTGAGAGTCTGCTTAAAGGCGTAAAGACCGATGTCAAACGCCTGAAGAAAGGGCATGGCCTTTCCTGCATTTCTTAAACCAAGAAGAAAGCTTCGCAGGCGATTACATTGAAAATCCATGATAAAAGTCCTCAGGCTTGGGCTTTGGTCAGCGACATGGGCAGGCGGAAATGGACATTTTCCTCAACACCCGGGTGAATAGAAACCTCCTCAACAGGGGCGAGTTCCTTGATGCGTTCAATCAGGCCTTCAATCAGATCTTCGGGCGCGGACGCACCGGCTGTGATGCCGACCGTGTTTTTGCCTTCGATCCATGCGGGATCAAGCTGGCTTGCGTCCTCGATCAGATAGGAGGGAATCCCCACTTCCTTCGCCCGCTCGCGCAGGCGTGAGGAGTTTGAACTGTTATGCGCGCCGACCACCAGAACAACATCCACATGCTGCGCCAGATCGCGCACGGCGCTCTGGCGGTTTTGCGTGGCGTAACAAATATCGCGCAAAGTCGGGCCGACAATTGCTGGGAAGCGGGCCTTCAAAGCGTTAATCACCGCCTTGGTGTCATCAACACTTAAAGTCGTCTGCGTGATATAGGCGAGTTTCTCGGGATTTTTAATTTCCACTTTGGCGACATCATCAATGGTCGAAATCAGATGCACTTTGGCCTGAATGCGTCCCAGCGTGCCTTCGATCTCGGGATGGCCTTCATGGCCGATCATGATAATTTCATAACCCGTGCGCGCATAGCGCTGGCCTTCGGTGTGGACTTTGGACACAAGCGGGCAGGTGGCATCGACCACCGTCAGCCCGCGCTCGCGCGCATGCTGTTCGACCGCCGCCGAAACGCCATGGGCGCTGAAGATCACAACCGCGCCTTCGGGGACTTCGTCCGTATCCTCAACAAATACAACGCCTTTGGCCGCAAGGCGGCTGACCACATGGCGGTTATGCACGATTTCATGACGCACATAAATGGGAGGGCCGAACTTTTGCAGGGCGATTTCCACGATCTCGATCGCACGCTCGACACCGGCGCATATGCCGCGCGGCTGTGCCAGAAGAACTTTCATTTTTATCTCTCACTTCAATTTTTAAACCAGCATGAATGTAATAACAGTACGCGGCAAAGTAAAGGCGGCCTCGAAGGTCTTTTGGATTCAACCTTTTAACCATCTCTTCGCGCTTGCGAGATAAGAAGTTGAAAAACTGGACTTTTACGGGTTTTTTCGTGTAAGATGGCACCCAGACAATCATGGTCAGGGAGGTCTTTTTCATGGGTATTGGCAATTTTCTTCGCGCGGTAACCGGCAAAAAAGTTGACGGCTGGCAGCTGGTGTTCAGCGCGCTGATGGATGTCGAAAGGCGCGATCTGCAAGAAGCCATCGCCTATGTCCGCGCGGATGACAGCTATCATGATGCTTTCCGCTATGGGCTTGAGGGCTTGCAATCCTTCCGCGCTTATTATGAAGACAGCCTGTCTTCCATGGAGCCCCAAGAGCGCGCGCAAATTGAAGCCTATGACGAAGAATGGACACTTGAGCTTTTGGATTATTTGAACAAAAAAATGTACGGCGAAGGGGACGCCGGAGCGCTGCTTTGATATGATCGGGGGATGACACCCGATTCGACCCTTGAACTTTCCATCATTATGCCCTGCCTGAATGAAGCGCGCACCTTGCCGCTTTGTCTTAAAAAAGCGCGCGATTTTCTGGAAAAACATAATGTGAAAGGCGAAATCGTTGTCGCCGACAATGGCAGCACGGATGATAGCATCAAGATTGCACAGGGCCTTGGCGCGCGCCTTGTGCCTGTGGCGCGGCGCGGCTATGGCGCGGCGCTGGCGGGCGGCATTGCGGCGGCGCAAGGGCGCTATGTCATTATGGGTGATGCAGATGATAGCTATGATTTCAGCGCGTTACTTCCCATTCTTCAGAAATTGCGCGAAAGGATTGATCTTGTAGTCGGCAACCGCTTTAAGGGCGGAGTTGCAAAAGGCGCTATGCCTTTTATGAATCGTTATGTCGGCAACCCCGTGCTTAGTTTTATCGGGCGGCTTTTTTTCAAGATTCCGCTTGGCGATTTTCACTGCGGGCTGCGCGGCTTTTCGCGCCGCGCCATTGTTGATCTGGATCTGAAAACCACCGGCATGGAATATGCCAGCGAGATGATTGTCCATGCCGCGCTCCATCATTTGCGGATTGAGGAAGTCCCCGTCACGCTTTCGCCGGACGGGCGGGAGCGAAAGCCGCATCTGCGGCCTTGGCGCGATGGGTGGCGGCATTTGCGGTTTTTGCTTTTATACTCACCGCGCTGGCTTTATCTTTATCCCGGGCTTGGGATGATCGGCTTTGGTCTTTTTGTCGCGCTGCTTTTGCTGCCCGGGCCGATTGTGATTGCGGACGGGGTAGGGCTTGATGTGCATACGCTGCTTGTGGCCTCGATCTCGATCCTTGTCGGCTTGCAAAGTATCACCTTTGGCGTGCTCGCCCGCGCCTACGCGCAGCGCAACGGCATTTTACCCGCCTCTCTTCATTATAAAAAACTTTTAAGCGAGATCAGACTGGAACATTTCCTCGTACTGGGCGCAGGCGTGTTTCTTGTAGGAGTCATTTGCGTCATGATCGCCGTGCAACGCTGGACAGCCGTAGATTTCGGCCCGCTGACTTATGGAATCGTGATGCGCCTTTTGATCGTCGCGGCAACTTGCATCGTTGCGGGATTCCAGTTGGGATGCGCAGCGTTTTTGCTGGGCGTTATGCAAATTTCGCATAAGTAAATGCTCCCCCCTCCTTGTCATCCTCGGGGCTTGCGAAGCAAGAGCCCGGGGATCTGACGTTTGCACCCAGCGTCAGATCCCCGGCTCAACCGCTTCGCGGTTGCCCGAGGATGACAATGAGAGGAGGCCTTAAACCTTCCGCGCGTGGCGCAGGAAAGCAGGTAAATGATCGCCGAAGGCTTTGGAGTTGGAGGCTGCTTTTGCCGGAGCGGGCGGAGCCGCTGCTTGTTCGCGTGGGGTTGGGGCGGCGCGTTTGCTTCTTTTCTTATCTCTGGGTGCGCGGGGTTTGCCGGAGGCAGGGGCTGCCGGAAGGCCTTCGAGAACCCGTCGTGTGATGACTTTTTTAATCAGGGCTTCGATCGCCTGAACCTGTTTGGTTTCGTCGGGTGTGACGAAGGTGAGGGCTACGCCTGCGCGGCCTGCGCGGCCTGTGCGACCTATGCGGTGGACATAATCCTCAGGATTAAAGGGAACGTCAAAATTAAAGACGTGGCTGACATCGGCGATATCAAGGCCGCGCGCCGCCACATCTGAACATACAAGCAGGTCAATCACGCCATCCCGAAAAGCGTCAAGCGTTTTAATGCGTACGGACTGGTCGAGATCGCCATGCAAGGCGCCGGCGTTAAAGCCGTGGCGCTTGAGCGAGCGCTCGAGCAGCGCCACATCGCGCTTGCGGTTGCAGAAGATGAAAGCGTTTTGCACTTCATGCGTTTTCAGAAGATAACGCAGAGCGTGGCGCTTTTGTGCGTCATGGCCTGTCGGAAGATCAATCAATGCATGGTCGATTGTTGCGACCGTGCTGGCGGGCGGCGTGACGCTGATGCTTTTGGGGTTGCTGAGAAACTTGTCGGCAAGCTTGCGGATTTCCGGCGCCATGGTGGCCGAAAAGAAAAGCGTCTGCCGCGTAAAGGGAAGGCGGGCGGTGATTTTTTCAATATCGGGAATAAAGCCCATATCAAGCATGCGATCCGCTTCGTCAATCACAAGGATCTTGATGTCGTTCAGCATCACATGCCCGCGCTCCATCATATCAAGAAGCCGCCCGGGCGTGGCGATCAGCACATCGGGATTTTTCTTGAGCGCGCGGATCTGCGGGTCGAGATTTTCGCCGCCGATCAAAAGCGCTTTACTGAGCTGGGGAAGATATTTTCCGTAGAGATCAAAGTTCTCGGCCACCTGCATGGCAAGCTCGCGGGTCGGCTCAAGCACAAGCGCGCGCGGCATGCGCACTTTTGTGCGGCCTTCCTTGAGGATCTCGAACATCGGCAAAATAAAGCTTGCCGTTTTGCCTGTTCCCGTCTGGGCGCAGCCTAAAACATCCCGCATCTGCAGGACATAAGGAATGGCTTGCTCTTGAATGGGGGTAGGGGTTGTGTAACCGACATCGCCGACGGCTTTAAGAAGGTTTTCACTTAGCCCTAACTCTTGGAAAGTGGTATGCACGTTGGGAGAATAACCGTTTCTTTTTTGCTTTTTGTTCCTCTTGTTCAAGGGGGTTCATAGGCTTTTTTGGCGGCGAAAGCAATAGGGGAGTTTTTTACCCTCCCACGCGGGCCCTCCCCCGCAAGGGGGGAGGGGGGGGCTAATCAGAGCCTCGGCCATAAACTTCGCGCTTGCCGACATGGTTGGATTCGCTGATAAGGCCTTCTTTTTCCATGCGTTCGATCAGGGTGGCGGCTTTGTTGTAGCCGATCCCAAGATGCCGCTGCAAAAAGCTTGTCGAGGCCTTGCGTTCGCGCAGCACAATATCGACCGCCTTGTCGTAAAGCTCATTGCCTGAGTCGCCCATGCCGCCAATAAAGTCGCTTCCATTGTCGTTTTCATCGCCTTCTGTGATTTCATCAAGATAATCAGGCTCGCCCTGCGTGCGCAGGAACTTGACGACGGCTTTGACCTCATCATCACCCACAAACGGGCCATGTACGCGCGTGATGCGGCCACCACCGGCCATATAGAGCATATCGCCCTGACCTAAAAGCTGCTCAGCCCCTTGCTCGTTTAAAATGGTGCGGCTGTCGATTTTGGAAGAGACCTGAAAACTGACGCGGGTGGGGAAGTTGGCCTTGATCGTGCCGGTGATAACATCAACCGACGGCCTTTGCGTGGCCATCAAAAGATGAATCCCCGCCGCGCGCGCCATTTGCGCAAGCCTTTGCACGGCGGCTTCAATATCTTTGCCCGCCACGATCATCAAATCCGCCATCTCATCCACAATCACGACAATATGGGGCAGGGGGGTGAGATCAAGAGGCTGCTCCTCATACACAGGTTTTCCGGTTTCGCGGTCATAGCAAGTCAGGATAGTGCGCGTAAGATTTTCTTTCGCTTTGGCGGCTTCACGCAGGCGGGTGTTGTAGCCTTCAATATTGCGCACGCCGAGCTTGGACATGTCGCGGTAACGCGCCTCCATCTCGCGCACCGTCCATTTCAACGCCGTGATCGCCGTTTTCGAATCCGTCACCACAGGGGTCAGAAGATGCGGAATATTGTCATAGACCGAAAGCTCCAGCATCTTGGGATCAATCATGATAAAGCGGCATTTCTGCGGCGGAAAACGGTAAAGAAGCGACAGGATCATCGTATTGACCGCAACGGATTTGCCCGAGCCTGTCGTTCCCGCAATCAGCAGATGCGGCATGCGCGCAAGATCCGCAATGACGGGAAGGCCCGCAATATCCTTGCCCAGCACGATGGGAAGATCGCCCTTGGCCTCGGTAAAACTCTCGGTCAAGAGGAGTTCGCGTAAATAGACCATCTCGCGCTTTTTGTTGGGCAGCTCGATGCCGATCACATTGCGGCCTTGAACCACGGCCACGCGCACGCTCACAGCGCTCATATTCCGCGCAATATCGTCCGCCAGAGAAATCACGCGCGAGGAGCGAGTCCCGGGCGAGGGCTCAAGCTCATACAAAGTCACAACAGGGCCCGGGCTGACTTTGGTGATTTGCCCATAGACGCCGAAATCCGACAGAACGGATTCTAAAATCTTGGCGTTTTTCTCAAGCGCTTCTTCGGATTGCTCTACGCTTGCGCGTCGCGCAGATTCAGGCCACTGCAAAAGATCAAGGGACGGGAGTTCATGATCTTCTCCTGAACGCAAGGTAAACCGCGCTTGGCGCGGCGCGTTCTTTGCACGCTGGATCTGCACCGTGCGTGATGAGCGGGAGGGCGGCGATGCGGATTCTTCCTCATCTTCGTCATCCTCATCATCTTCGTCCAGATCATCGTAGAAATCTTCCTCGCGGCTGCGGCGGTGGCAGATGGCGTCATAGATATGATGCGCTTTGCTGAAAAAGCCGTGAACTATGCGGCGCGCAAACTGGCTGATCCACTGGCCCAGAGATTGCCATTCCTCAAACGTCAAAGCGCACGCCATATAAAGGGCGCTGATGGACAGAAAGGCGAACACAACCGCAATCATATAGCCGCCCCATTTGGCCGGAAGCCACCCTATCAACAGATTTGCAAATAATTTGCCGTAAGCGCCGCCCCAGAAACGGCTCACCCCAAGACTGGCCTCGGGATCCAATGCCGCAATGGCGGTGCCTGCCGCCAAGACGGCTACAAACGCGGCCAGCGTGCGGCCCCAGAACAGATCAAGCCCGCGCTGGCTGCCTATAAGCCATCCCCACGCCAGAAGCACGATCGTAAACATCGTGCCGGCGATGCCCAGATGCTGCCAGATAAAATCTGCTGTATAGCTGCCTATAAGGCCGAGAATATTCTGGTTTTGCGGGGAAGCCGTATTGAATGAAACATCACCTGATGAATAAGACACCAAAGCAACCGCCAGCAAAAGCGCAAAGACAATAATGGCGCCGCCCTGAAGACGCGCCCAGAAGGATTTAAGAGCCTGACGGAAAGCGTCAGGCATCCATCGCGCGTTTTTGCGATAACGGTTTGCGCGCGCGCGGACAAGAGGACGTTGAGCCATCTAAAAAACCCTGAACAATAGAAAAAACCCTTGAAAAGTAAAGCAAAGCAAAAAAACGTTAATATTTTGGTAAGAAACCGTTTGACAGAAGCGCTTGAGGTATAGGAAAAATATGGTCTGTTAAACAAGGAGATATATCATGGAACCCGTGGCTTCTTTAATGTATGAAGGGCAAAGGGATCGGCAAGCGATTTATTGTATGGATCGGTTATTGTCTAACAAAATCGGAAAAACTGAAGAGTTTCAGGAATGTGCAAGGCAACTATCTGATCATTATAAAGAAAAAACGGATAGTGACTTAAAGGCGCGTGATCTTCTGAGATACCCGAACTCATATTCTCATCTGTACAATCTGTTTGGTGTTCTCATAAAGCATGACGTGTTGAAAGCGGAAAAATGGCTTATCAAGCCTGCGGTGTTCGCCCTTTGTAATCTCGGCCCCACAAACATTTGGAAACAAGAGATCTCGTTAACAGGAAAATGGAGCCAGCAGCTTGAAGACAGATATAATGTTGTTAAACTTGCCTTGAGGAAAGATGGGGAACTATGGAGGCCTTATATTTATAACGAGATTATCGACGAGTTGGATAATAAATTATGGGAGCCAGCGCGGATCATTCCTTTTGTCGAGCGTCTTTTAAAAGATAATTATTGGCCCGATCTGGCTAAGCCGGTAGCGCGAGTAGTTTGTGAAGGAAAGAACCTGCGCAATGTTTTTAAAGCGCTGGCCATTTTTCGTTCTTATATGAAAGAAGATAGCCCGCACAAACAGCAAGCCGAAGAGGTTCTGGAAGGCATGCGCCACCATCGCAATTTCACCACAAGGGTGAGGGCGCGGCTGTTTGAACGCACGCTTTAATAGCTAAAACATGTCGCCCGCGAGGAAGGCCTCCCCCCCTTGTCATTGCGAGGCGGGACGCAAGGCCCAACGGGCGCCATCTCGGCGACGTTGCAGGGATTGCCGCGTCAGGCATGAAGGCCTTCCTCGCAATGACAATTTTTTAAAGCCGATGAACCTGCATTTTAATCGGACCGTCGGCGCGGCCGTGGATGAATTGGTTGAGATAGGGGTTGTCGGTGTGGTCGATCTCTTTCGTTGCGCCTTCCCAGATGATTTTTCCATCGTAAAGCATCGCAATCCGGTCGGCGATTTTTCTTGCGCTGGCCATGTCGTGTGTGATGGAAAGCGCGGTGATTCCTCGGTCTTTGACGCATTTTACAATCAGATCGTTAATCACATCCGCCATAATCGGGTCTAGGCCTGTTGTCGGTTCGTCAAAAAAAACGATCTCGGGATCTGCGACAATGGCGCGGGCGAGGGCCACGCGCTTTTGCATGCCGCCGGAAAGCTCGGATGGGGAAAGCTCCCCCACATCGGGCGTCAGCCCCACTTGCGCCAGCGTGTCAAGCGCGCGGGCTTTGGCGTCTTTGCGGTTCATGCGCTGCACTTGCAGAAGCTTAAACGCCACATTTTGCCACACGGGCAGCGAGTCAAACAAAGCCGAGCCCTGAAACAACATCCCGAACTTGGCCAGATGATCGTCATAGGCGCGGCCGCTTAGGTTTGTCGTTTCCTGCCCGTTGATTTTGATGGAGCCTTGTTCCGGCGTTAAGATTCCCAAAATAGATTTCAGCAAAACCGACTTTCCCGTGCCGGAGCCGCCGATCACGACCACGGATTCCTGCGGCGCGATCTCAAGATCAAGGCCGCGCAGGACATGCTTGCTGCCGAAAGATTTTATCACGCCCTCAAGCGCGATTTTGGGCGCGTTACGATGCAAAGAGAATCCCCGTCAGCAAATAGTTGGTAATCAGGATCAGAATACAGGCGGACACAACGGCGTTGGTGGTCGCCGCGCCGACTCCCTGCGCGCCGCCTTTTGAATTAAAGCCGTTATAGCAGCCCATCAGCGCCACAATCATGCCGAACGCGGACGCCTTCCAAAGGCCGGAGGTGACATCATGCACCTCAAGATATTCCCAAGTCTGCGTGATATAGTGCGAGGCGTTGAAATCCAGCATATAAACACTAACCAAAAACCCGCCGAAGATCCCTACAATATCGCCGATCAAAACCAAAAGCGGCATCAAAAGCGTGGCGGCTAAAAAGCGCGGCACGACAAGATATTTGTACGGATTGACGGATAGGGTGACCAGAGCATCAATTTGCTCCGTCACGCGCATGGTGCCGAGCTCGGCAGCGATGGCGGCGCCTATGCGGCCTGCGACCATCAAACCGGCCATCACGGGCCCAAGTTCGCGCGTGATGCCGAGCGCCACCACGGTGGGAATGGCATTGGCCGCATCAAAGCGGGAAAATCCGGCATTCATTTGCAACGCCAGAGCCATGCCGGTAAAAAGCGTTGTCAGCCCCACCACGGGCAGAGAATAGTAGCCGATATCGACTGCCTGCCGCCCGATTTGCCGCCAATAGACGGGCAGGCTGAAGGTGTGCCGCAGAGTGTACCACGCAAACAGGCTGAAGCGACCGGTGGCTTCTAAAAAGCGGAGAAAAGTCCGTCCGACAAGTGCGAGAAACTTCATGACACCCTTATAGCACCCCAGACAAACCTGTCAATAAGAGGGGTTTTTTCTTGTTTTAACCAGAGAAACAACGATCCCGCCGCCCAAAAGCAGGACGGTAACAGAAAGCGAGATGGCGATGGGAAAATGCACCCATCCAAGGCTCCAAGCGACAAAGGATTTGCTTCCGATAAAAATCAAAACCAGCGACAGCGCATATTTAAGATAGGCAAAACGCGCAATCATAGAGGCCAGCACGAAATACATCGCGCGCAGGCCCAAAATGGCGAAAATATTGCTGGTGTAGATAATAAACGGGTCTGTTGTAATCATGAAAATTGCGGGCACACTATCGACTGCGAAAATCACATCCGCAAACTCGACCATCACAAGACACACGAAAAGAGGCGTCATCCACCAGACAGCTTTGCCGCTGCGGGAAGGCTTTTTAACGAAGAAGTGGTTGCCATGCAGCGTTTCGGTGATGCGGAAATGCTTGCGCATGAATCTTAAAAGCGGGTTGTTGGCCATGTCGGATTCTTGTTCTTTGGCCATCAGCATTTTAATGCCGGTAAAGATCAAAAAGACGGCGAAGACGTAAAGAACCCATGAAAACCTGCTGACCAGAACCGCGCCCAGCGAGATCATCATCCCGCGCATAACAATCGCGCCCAAAATCCCCCAGAAAAGAACGCGGTGCTGGTAAAGCCGAGGAATCGCAAAAAAGGAAAAAACCATGGCGATGGCAAAAATATTGTCGATGGAAAGGGTAAGCTCGACCACATAACCGGTCAGATAAGTGGCAAACTTTTCCGCGCCCATCGCATGCGCAATCCACCCGCCGAAACCAAGCGCGATCACGGCGTAAGCCGAGCACATCATCAAGCTTTCCTTAAACCCGATTTCATGATCCTTGCGATTCATCACGCCAAGATCAAAAATCAACAGCGCCAAGATAATGACAGGAAAAACAGCCCACATCCAAAGAGGGTAGGACATGACGGGGATAAGGAAGATGTTTGTCATGTCCGTATCTTCCCCTTTTTGTCATCTGCGGGCAAGGGACAAAGTGGCCATATTGTCATTGCGAGGAGGGCCTTTAGGCCCGACGCGGCAATCCCTGCAATATCACCGAGATTGCCACGTCAATCCGCCTGCGGCGGCTTTCCTCGCAATGACAAGGGGAGAGGCGATCACCGCCGAACGCAACGAATATAATGGTTTAAATATTTGGATGAGTTTAACCATCCGCCGGTTGCAAGCCCTATTTCATTTGCAGAATTAGCACCAGTCTCAGTGGACGCCCAGTAGCGAACTACATAATTAACCTGTTCTGTTGTAAAACCGTGAGCCGTGCCATTAGCGCTGATGGCGAAAAGCACATCCCATTCATTTCTGGCGGGCAGGTACCAGTCATTAAATCCGCTTACATTCAAATTATGACAGGCTTGTGCCGCGCGATAGGGCGCAGGCGATGGCGAGTCGCCGAGCGCAACAAGCCCCGCTGTATTGGCCTTGCCTGTGAATGAGGATGTGAATCCTGTCACAACGGTATCAGGATTTGTTTCATCATTCCATGAAAAGACCTGCCGCACGCCAGTGCAGCTTGTTCCGTTCCAGCTCATGCCCAGATCGCAAGGCGCGGCATACATCGGGACAAATCCATCCGGCGACAATCCCGCATAGACCGTCCCATCATCACACCGCGTCCCAACAGGCGGTATCCCAACGCAGGCATTCGGCGCGGTTGTGACTGTCCATGTGGCCGAAGTCGTCGTCCCCACCGTGACGGAAGCCGTCGTAGGCGTCAAACCGGTTGAGGCCGATGTCAGTTGAATAGCAATCGTATCCCCCGCCGAGAAGTTTGCCGACATCCCCACCGCAACACCGTTGCGATACATGCCCGTACAACTCGGATTGCAAACGGCGAGTAATTGTCCCGTAAACCCGCCCAGCGTTATCGCATTGCTGATGACCGTTGTGTCAAACGCCACCCCCGTCTGATCGGTGAAGCTAAAGGGATTCGAAGCCGTATTCACCGTCCCGCCCAGCGTAAGCCATGTTTGCCCATCGCACCCTTGAAAAGCAGATCCCGTCCATTGCAGCATCCCCGCCTTGCTGGAGTCACAGGCGGTGGCTGCGTAAGGCGGC
>WREW01000021.1 GCA_009779135.1 Alphaproteobacteria bacterium
AACAAACTGTCGCTGCGAGGAAGGCCCTTGGTGGGGGCGTGCGAAGCTCGGCAAAGAAGCCGGGATTGGCACGGCAGGCCTAAAGGCCTTCCTCGCAATGACAAGGGAGTGGTGGTGGGCTAAGGTGCGCTGTCTTGTTTGTAGAGGGTTCGCATGACATCGCAGAGTGTGCCCAGACAGCGCACGAGGATGGCGTTGACGGGAGGGGGGGCGTCTTTGCTCAAGGATGCGGGGATGTCGCAGCTTACGCGGTAGATGGTTTGGGCGCGGGCGCCGACTGTTTGCTGGAAAATCTCGATAGACTGCGGTGGGCAGTTGTTGAGGCGCGCGACTTCACGCACTTCCGCCGGTGAGGCTTGCGCTGCTCCGCTGAAGGCAAGAAGCCCCAGAAATGCGATGAGACTAATCCGCATTATTATCACGGTTCTTGAGTTCGTTCAGGGCGTCTTTGTTGATCTTGACCGGAAAGATCGTGCGCAAGTAAGCCGAATACTGGTCGATGAGGCCAAGACCCATTTTGTCTTTCATATCATCAATCACCACCTGGCGCGAGGCTTCCGGTTTTTGCGGATCGACAGGAACGATATCCGAAAGGCGCAACACATAATGGCGTCCGAACGACTGGGCTACGATGACATCGCCTTTCTTCATCTGGAAAATCTCGGCCAAAGCCGCTTGCGGCACATCAGGATCCATGGTGCCCAGATATGAGATGGGTCTGGACAATTTCACACCCACGCCGGGGAGGGCGGCGTAGTTTGTCGCCCGCGTTCCTTCCCGCAGGGATTTAGCGATATTCTGCGCCAGATTTTCTGCGTGCGCCCTTAGCATTTCCGCCCGCCAGATTTTGGCGACTTCGGCCTGCACGCTTTCAAAAGGACGCAGGGCGCTTGGCGTCACTTGATCCACGCGCACAATATAATATTGGCCTTTGCCGTCATCGAGAATCTCGCTTATTTCCTGAGCCTCTAAATCCTGCGCGGCGCGCAAGGTTAGAGAGGGGGCCGGAAAATCCTCAATACGATGGCCTGCGGCGTCTTGTCCCTTATCATCCACCGCCGCAAAGCGCGTCAGATGAAGGCGGAAGGTTTCGGCGACATCCTCAAGGCTCTGGCCCGCCGCCAGAGCGTCATCTATTGCGCCCAGCGTTTCGGAAAGCGTATTTGCGCTTTTTTCGCTTTGTATGATTTTGCGCAGATCATCCTTGACCTCGCTCAAAGGCGTATAGCTGCTTTCATAAATGGAAGATATTTTGACGATATGCCAGCCAAGAGAGCTTTTAATCGGGTTTGAGGTTTCGCCGGTGATCAGCGAAAAAACAGGCGCGTACAGCTCGGGCAAAATATTGTCTTCGGTGATTCGCGTCATCACAATCGGCGTCAGGCCGGCTTCGCGGGCGGCTTTGGTAAGGCTGCTTTGTTTCAAGGCATTTTCCAGCAGCGCTTTGGCGGCTTCTTCATCCTGCAAAACGACCTGCACAAGATCACGCGAGGGCGGGAGTTTGAAAGCCTCGCGCCGCGCTTCGTAGGCTTTTTGCAGCTCTTCTTCCGTTACATTTATGTTTTCCGCACGATCCGCCGCAGAAAGTCTGGCGATGGTGATTGCGCGATAATCGGGGGCTGTAAAATCGCTTTCATGCGCGGCGTACCAAGCTCTCAGCGTTTCTTCGTCAGGGTTTTGCAGGCTTTGCGCGTTGTCATGTTTCAGCAGGTCGTCTTGCAAGGTGATGACTTCTAAAATACGCATGGCGCCGCGCGCCTGATAAAGATGGTCGATGATTGTTTTGGGCGCCTCGATATTGGCCATCAGGTTTCCGAGGACAAGCTGGCGCGCCATGTTGTGACGCTCAAGCTCAAAGAACATTTTTTCGGTCAGGCCCATCTTGGACAAGGCCTGCTGCCACATCTGCCTGTTGAAATGGCCGCTTTCGTCCCGCAGCGAGGGCTCCCGCCCGAGCTGGTCGAGAATATAAGCGCTGCTGACATTAAGACCCAGCTTTTGGGCCTGAAGATCATAGAGTGTTTCCTCGATCATCATTTCAAGCGTATGTTCGAGAAAACCGAACTGGCGCGCCTGCTGCGCTGTCAGGGTGCCGCCGAACATTTGCCGCAGGCGCGGCAGATCCTTTTCAAAGCGCGACTCAAGTGCAAGCGCCGAGATCTTGATCCCCCCCACGATGGCCACTTCGCGCTTGCCGGGGTTGCTGCGAAACATGTCGCCAATGCCCCAGATGCTGAAACTGACAACCAGAAGGAGCATCAGTCCTTTAAAAATCCAGGATTTTGCAAGGCCGTGTATGGATTGAAGCATGAGACATGTCCTCTTGATTCTTGGTTGCTTAGCAGTATGATAAAAGTCTATGCTGCCCGCAACAGTTTTGCTTCTCCTACCTGTGGAGTTTTTGAGCGATGTCCAAAAGACGTAAAGTTATCGTGGCCAATTGGAAAATGAACGGACGCCTGACCTCGGGCCTGAATCTGGCGCAAGAGGTTGCCGCGCGCGCCATGGAGGAAAGGCCTTTGCCTTTTGACGTTGTTTTATGCCCGCCCACAACCTTGCTTTGGCCTGTGGCCGAGACGTTGATGGGCTCTGGTGTGATGCTTGGGGGGCAGGATTGCCATTATGCCAATCATGGCGCCTACACGGGCGATATCAGCGCCGGCATGCTGGTGGATCTTTCCTGCCGCTATGTTATTCTGGGCCATTCCGAGCGCCGCATGGCCTATGGCGAAGATAATGCCTTGATTGCCAAAAAGGTCGCGGCTGCGCAGCTTGCGGGGCTGGTTACGGTTGTGTGCGTGGGGGAAACGCTGGACCAGCGGGCGGCGGGGGGCGCTGAAGCGGCCATTGTTACGCAGCTTTTGGAGTCTTTGCCGGATCGCTATCATCCTGCGCAGCTTATCGTGGCTTATGAACCGATATGGGCCATCGGCTCGGGGCAGACGCCGGAGGTGGAGGAGATTTCCGCCGTCCACCGCAAATTGCGTGAGGCTCTGGGTGAGGCCGGCGTGGCGGTGCCGATTATTTACGGCGGCTCGGTTGCGATCGGCAATGCCGGCTTGATTATGAAAGACCCTGATGTTGATGGTGTCTTGGTAGGGGCTGCCAGCCTGAGCGCGGACGGTTTCTGGGCGATTGCTGAGAAGGCGCAGTAATCCCCCCTTCCTCGCAATGACATTTTAGCTAAAAAGTTATTTCCCCCCTTGCTTTTGGGCAGGGGGGGGGGTATAGAGGGCTCCTAGATTTTTCTGTCTGAGACTGCGGGTGCGCTGCGGGCGCTTAAATAAGCCAGCATAGATGGAAGAAAGTTGAAAAGATCTTTGCCTCGCAGGCTTTGTCGGCGCTTCTTTTCCTCGTTCCTCCTTTTTTCAGATAGATAAGAAACGGTTTTTGCCGAGGAAAGGGGTGCGCGGATGAATATGCATGTCAGTGACAACCGCAAGGAAAAAGAAAATCATGTGCAGGCTTTGATCTCTGAGATTAAAGACGCTCAGCTGGTTGTGGTTCTGGTTCAAAACGGCCTTGATGCCGACCAGACGCTTGAGCTGCGCCGCGCCATGCGGGCTGCCGGTGTAACGATGAAGGTCGGCAAAAACACGCTGACCAAGCTGGCCATCAAAGGCACGCCTTTAGAGGGGCTTGAGCCTTATATGAAAGGGCCTACGGCGCTTGCCTATTCAACAGATCCCGTGGCGGCGGCGAAGGTTGCGGCTACGTTTGCCAAGAAAAATGACAAGCTCGAGCTTATTGCGGCTTCGATGGGGGGACAGATTCTGGATGCGGAAGCAACCAAGATTCTGGCCAGCCTGCCTTCGCTGGATGAGCTGCGCGGGACTCTTATTGGCTTGCTGGTGGCACCGGCAACCAAGCTTGTGCGGACTTTGAATGAGCCGGCAGGCCAGATGGTTCGCGTGCTGAACGCAAAAGCCGGCGGGTAGGCTTACCACACCAACAACATCACGTTTTATGTAAACAAAGGAGAAAGACAATGGCAGATCTTAAAAAACTTATGGACGAGCTTTCCAAGCTTACCGTCATCGAAATGGCCGAGTTCACCAAAATGCTTGAAGAAGCGTGGGGCGTCAGCGCCGCCGCGCCTGTGGCCGTGGCTGCTGCTCCGGCTGCCGGTGCTGCTCCGGCTGCGGAAGAGCAATCAGAGTTCACCGTTATCCTTGCCGCCGCGGGCGACAAGAAGATCGACGTGATTAAGGAAGTCCGCGCGATCACGGGCCTTGGTTTGAAGGAAGCCAAGGATCTTGTCGAAGGTGCGCCCAAGACCGTCAAGGAAGGCGTTGCCAAGGCGCAGGCTGAAGAGCTGAAGAAAAAGCTCGAAGCTGCCGGTGCGAAGGTTGAGTTGAAGTAATATCTCTCTAACCCTCCCCCCTTGTGGGGGAGGGTAGGGTGGGGGTAAATTAAAAAACGGAAAGCGGGGTTGTCCGGCTTTCCGTTTTTTTTTGTGGGTTAAAAGAGTTTTTTATTACAGTGCGCAATGCAAAGCTTGTTTGATACATCTTTGATAGACAGACGCTTCCCATTGATCAGCACATGTTGCTTGTTCCAAAGGGATTGTTTTGTAAGGGTTGCTCAGTTTTTGTGCCGTGTCAACAGAAACACGTCCATCATTAAAAAGCGTAAACGCTTTTACGGCAGAGGTTTTTGAAGGGTCTGATCTTACAACACGAAAGCCGTCAGATTTAAAGTCGATTGAAGATGAGGTAAGACCACACATTTCGGCGTGGGTTGCAAATTCTTTTCTAAACATGGTGTACGTTCCAGAGGTGCCATATAAAGATTCCCTGAGTTTATTGTGTGCAGCCGTAACCCAAAATGTGCCTTTCAAAGTAGAAACTGGGCAGACACAAGGAGGGGGGGGCGCACAGCAGCAACATCTCCTCATACATTCGGTAAAGCAGCTCATAATTTGTTCTCCCATTTTTAAGGTAGAAAGGGTTTTAAGTTGTTGTGATCTTTCCAGAAATCTAGGGTAAAAGCTATAGATGTGGCGGTTGTTATTACTTTCGGTGTGGTTTTTGTTTTTTTGTCAGTGTGTTACGGATGTGGGGGGCCCCCCACCCAACCCTCCCCCACAAGGGGGGAGGGCTAAGGGGGGCTAAAGGGGTTAATCCTGTGAGGTCAAACGGCGCCACCAGCCGCCTTTGGGTTGGTCGGCGGGGGGGTTGATGATTTCGTAGGTTTTGGGTTCGGACCCCTCGGGGGTTGGGCGTGGGGGTTTGGGGTGTTCCTTGGCCACGGGTTTGGGGGTTGTGTCGAGGTCGTGGATACTGGTGGGGATGGCAACCGGCATGTCCTGCGCTGCGGCGTAGCTGTGTAGGGAGCCTTCTGTGTCAGGAACCGGCGCGGGTGGCGTTGACCAGATGTCCGAAGAACCGTTTGTTTCTTGTCCTGTGTGGCGGCGGCCACCGCGACGGCCGCGGCGGCGGCGGCGGGCGGGTTCTTGCTCGCTTTCGGCCGTGGCTTCGTGGGGCTGCTGCGTGGGCGTGGCTATGAAGACATCTTCGGCGGCGGGTGCTTGGTCCGCTTGTGCGGGGGCGCGCTTGTTTGTGTGGCGGCTTCCTGTGCGGCGGTTTTTGTTTTGGCGGCGGCGTGTGCGGTCGTTTTTGTCATCGACAAATACATCACCGCTTTCGAGCGTTTTTTCTGTTTGCTCTTGCTGCGTTTCGGCAAAAACTTGATCTGTGTTGACGGCGGCTTGGCAAGAGTCTGTGCGCGGTCGGCCTTTGGCGCGTTCGATCTTATAGCCTGGGGGCGGGAGATGATCGTCTTGCTCCATCAAGATCGTGATTCCGTAATGCTTTTCTAAACGATCCAACACATCGCGTTTGCAGTTCAGCATGAAAATAGCGACATGCGCGGGAACCGAGGCTGTGATTGTATTTGCGCGGGCGCGGATGGCTTCTTCTTCAATGGCGCGCAGCACGGAAAGCGCTGCGGCGTCGGATGAGCGTATATAGCCCAGTCCTGCGCAATGCGGGCATTTTTCGAAATTGATTTCTACAAGGCTCGGGCGCAGGCGCTGGCGCGAAAGCTCCATCAGGCCGAAAGGCGAAAGCCTTCCGATTTGAAGGCGCGCGCGGTCGTTTTTCATCGCCTCTTTCATGCGGCGCTCGACAGCGCTGTTGTTGCGGCCTTCCTCCATATCGATGTAGTCAATCACAATCAGACCGGCAAGGTCGCGCAGGCGCAGCTGTCTTGCGACTTCTTCGGCGGCTTCGAGATTGGTTTTGAGGGCGGTTTCTTCAATATGCCGCTCGCGCGTGGCGCGGCCCGAATTGACGTCAATGGAAACCA
This sequence comes from Alphaproteobacteria bacterium, assembly GCA_009779135.1. Taxonomy (GTDB): domain Bacteria; phylum Pseudomonadota; class Alphaproteobacteria; order UBA9219; family UBA9219; genus UBA8914. The sequence goes on from WREW01000021.1 coordinate 6,310, forward strand.
AAGCTTCTGTCGGGTTTATCACAAGATAACCGCCCGAGCGCAGCTGGACAACGGGGTCGCTCAGCGCGTCAATCTGTTTTTCAACCTGATAGCGGATGAAGAGCGGGATGGAATCTTCGTAGAGTTTTATTTTTTCCACTTGATCCGGCATCAAGGCGCGCATGAAATCGCGCGTTTGTTCATAGCCTTCTTGTCCGGCGACCAAAATCTCGTTGATCTCCTGCGCGTAAAGGTCGCGCACGCAACGCTTGAGAAGGTTGGCTTCTTCGTAAATCAAAGCCGGCGCTGTTGCCTGCAGGGTCTGTTCACGGATGTGATCCCATATCGAAAGAAGATATTCAAGATCGCGCTGGATGTCGGGCGGGTCTTGTTCCATCCCCGCAGTGCGCAGGATGACGGCCATGCCTTCGGGGATCTCGAGCTGATCCAGAATCTCCTTCATGCGGCGGCGGTCTTGATGATTGGTGATTTTGCGTGAGACTCCGCCGCCATGGTCTGTGTTCGGCATCAAAACGCAATAGCGGCCCGCCAGTGAAAGATAGGTTGTCAGCGCCGCGCCTTTGTTGCCGCGTTCTTCCTTGACGACTTGGATCAGCATGATCTGGCCGCGCTTGACGACCTCTTGGATCTTGTAGCGCGGTTTATGCTGGCGGACGATGCGTTCTGTCGTGTCGCCGCCGACGCTTTCCGGCGGAACCTGCGGCATGATGACTTCCGTGAGCGATTCAGAATCGCCCAAAACAGCATTACCGAAATCCGTAATAAGTCCGACAGCCATGTCCTCGCTGTCACCCAGAGCGTGCGGAAATACCGGCGGCGGCGCAAGGATTTCCGGCGGCGCAGGGGGTTCTTCTTTAAGGTCGGGGTCTTCGAGCTGGGGCGGTTCTTCCTCTAAAATGGCGGAGTCTTCGTCCTCTGCGGCGCCTTGATCTTCTTCTTCAACGCTGCGATCCGCCATGGGAATACGGAAATAGTCGGGGTGGATTTCACCAAAGGGCAAAAACCCGTGACGGTTGCCGCCATATTCAACGAACGCCGCTTGAAGCGAGGGTTCGATCCTTATGACTTTGGCGAGATAGATGTTGCCCCTTAAAATGGGCTTGCGCGTCAGGCTGAAATCAAAATCTTCCAGACGGCTTGAGTCGCGGTGGCTGTCCACAATAGCTACGCGCGTTTCTTCTGGATGCGTTGCATCCACCAGCATTCTTTTTACCATTATAATCTCCCGCTTTTTGTCGCGATGGGCTGGAAAAAGGAAAACCCTGACGCGCCAGAAAAAGCAAACTCGTTGCCCCTATCGTCATGTGCGCTTGAAGGGATGCGGGGTGAAATCCATCCAACTTAAAATACGCTCATGGCTTTTTTCGACAACCGGATCATAACCGCAAAGAGGGCCGGTCACAACCTCTTTTCTGATTTTTTAACTTGTTGTTATAAAATGGAAATATGGGGATCGAGATTGCCGCATCAGGCCTGAAGGCCTTCCTCGCAATGACAAGTGGAGGGGGAGGGCTGGATTGCAGAGATTGCCGCGTCAGGCCTAAAGGCCTTCCTCGCAATGACAGGTTTTTAGAGGTGGGGTAAAATCTCGTTCAGGGTTTTGATGATGTGGGTGTCTGGTGGGGACAGGTCTGGGTTTTCGGTGAGGAGGAAGGCTTTTCCGATATGGGCGGCCCCTGCGGCCTGCACATCCGTGACGTTATCCCCCACCATGGCTGAACGCGCGAGGTCAAGGTTCAGCTGCATGGCGCCTTCCAGTATCATGCCCGGGTTGGGTTTGCGCCAGAAGCTGCCGCCTTCGTAAGCAAAGCAGGCCAGCGTCAGGTCGATGGTGATGCCTTGCTTTTTAAGCTCTTGCAGCATCCAGCGGGTTAAGGCCTCGTAATCCTTTACGCTGTAATAGCCGCGCGCCACGCCGGACTGGTTGGTGACGATCACAAGGCGGTAGCCTTTATTCTGAACCGCGCGCAGAAAGGGGAAGATGCCTTCTTTAAAGACAAAGTCCTTTTGAAAGCCTACAAACTGGCGGTCTTCATTGATGATGCCGTCGCGGTCTAAAAACAAGGCGCGGGATTGCATTTCTTTCTTTCCTCTTTGCGCAAAACTGGATACCCTCATATTATCCCTAACCACAAAGGTGAACAATGTTTAAACGCTTGCTCTTTCTTCTTATGCTCGGAGTTCTTCCCATGACCAATCCTGCTGATGCTCAAACCATGTCCGGCCTTGATCCTGAAAACACGATCTATCTTGATCTTGCGGACGGGCGCGTGGTGATCCAACTGCGGCCTGATCTTGCGCCCGGCCATGTGGCGCGTATCAAGGAGTTGACTCGTCAGGGCTTTTATGACGGCCTGAAGTTTCACCGCGTGATCCCGGGCTTTATGGCGCAGACGGGCGATCCTCGGGGCGATGGCACGGGCGGCTCGGGCCAGAAGCTGAGGGCCGAGTTTAGTCAAGAGCCTCATGTGCGCGGCATCGTCTCGATGGCGCGGGCGCAGGATCCCAATTCGGGGGACAGCCAGTTCTTTATTGTGTTTGACGATTCCAGATTCCTTGATGGGCAATATACCGTCTGGGGTCAGGTTGTTCAGGGCATGGAGTTCGTGGATCTGATTAAAAAAGGCTCGCAGTCCGATAATGGCGCTGTGGATAATCCTTCCAAGATCATCAAAATGCAAGTAGCTGCTGACGCCACGCCATAATGCCTGAACCTGTTCATGTTCTTGGCGGCGGTCTTGCGGGGTGTGAGGCCGCCTGGCAGCTTGCCAGCCGTGGCGTTCCCGTATGTCTTTGGGAGATGCGTCCGTCGCGGCTCAGCCCCGCGCATCAGAGCGATCTGCTGGCGGAACTTGTTTGCTCAAACTCGCTGCGTTCGGATGATGCGGTTTATAATGCTGTTGGTCTTTTGCATCAGGAAATGCGCCGCGCGGGGTCTCTGATTTTATCTGTTGCCGACAAGAAGCGGCTTCCCGCAGGCGGCGCTTTGGCCGTGGATCGCCATGCTTTTGCGCGCGAGGTTACAAAGCTTATCACCGCGCATCCTTTGATTACGCTTAAACGGGAAGAGGCTACGTCTATTCCGCAGGTGGGGGATGTGATTGTCGCCTCGGGGCCTTTGACGTCTGATGCGTTGGCCAGCGCGATTGTTCAATTAACGGGGAAGGAGGCTTTGCATTTCTTTGATGCTCTGGCGCCCATTGTGGCGTTTGACAGTCTGGATCAAAGTCAAGTCTGGTTTCAATCGCGCTATGACAAGGGCGATGGCAAAGACTATATCAACTGCGCGATGGATGAGGCGCAGTACAAAGCCTTTGTTGCGGCTTTGCTTGAGGCGGAGACTGTGCCTTTCCGTGATTTTGAAAAAGACACGCCTTATTTTGAGGGCTGTCTTCCCATTGAAGTTATGGCCGCGCGCGGGGTTGACACGCTGCGTTATGGGCCGCTTAAACCCGTCGGTTTGACCAATCCTCATAAAAAAGAGCGGCCCTATGCTGTTGTGCAGCTGCGGCAGGATAATGCGCTTGGGACTCTTTGGAACATGGTGGGATTTCAGACCAAGATGCGTTATGGCGAACAAGAGCGAGTCTTGCGCATGATCCCGGGCCTTGAAAAGGCGGAGTTTGCGCGTCTGGGCGGGATTCACCGCAATAGTTTTATAAAGTCGCCCCAGCTTTTGGATTCATATTTAAGATTGCGCACTAACCCGTCCGTGCGGTTTGCGGGGCAGCTTATCGGCGTTGAAGGCTATTGCGAGTCCGCCGCTACGGGGCTTTTGGCAGGGATTTTTGTTGCGGCGGCGCGTTTAGGAAAAGAGATTCCGCCGCCGCCTGTGCAGACCGCGCTTGGCGCGTTGCTTGTGCATATAACAGGCGGGGCGAGAAGCGAAAGTTTCCAGCCTATGAATGTCAATTTCAGTTTGTTTCCGCCGATTACGGCTGTGAAAAGCGGACGCGCGCGGAAAGAGGCTTATACGGAGCGGGCAAGAGAGGCGTTAGGGGTGTGGGTTGACAATTATTGTCATTGCGAGGAAGGCCTTTAGGCCTGACGCGGCAATCCCTGCAACATCGCCGAGATTGCCGCGTCAAGCCGGCTTTGCCGACTTTCCTCGCAATGACAAGAGGGGGCTAGAGGGCCGGATTTTCTTGCAATGACAATGAAGTGACTTTGTTGTTTTTCAGGGTGAGTGCAATCTCGCCGCGTTTTAGCGCCAGCGCGGTTTGGCCGAAGATTTCTTTGCGCCAGCCTTTGAGGGCGGAGATGTCGGGGTGATCTTCGCTTGCCAGAAGTTCGAGATCTGCAGCTGAGGCGATCAGTTTGGCGGCGACGTCTTCTTTTTCACTTACGCCGCGCAAAAGGACGCGGAGAAGCTCAAGCGTGGCGCTGGCGCCGTGTGAAAGTTTCACGCGCGGAGGCAAAGACGGGCATTCTTCCTGCGGGATTGCGCATCCTTTTTCTATGACTTGAAGAAGCGCGGCGGCTGTGCGCGAACGTTCAAAACCTGTGGCCATGCCGCGCATGGAAGCAAGCTCTTCCTGCGTTTTGGGGAGCTGGTGGGCAAGCTCAATCAAAAGTTCGTCTTTGACGATGCGCCCACGGGGGAGATTTTCTTTTTGTGCCTGTATCTCGCGCCAAGCTGCGAGTTCACGCAGCACAGCCAGACGCCTTGGGGTTTCGTGACGCAGTTTCAGGCGCTGCCATTGTTCAAGGGGGTCTGTTTTGTAGGTGTCTATATTTGTGAGGACGTCCATTTCCTCCTGCACCCAGCTTTGACGGTTTTGCTTTTCAATGCGCGTGCGCAATTTTTCATAAATGGTGCGCAGATAAGTGACATCGCTGAGCGCGTAACTGATTTGCTCGGGGCGAAGCGGGCGGCGTGACCAGTCGGTAAAGCGGCTGGATTTATCAAGAACGGCACCCGTAAGCGCATGGGCAAGGGTGCTGTAGGAAACAGAATCGCCAAAGCCGCACACCATGGCGGCGACTTGCGTGTCAAAAAGAGGCGTCGGCACGCGGCCTGTCAGATCGACAAAAATCTCGACATCCTGACGCGCGGCGTGGAAGACTTTCAGCACATCAGGATTGGCCAGAAGCTCAAAAAGCGGGGTGAGATCAAGATCCGGCGCCAAAGGATCTACGGCGTAAGCGCCTTGCGCATCCGCAAGCTGGATGAGGCAGAGTTTGGAATAGTAGGTGCGCTCCCGCATAAACTCAGTGTCAATCGTGACAAACGAGCTTGCGCCCAGCTGGGCGCATAAAGAAGCAAGATCCTGTGTTGTCGAAATAAGCGCTGTCATGAATTACTCCTGGCGCGGGCTACGTTAAGCCAAAGTCGCGTGCGCGGCAAGAGGCGCTTAAATCGCCGGACTGCTTCTGCCGACTGAAGCGTGACGGCGCGGGGGCGGCGAGGGTTGCTCGGGCTTGGGATGCTCGACCACTTTGATGGCCTTGCATTGCTGATATTCTTCCTCGGACATCTCGGGCGTTCCGTCTGCCTTGTATGTCATACGGGCTTCCCAGCACATTTTCTTGTATATTTTGATTTGTTCTTTGAGACGCTCCCGATCAAGGGCGAGGTAGGCGGCAATCCTGTCCGCTTCGTGATTGGCTCTTTTGAACTCTTCATCGGTGAGTTTCGGCGCGGTTTCGTGCCAAGTTTTGCTCGACCACTGGTTTGCGGATTCGTGATTGACGGGGTGGATTAACTCAAGCCGCCGCAGCGTGTCGGCAAGGACGGCAGCTGCGAAAACCTTATCTTGTTTTACAAGCTCCATCCCGTAATTTGTGAGATTGCTGCGGCCTTCATAGGTTATGGCAAGGCCGCTGGCGATGGCGTATTCCGCGCCTTTTTTGGCCAGCGCGTATTGTGCTTTCTGGGATTCAGGGCTGTTACTGTTTTTTGCCATGGAAAGATCATACTGAACTTTTGCATAAAAACGGTTGACCTCGACCTTGTTCTCGCCATGGGGATCGTCCAGACTGTCTTTGATTTTGAAAGCAAGCTTTTTCGTCTCGGGCGAGAGCTGGGTAAAAAGTTTGGGCGAGAGAGTATCACGCAGGGCTTTGGGAACAACCACCGGCTTGGGGGCGGCGGCAGCGATCTTGGTTGGCGCGGGCGTTTTGTCAGCGGCGAGCTTTTGGAGCTTGTAAAGCGTAAAGCTGTCGGCGGCATACAGGGCCGGCGTCCAGCCGATGACAGTCGCCGGTTGCGCTGGGACTTCTTTTGAAATACCGACGACGATGCTCGGCGCAGAAGGCTTTGTTTCCTGCTTTTTGTTGATCTGATAAAGCGTGAAGCTTTCGGCGGCATACAGGGCCGGTGTCCAGCCGATGGCGGTTGCTGGTTGGCGCAGGATTTCTTTTGAAACGCCGATGATCTGGGATGGTTTTGTTTCTTCCTTGGCCACAACAGCAGCAACAGGCACCGGCGCTTTAAGCGCAGCAAGCATGGCCGGAGTCTTTTCAAGGACGGGCGCAAGGATCGGGGATATGTTGTGGGCAGCTGATTTTTTTATGAACTTCCATGCAAGCGTGTAATCGGGCAGCGGCGCCAGTTCTTCATCAAGTGACGATGCCACAGATAGCGGCGCTATGTGGATCTTAGCGGAGTTCTGCGCGCAATAGGCCCCTTTGATGGATTTCGGTTTCTCTGTCTTGGGCGCTTGTTTGATTTTAGCTTTTTCAATCAGAGCAAGGTTCGGTTTCTTTTTAGGCTCCTGCTTGATTTTGGCTTTTGCAATCAGAGCGAGGTTCGGTTTCTTTGCCTTGGGGGCCTGCTTGATTTTAGCTTGCTTGACGGGTTTCTTTTTCTTGGACTTTTGCTCAATTTTTACAGGCGTCGTCTTTTGTGTCGAAGTTACTTCAGAGGAAGTGTTTGTCTTTTCCTGCGCCGCATGTGCCGGACTGAATGAAAAAAACAGGGCCGTGATTGTCGAAAAGACAACAGCGGGAATCTTGATCTTTTTAAAGATCTTCGGCCAAGAAAACTTTTGAAAAAACGGTAATGCGTTTTCTTCTTCGGTCATGTTTGTGGAAGACATAAACTTACTCCCTTTATCACATAAGCTTTTAAAGTAATTTATGAGGTTTTAATGGTTTCATCAAGAAAAAAAGACGGTTTTCAATAGGGAAAACCGCCTTTTTATTCGTTTGCTTCAGCCTGCTCTTACGGTCTCGGCTGAGGTGTACGACTCTGGATCAGGCCTGTTTTGGCAGAGTTCAGCTGGATTCTCGAAGCTGATTCCTGCACATGAATAGCACCCAGCTGTTGCTTCGTGGCTTCTGTCCCGATCTGGGCTGCCTGAAGCTGTGTATTTTGCTCGGTGTTCCGGATCTGCGCGGCCTGAAGTTGCGTGTTCTGCTCAACATTCCGTATTTCCGCAGCTGTTTTCTGTTGGCCGATGGCTTCAGATCTTGTCTTCTCTGCGGTGTACTGTATGTTCGCAGCGTTCACCTGTTGCTGTGAGGCTTTAAGGCGTGTGTCCTCAGCGAGGTTCTGGCGCACATCATTCTGCGTGGCAGCTTGCTCATTCTTGAGAGCTGTGTCCGACCGGATGTTGTCCCGTGTCACATTCTGCGTGGCGGACTGCTCGTTCTTGAGAGCTGTGTCAGCGTTAATGTTGGCTTTCTTCGCGCCGGTCAGTTTGGCTTGCTCATCTACGTTTCTTTTGTAAGCGTTCGCCTCGGTCTTATAAGACTCAGCGTCTTTCAGAACGGCGATGCTTACAGCAACATTGGTTCCGATTTCGGCGACCTTCTTGAGAGGATCAATAACGCGATCAACTGGCGCTTTGCGCTCTGTGATGGCGCCCGTCACCGGCATATCGGACAGTTTGCCGTCTTTGATCTCTACGGCCTGCGCGAAATGGTTGACTGTTGAACTGCTCAGCGGATCGTTGCCTTTGTAAATGACGGCCATGGAAACTTCACCGCCCTGTTCGCCGGTCACGGCCTGACCTTTATAGGTCATGCCTGTCATTTCACCATTGACCATGCCTTGCTTGACTTCGTAGCCTGCGTTGTTGGCGCATCCGGACGAGATAGCGAGGGTTGTAGCCGCAGCTACAGCCATAAATGCTTTTTTCAAATTGGTGTTGCTCATTTTATGCTCCTTGCGTGTTGGGTGAGGTTGTTGCAACGATCAAGCGTTTCTACAAGATTTTTTCTTCCTGTTTCAATAGAGAAAGTATTATTTCTTTACAGAAATGAAGAAAAAATGGGGGCATCCTTTCTTAACGTGGTTCGTAGATTTGAGAGGGAAGGTTAAGGTTCAAGCTGTTACGGATATAATCTTCGGCTTCGCCCCCCTTTTCCAAGGCTTTTGACATATATAAACGGCCCTGCTGATTGGCGGCCTTTTTATAGTGCGCCAAAACTTCCTGATCTGTCGATTGAACCATATCCCTGTTAACCATATTCAGGGCTGATGTGGCCGCAAACCGCGCGTAGGGGTCTTCAATGGATTCGGCAAGTCTGGCTTTGTTAAGCTGGCTTAACGGGAGAGGTTTTTGAAAATTAAAGAAAAAGACGCGGTCTGTTTCCTTCTTTTTCTTGTCGCCGAACATGATAACGCTAAAGCCTTGGATAAGGTCTTCGCCTTCGGGCGTTTGCTGGATCTTTCCGTTTTTTACATAGGGGAAGCAAATGCTGTCGCTCACGCTGTCTGCCAAAAGCTCCCCTGCGGAGCCTGCTACGATCAGGGCGGCGGCTGAAAAAGAGGCTTTTAAAAAGGTGCGTCTTGTTAGCATTTTTCCCTCGGGAAACGGTGTAGAAACCTGCATTTTAATATGCTTTTTTTGGGGGGAAAGCAACTTTTGAAAGTATTAATGGGGAGGTGCCCCCCCTCCCAACCCTCCCCTGCGAGGGGGGGGGGAGGGCTTTAGGGGGTGCGACGGGGGGAGAGCTAGGGGGGTTGCCCTTGGGGGGGTTTGGCTTTAAATAAGGGGTCTTGGCTCTTTTTTCGGGGTTTTTTCTATGCATCCTTATCGTACGCATTCCTGCGGGCAGCTTCGCGCGGCGCAGGTGGGGCAGGGCGTTCGTCTTTCCGGCTGGGTTCATCGCAAGCGCGATCATGGCGGGCTGCTCTTTATCGACCTGCGCGACCATTACGGCATCACCCAATGCGTGGTTGATCTTTCAAGCCCTTTGCTTGCCATTGTCGAGCATGTCAAAAATGAGAGCGTCGTTACCATCACAGGCAAGGTTGTTCGCCGTCCGGAAGAGACTCTGAACAAACAGCTCCCCACCGGCGAAATTGAAGTTCTTATCGAAGATTTTATTGTCCAGAGCGCGGCAGAGCCTTTGCCCCTGCAGGTCAATGCCGAGCCTGATACCGGTGAAGAGGTGCGACTTAAATACAGATTTCTTGATCTGCGGCGCAAGAGTTTGCAGGAGAATATGGTTTTGCGTTCGGATGTGGTTGCCTCGCTGCGGCGGCGCATGTGGGAGGCGGGGTTTAAGGAATATCAGACTCCGATTTTAACATCTTCAAGCCCCGAGGGCGCGCGGGATTATCTTGTGCCTTCGCGGATTCATCCCGGAAAGTTTTATGCGCTTCCTCAGGCGCCGCAGCAGTTCAAGCAGCTTTTGATGATGGCGGGGTATGACCGCTATTTTCAGATTGCGCCTTGTTTCCGCGATGAAGACGCGCGCGCTGATCGCAGCCCGGGTGAGTTTTACCAGCTCGATATTGAGATGAGCTTTGTCACGCAGGACGATGTTTTTAACGCTATCGAACCTGTTCTTTATGGCGTGTTTGATGAGTTCAGCGGGTTTCGCCGCGCGACGGCGGCCATCGTGGACAAACTGCCTTTCCGGCGCATTCCTTATGATGAGGCGATGCTGGTTTACGGCTCGGACAAGCCGGATTTGCGCAATCCTTTGCTGATTACAGATGTTACGGATGTGTTTAAACGCCAAGACGTTACGTTTCAGGCTTTCCGTAATTTGATTGAGGCGGGGGCTGTGGTGCGGGCTATCCGTGCGCCTGATGTTGCAAGCTGTCCGCGCAGTTTCTTTGACAAGCTCAATGACTGGGCGCGTGAGATCGGCGCGCCTGGGCTTGGCTACATCATTTTTGAAAATGGCGCGGGAAAGGGGCCTATTGCCCGTTTTGTCGGCGAACAAGCGCAGCAGGCTTTGCGCGAGTTGACGGGATGCCGCGATGGTGATGCCGTGTTCTTTGTTTGTGACAAGCCGCAGGCTGCAAGCAAGATGGCAGGGCAAGCGCGCACGCGCATCGCGCAGGGTATGGACATCATCGAGAAAAACGCTTTCCGTTTTTGCTGGATCGTTGATTTTCCGATGTTTGAATATAATGAGGATCTCGGGAAGATTGATTTCTCGCATAATCCTTTTTCCATGCCGCAAGGCGGGCTTGAGGCGCTTGAGACCAAAGATCCTTTGACGATCAAGGCTTATCAATATGACATTGTCTGCAATGGCGTGGAGCTTTCCTCGGGCGCGATACGCAATCATTTGCCGGCGGTGATGTATAAGGCTTTTGCCATTGCGGGATATAAGGCCGAAGAACTTGAATCGCGTTTTGGCGGCATGCTTTCGGCGATGAAGCTGGGCGCGCCGCCGCACGGCGGAACAGCGCCCGGGATTGATCGCATCGTGATGCTTTTGGCGGATGAGCCGAATATTCGTGAGATCATCGCGTTCCCGCTTAATCAACAGGCTCAAGACCTTATGATGCAGGCGCCGAACGAGGTTGATCCCGCGCGGCTTAAAGAGCTTCATATTCGTCTTGCCTTGCCGGTGAAAACGCAATAAGAAGAGACAGTCATGAAGACCTCTCCTGATATGCCTTCCATTCTTCCTGTTATGGCGCGTTATCCGCTTTTGCGGTACAGGTGGCATGCTCTTTGGTTTGCCTTGGCGCTGCTGCTTGTGGCCGCAGGGTTTGTGATAGGCGTTGTCAGCACGCGGAAAGGCGAGCGCGTTGTTATGGAAGCCTCTGCGCGTTTGGATACGCGCGATGGGATTGCTTTGTCTGGCCCCGCGCCGCCCGAGCAGGAGGGCGAGGCTCTTATACGGGCGACAAAAGCGCAAGCGGTCGCGCCTGATAAACCTCAGCGCAAGAAACCGGCCTTTTTTCTGCGCGTTTCGGATAGCGCAGCCGGCGCGCAAAAGGCACTTGTTCATGCAGATTCCTGAGTCAAAACATTATCGCATGCAAAAAGACATACAGGCGCATTAAGTTGTGGATAATTTCTGTCGCGCCACTTCATAAAGAGCAATGGCTGCGGCGTTTGAAACATTCAAACTTCCTATCGGCGGACAAGTCGGCAGGCTGGCAAGACAATCACAATGCTTGCGCGTCAAAGCGCGAAGCCCATCGCCTTCACCACCAAGGACGAGCGCCAAAGGCGCCTTTGTAAGATTTTCCTGATCCAGACGGCGCTGGCCTTCTTCGGCAAGGCCGATGCAGAAAAAACCTTCCTGTTGAAGCGCGCGGATGGTTCGCGCAAGGTTGACGACATGCACAAGCGGAACATGCTCGGCCGCGCCGCTTGCGCTTTTGATAAGCGTTCCTGTCAAGGAAGGCGCGCCGTGCTGCGGCATAATCACGCCGTTTGCGCCGAAAGAAGCTGCCGAGCGCAAAACCGCACCCACGTTATGAGGGTCGGTTACTTGATCGAGCAGAATCAAAAGCTCGGGGAAAGGTTCTTTGGCCAGAAGATCATCAAGCGAAAGCACGGGAAGGGGGGAGGCGTCCAAAACAGCGCCTTGATGGACGCTCCCCTTGGGGGTGAGCCGCGCCAGCTCGTCTTGCTCAACCAGCAAAGGGGAAGGGCGCTTGAGATGCCTCTTTTCCGCCAAGGCCAGCGTGCTTTCCAGACTTTTATAAGCGTTTTGGGTGAGAAAGAGGTTAAAGCAGCGCCGCGCCGGATTAAGCCAAGCCTGCGCGATGGCATGGATACCCCAGATATAAACCCCTTTGCAGGTCGGCAACCCTCTGGCCCTCTCCCTTGGCGGGGGCGGGGTATTATGGCGTTTCCGCGATGGCGCCCGTTCTCGCAATGACATGTTTTTAGACCTCTCACTCAGGCCCTCCCCCGCAAGGGGGGAGGGCTAACTTTCAACTATGCTATAGGATTGACAAACACAAGAAAAATCCGTTATGGAAGTGGCTTTGCTTTCCCAAGGAAGGGTGGCCGAGTGGTTAATGGCAGCAGACTGTAAATCTGCCCTCTTACGAGTACGGAGGTTCGAATCCTCCCCCTTCCACCAGTTGTTTTTATTAGGAGTTAAATGATTGAGTCTGAAAAACATACCCCTGTCCAAGAAATGGATAAATCTCCGCCAGTCAACAAAACAATCTATCAAAATGATGATGTAAGTGACTATCTTAAAAAGCTAGAAGATTTTGAGCGCAGATCGCGGGAGACTCCTATCACCGTATTCGGTTCCTGTAGTCTCAAATAAGGGGACGGTATTGTCATTGTGAGGAAAGCCGCCGCAGGCGGATTGACGCGGCAATCTCGGCGATGTTGCAGAGATTGCCACGTCAGGCCTTGCGGCCTTCCTCGCAATGACATTCTTCACGAGGGGGCTTTCGCTCTGCGGAATCTTTCTGTACCCTTGCGGTTGTCCTTCCCGCCATGTGATTCCCATGACTAATTTAAAAGAACAAGAGACAAAGCTTGTTGATCTTGCCTTGCAGGGTGGGGGAGCACATGGGGCTTTTACTTGGGGGGTGCTGGACCGGCTGCTTGAGGAGCCCTGGCTGGAGATAGACGGCATTTCCGGCACGTCCGCCGGCGCGATGAATGCGGCTGTTCTTGTTGATGGTTATATGGAAGGCGGGTCGGCGGGGGCGCGGCGGGCGCTTGAATCCTTTTGGCGGAAAGTGTCGGAAACCGCTCTTTACAGCCCGTTCAGGCGCAGCGTTTTTGATGTTCTCGCGGGGCAGTGGTCTTTGGAGCATTCTTTGGCTTTTAACGCTGTGGAGGCTATGTCTCGCCTTTTTTCGCCGTATGATCTCAATCCCGGGGGGTTTAATCCGCTCAAACATATTCTGGACGAATCCATTGATTTCGGACGCTTGAGCAACAGCCCCATCAAGCTTTTTATTACGGCCACAAATGTCCGCACGGGGCAGGGGCGGGTGTTTCGCAACACGGAGATCTCTTCGGATGTTTTGCTTGCTTCGGCCTGTTTGCCTACTTTGTTTCATGCTGTCGAAGTGGAGGGCGAGTTTTACTGGGATGGAGGCTATTCCGGTAATCCCACTTTGACGCCTTTGATCCGCGATGGTGATTCCGATGATACGATTCTTGTGCAGGTCAATCCCGTGGCGCGCGCGGCTACGCCTTATTCGGGGCGCGATATTGCAAACCGGCTGAATGAGATATCCTTCAACGCCGTTTTGCTCAAAGAGCTGCGGATGATGGCGCTTTTGCGGAAAGTGACGGACTGCGGCGATTTCGGCGAAGGCGCAAGATGGTCGCGCATGCGCCTCCACCGCATCGCCAGCGAAGCCATGTTGGCTTTTGATTATTCTTCAAAGTTCAATGCCGAATGGGAGTTTCTATCAAAACTCCGCGTCATAGGCCGACAAACGGCAGAGGATTTTCTTTCCGAATCCGGTACTATGATCGGAATCCAATCCACCTTTCCTATTGAGGAACTTTTGACCCATGTCTGACGTAATGAGTTTTTTAGGGATTATCACAGGACTTGGCCTTCTGATCGTGATGGCGTATCGCGGCTGGAGCGTTCTTTTTCTGGCGCCCGTGACCGCGCTGGTCGCGGCCGGTTTTTCCGGCTTTCCTTTGCTTGCCAGCTGGACGCAGATTTTTATGGAGGCCGCCGGATGGTATATTATTCGGTTTTTCCCGCTCTTTCTTTTGGGGGCTGTTTTCGCCAAGCTGATGAATGACAGCGGCTCGGTTCAGATCATCGCTGATTTCATGATTAGAAAACTGGGGAAGGAACGCTCGATCCTCGCTGTCGTTCTGGCGGGCGCGCTGTTGACTTATGGCGGGGTCAGTTTGTTTGTGGCCTTTTTTGTGCTGGTTCCCATGGCGCAAGCGCTTTTTCGGGCGGGCGATATTCCGCGAAGGCTTATTCCCGCTACGATTATTCTTGGAACATCGACATTCACGATGACCGCGCTGCCGGGCTCGCCCGCGATTCAAAATGTCATTCCCGTAGCTTTTTTCGGAACAAGTATTTATGCCGCGCCTGTGCTTGGTTTGATCGCGGCGCTGATTATGCTGGGGATCGGGCTTGCGTGGCTGCGCTATGCGCAAAGGATGGCTGTGGTCAGAAAAGAGGGCTACGGCGCGGCCAAGTTCTTTGAGGTCGATACGGAGAAAATGCGCGAGCATGCCACAACAGCCTCGACCTTTGATCCTGTCGAGATGGCGCATGGCGGGTTTAAAGACGGACAGCCTTCTGTTTTTGTCGCGTTTGTGCCGTGCCTTGTGATGATTTACTGCAATCTTGTTCTGTCGCTGATTGTCTTTCCTTTAAGTGAGGCTTCTTTTCTGGAGCAGCCCGCATGGGGAAGCACCAGTCTGGATTCGGTGGCGGGCATATGGGCAGTAATGGCGTCTTTGAGTCTGGCGATCCTGACGTTGGTTGTTTTGAACTTTAAGCGCCTGACTCATTTGCGGGATGTCATCGACTCCGGCGCAAACGCTGCTGTTTTACCGGCCATGAGCGTGGCAAGTCTTGTCGGTTTCGGGGCCGTGATCGCGGCGCTGCCGGCTTTTGATGCCATTCGTGAATGGGTTCTCAATATAGAAGGCGGGCCGCTTGTGTCGCTTGCGGTGGCTACAAATATTCTGGCGGCTTTGACGGGCTCGGCCTCCGGCGGGTTGACCATCGCGCTGGAAGCGCTTGGCCCGGCCTATATGGAGCTTGCCGGTCAAACCGGCATTGATCCTGCGGTCATGCACCGCGTGGCAACCATCGGCGCCGGTACGCTTGATATTCTCCCGCATAACGGTGCCATCGTAACGCTGCTTGTTCTGTGCGGCGTGACCCACAGGGAAGGCTATAAGGATATAGCGATGACAGGAATCGCCACGTCACTGGCCGCACTGGTTGTTGTGGTGGCTTTGGGGGGTGTGTTTTAGACCGGGGTTACTTGCTGCGTGAGGGGTTCCCAACGTCTCCCCTTTTCATCAGCTTGTCTCATTCGGGGGCGGCAGCTGAGGGGGCTCCTCAGGCGGGTTATTAGACGATGGCGGGCCACCAGACGACCGACCGGTTCGGACTCCTACTATATTGACATTCAGGGCATCGTCAGTCGCTACCCCAGCTATACTGGTCGGCACGATACGGTCGGTCGCCATCCTATCAACTTGACCTTCGGCCAGCTGAACCTGCTGGGGCCTTTGTTTAGGCCCGAACGCCTTATTCATGCCCCCACCTGCCGCCTCACCAAGCGCCTTGGCCCCACTGCTGACACCGCTGGTCAAACTACCGACTCCACGCCCAGCCGCCCAAGTACCAGCTGCGGCAAGCATTTGGTGATCGCCGATCTGTTCTTCTTTGACTCCTTGCATACCAAGCCAGCTTAGTGCCACATCCGGGAACAGGCCGATCGTGCGGAAACATTGGTTGGCCAAAATCACGACAAGAACGGCATAGATAATGGAATAAACAAACTTGCCCATAATCGCAACCACGTTGTCCTGAGCAAAAGTGGGACGGGTTACAAAGTAAAAAACATCATTCAGGAAATGCAGCGTAGCCGTGAACAAAAGAAATCCGGCAATAAGGCCGAAAATCATCAGAACCGGCCTTAGTAAAAGCTGCATAGCGACAGAATAGCCGTATTTTCCATATTGTCCCGCAAGCCCTTCCCCATAAGGATTGACGTGGGCAAGGGCAAAGAGGGGTGCCATCACAACAGCTTCAAAGAGCGTCATAATCCATTTCACCCCACCAAAGAAGAAGCGGTAAAAAGGATAAAGCGGAACAATGTAGGCCAATGTTATACCGACCATAAAAAAGAGAGAGGCCGCAGTAATAAAAAGCCCGCCAACTAAGCCGCCTATGGCACTTATAGACGCGCCAGCGAAAGGAACCCATGCAAAAGCCGCACCGCCGGCAACGACCGCAGCACCCACGGTTAAAGCGGTTGCGCCAGCATGAAGGTATTTTTGCCCGAAGGCGGTAATTTCTACAAGAGGATTCGCGCTTTTGCCAAAACGCACAGCCAGCCCGCCATTAGCCTCCGTCAACCCCATATTGATCATTAGTTGGTCTATAACTGTAAGTACGCCCTCAAAAAACGGCCTATCTTTCATTAAATTCTGCAAAGCCATCGAGCTGGTATTAGTAGAGGCGACAGCTTGCAAACCAGTATTAGGCTGGCCCCCAACAGTAGCAACACCAGCAGGAGCTTGCGCCCTACTATTGCTTAAATCGGTTTCCAACCATGTTTTTGCGGTCTGAAGATGGCCCATAAAATCCCCGTAAGCCATACTGGCAGCGTCAAGTACTGAAGCACTCGTGCCACCACTTGACCAGGGCTGCCACCACTTGGCCTGCTCGTTCGCCAAACCAAGATTTCCACCACCAGCCAATGCAGGCATAGCAAGGTTAGGCATCGGCGCCGCAAGAGCCGCCGCGCGGTTGCCTATAGACGTTGTTATGCGGGGAAACCAGGCCCCGGCCATTAACCACCCCGTCGCAGCATAGTGATCGACCGAACCTGGCGCACCAGTCTGATTCAAAACAGTTGCATCAATGCCCGTGACGAGATTTTCAACCGTGTTTTTAAGCTCATTTTGAAAATTTACCGTATGCTCTCTGAGCAAGTTGTAAAGGCGGCCAGTGCGGGCGCGAAAACGTAACAAGTTATATTCAGGGGCAGACGGAATGCTTGTAAAAATTTCACCGCCACTGAAATTAGCAATGTCTTGACCAACCGACCTTGAGCGCTCCCGAAAAGCATCGTTATACGCCGCATAAACTGCCCTGTAAGGATCGTTCTCGTCAATTGCGGGCATTTCATAGCTACCGCAAAGCTCCTTGTAGTCGTATTTCGCGCCACTGCTGGTGTAGGCTCCCCATTCTGCCTCAAAGTCCATACCGTACTTTCTTCCAGGTGTATGATAGTCGTATGCGAAGCCACCGCGATAAAAATGTGTCTTAACATGGTCGTTGTCGTCTGTAGTATTGAACATTTCAACGCGATCTTCTTGGTTTGCATAGTAATTGATAGAAGCTGCACATGCCTCCTGAGCCATAAGTGTGTAAACTATATCCAGTGCCGGCATAGAAACATTGGCGCAGGACGGGCTTAACAGACGAACGCCAGATAGTCTGGGTTGTGGGCATATTACGTCCCCCTGTCCTTGAAGGGTCTGCAAAAATATATCCCACACATTTCCGGCAAGGCCGCTGCCCCATTTGCCGATCTGAATCGCAATATATTGGGCGGTATTATAGCCGGTGACGCGCGATGTAGCCGTGCCACCACCACCGCCGGCGGCGATAGGGACAAGCATGCCGATGGCGAACACCAGCCTGATAGGCGCCCAGATCTGATTGGCGCGGCCCATAACCTTGCCGGTGTGCGCCGTCTCCGCCACCATAAACACAAGATGGTACAAAAGCAGGAGACCCGCCAGAACCAGAATGGCAACACTGTAATAACTTAAAGCCGTACCAAGCACGACTTGGATGGTATAGTCCGAAGCTACAATATTCCCTGCGCTGTCTTTCAGATCCTTGCCCAAAAACAAATAATCAATCCAGCCCAGCGCCCAGTCTTTATCGTGCGTCGTTGGCGCCACAAACACGGATTTGGATTGCGCATGGGCCGAGCCTACAAACAAAGACATAAGTATTGTGAAAAACGACAGCACAAAAAGAACCAAACACCCCACAATGGCGAAGAACACGACAATCTGGGGGACGCCTCGTCTTGTGAATTGCAGATTGCTATAGGCGATCCCAATCACCTGCCGCAGCGTCAAAGGGTCTTTGATATCGTTGAAGGGCGCAAAGCAAAGCGTGACTTAAAAAACATAAGTTAAATA
>WREW01000022.1 GCA_009779135.1 Alphaproteobacteria bacterium
CCGCAATGGGGTGATGGTGGGGATGTCGGCTACGTTCTCGGCTGGGGATACGATAGCTATACAGCTTACTTCGGCTTCGACGGTTGAAACGACGGCAACGACCTCGGTCACGGTTGGCAATATTGTTTCTGGGATATGGATGGTAACGACCGGCGTGGCCCTTGGCGACTGCACCGGTGATGTGGCTGTCGGTACGATGTGTCAGGATGGCACGATTTATGTGGGTATAACACCGGATGGACTTGTCAAAATGTATGCCACGGCCTGTGATATGGGGCAGACTTGGAACGGATCAACCTGTACCGGTGTGCGGATAGAAACTTCATGGAATGATGGATCAATCGGCAATGATGTTGACACAGGTTTTACAAGTTCGGTTACAGGTTTGTTCAATACGGCGGGGCTTGTCGCTCTTGGCACTTCGCCACCGCCCGCGCCTTATCATGCGGCGCGTTTTTGTGGCAATCTGACGGTGCATGGACATAGTGACTGGTATCTGCCTGCCAGGAATGAGTTGAATGTGATGTTTCATGCCAGCGATCTCGGCACCCTTAGCAATTTTCATAAAAACTCCTATCACTCGTCCACTGAAGGCAGTTCTAGTACTGCGTACAGGCAGAGTTTCAATGATGGTTATGGGGTAAATGGCTACAAGTACGTCTCCCAAGCTGTCCGCTGCGTCAGGAAATAAATCACGCTTTGCGTAAAAGCCAGCGGCCTTCCTGTAATTGCCATGCGATCAGGCCCGGCACATAAAGGATAATGTCGCGGCAGCGTCTTAGGACGGCCAGCGCCAAGGCCATCTCAAGGGGAAGACCGAACATGGCGCCGAAGAAAACAAAGGCGGCTTCCTGTACGCCCAAAGCCGCCGGAACCATAAAAGCTGCACCCCATACGCCTTGGATCAGGGCCTCGAGCATTAAACATTCTGCCAGACTTAGAGGGTGGCCGAGGAAATAGAGCACAAGCCACAGCTCAACCGCGCACAGGGCCCAAGATAAAAACTGCATCACAAAGCAATAGCAGGCTGTGTTTTTGCGCTTATACATAAGGCGCACCGAACGATCCAGACGCGCAGCGCCGGCGGACAGGCTTTTCCATTTGTCCTTGAGGAAAAAAGTGAAGAACTTTTCAAACAGCGTGAAGATGCCGACTTTCTGGATGTATAAAAAAGCGCCAAGAAAAGGAAGGGAAAGGGCAAGGCCTATGAAAAGTTTCCATCCGATGTGGCTGTCTGCTCCATGCTTTCCGGCCATGTAAAAAAGAAAACTAAAGACGCCCAAAAGCACAAAAGCAAATTGGGCCAAGGCGGACAAAGTGGTTTCAACCACTGTGCAGGCGATGGATGGCGCTTTGCGCAGGCCGTGTTTTATCATGATTCGGACGGCGACGACCTCGCCGCCTATGCGTGCCACGGGCATCAGGTTGTTGATGGAAGAGCGCAGCCACAGCGTATAGAAGAAAAACATTTTGCTTGCGCGTGTTTTTCCGGGCCAAAGTGCTTGCCAGCCGAGGACGCAGGCCAGCATGGGAATAAGGTGAAAGAGGGCCGGAATCAAAACGCCTTTCCAGCCCGCTTCTTGCAGGGCCGAAAAGACTTCTTGCCATCCGGCTTTGGCGATTAAGACCGTGGCGGCGAAAAGACCCAAAAGGCCTAAGGCTATGGCCCAGCGTAGCATGGGGAACCCTTTCGTGTTTGCATTCCCTTTAGTCATCCTCGGGGCTTGCGCAGCAAGAACCCGGGGATCTGACGGTGGTGCTAACGTCAGATCCCCGTGCTCTTGTCTGCCGGCAGGCAGACAAGCCACGAGGATGACAACTAGAATGAACACTAACATACTTGACGGGTTGCGGGAAATAGCGCAGTTGAAGGGGATGACGGAACTTATTGCTTATATGGGAAAGCCCGGGGCTTATTCCGAAATGGCGTGTCTTGCTTATGCGCCTTTGATGGAGCCTTTGGCTTGCCAGACATTTGAAGATACTTTTGCCGCTGTTGTCGAGGGCAGGGCGGCGTTGGGTATGATTCCTATCGAGAACTCGACCGCCGGTCGGGTGGCAGATGTGCATGCTTTGCTGCCTGAAAGCCCTTTGCATGTTGTGGGAGAGCATCATCAGCCTGTCGTGCATCATCTTTTGGGCCTGCCAGCGGCGGAGATTGCGGACGTCAAAGAGGCCTATGCCCATATTCAATCCCTGATGCAATGCCGCAAATGGCTGCTTGCGCGGCATATTCTTCCGGTGCGCCATCTTGATAACGGCGCGGCCGCGCAGGAAATCAGCGAGCAGCAGGATAAAAGCAAGGCGGCCATTGCCTCGGAACGCGCAGGGCAGCTTTACGGGCTTAAAAGCCTGGCCGTCAATATTGCCGATCAGCCTAACAATACGACGCGGTTTTTGATTCTTTCGCGCACGCCGTCAGTGCCAAGTCCTGATGAAGGGCTTTGCGTGACCACGATGATGTTCCGCGTTCGCAGCGTTCCTGCGGCGCTTTACAAGGCTTTGGGCGGGTTTGCCACCAACGGGGTGAATATTACCAAAATCGAAAGCTATCTGGTCGATGGCCAATTCACGGCCGCGCGGTTTCATCTGGATGTCGAGGGCCATCCGGCGCAAACGCCCTTGAAAAACGCGCTTGCGGAGCTTAATTTCTTTGCGCAGGAAGTTCGTATTCTGGGAACTTATCTTGCAAGCCCGTTCAGGCTTGCGCATCATGATTGTTGAAAGAAAGGCTCTTCATGAAACAGTTTCTTTTGCGGTTCTTTGCCGCTTTGGGTGTTCTTTCGACTTTTAGCCTTTTGGGAGCCGGTATTGCGGGCTTTTTGTTTTTCCGTCATCAGATGGGCCCTTCCAAGCCGCCTGAGCAGATCGTTCTGGCTTTAAACCTTAACAATCCCATTACCGAGCCTTTGAATAATTTTGATTTAGGGCGCATGGCGGGCCTTTATCCTGCGGTTGAAAAAACGCCTTTGCTTTACATTCTCCGCGCTTTGGAAGGCGCAAGGAAGGATTCGACGGTCAAGGGCGTTGTTGCCTATCTGGGGCAGCAGCCTTTGTCCTTTGCTCATGCGCAGGAAATCGCGGCCGCTTTAAAGGCTTTTCGTGAAAGCGGGAAGTTTGCTTATGTCTATGGCACAAGTTACGGATCTTTTGCCCCGGGGGGTGCGCTTTATTATCTGGCCAGTCATTTTGAACATATCTGGCTGCAGCCTATGGGCGCGGTGTCTTTGGGCGGGCTTGGCATTCAGGCGCCTTTTGCCAGAAGCATTTTAAAGAAGGTCGGCATTGAAGGCGATTTTGTAAAGCGCGAAGAATATAAATCCGTGATGGAGAATATGACGCGCGATCAGTTCTCGCCTCCGGTGCGCGCCAATATGAAGGCGATTTTGCAAAGTCTGAGCTCGCAGATTGAAACGGGATTGCAGGCGAGCCTGAAGATGGATTCCAAAACCGTGCGGTCTCTTGTGGCGCAGGGCCCTTATTTTGCGCAGGAGGCTTTGGAGAAAAAGCTCGTCACCAAGCTGGCTTATGAGGATGAGTTCGAGGATGAGATTAAGAAAAAAGCCGGCAAAAAAGCGGCCCATCTTTCCGTGCGCGAATATCTTTTAGTGCGCACGCAAGTGGCGGCGGCGGAGCCTAAAGGCTCCATGGCTCTGATTTATGCTGATGGCGTGATTGTGGATGATCCGATGATGGTGCCCAAAGCGGTGGCGCAGGAAGGGATTATTGACAGCAATGAGGTTGTCGATGCTTTTTCCGAGGCGATTGAAGACAAGGACGTCAAAGCCATCATCTTCCGCATCAACAGCCCGGGGGGCGCTCCGGTCGCTTCGGAACGTATCCGCCGCGCTATTATACGCGCCAAGGAACATAAAAAGCCTGTTTTTGTTTCGATGGGGCAGGTGGCGGCTTCGGGCGGCTACTGGATTGCGATGGATGCAGACAGGATCTTTGCCGATGGCGCGACCTTGACGGGCTCGATCGGGGTTGTCGGGGGCAAGTTTGTCCTTGGCGGGCTGTTTGATAAAATTGACCTGAAATGGGATGAGATGACGACAGAGGACAACGCCTTGATGTGGTCTCTGCGCACGCCCTTTACCCCTGCGCAGCGCAAGCGGCTTGAGGCGATGATTGACAACACCTACAGGACTTTTACGGAAAACCTTTCCAAAGCGCGGAATATTCCGATGGACAAGATTCCGCAGATCGCCAAAGGGCGCGTCTTTACGGGCGAGCAGGCGCTGAAAGCCGGACTTGTTGATGAAATCGGCGGGCTGAATGCGGCGATTGACGGGATGAAAAAGCATCTTGGTTATAAAGAGGAAGACAAGCTTTTGCTCCGCCAGATTCCTGCGCCTAAAACGCCGCAGGATGTGATGCTCAAGATGCTCAGGAACCTGTTTTCAGGCAGCATGGCGATGGGGCAGGGGCTTGAGGATCTCCAGAAAATGCGCGCGGTGATGGTGCCTGTTATTCAAGAGTGGGCCTTGTCGGGGCCTGTGTCCTTGCGCTTGCCGCAGGGGTTTGGGGTGGAGGGGTTATAACTCCTTCTTGTCATCCTCGTGCAAGCGCGGAGCGGTTGACACGGGGATCTGACGTTAGCATCCAGTTTCAGATCCCCGGGTTCTTGCTTCGCAAGCCTCGAGGATGACAATGGGGGGGGGGAGTTATTGCAAGGCGTTGTTTTCCGGTAGGATGAAGCGCCGCGTTTTTCGGGGCGTGTGTGGTGTGATGCTTTTTTTTAGCGCTATGAGTTCATCCAGACCTAAACCGGATTCTTCGAGGGTTTTTCCTGTAAGCGCTACGGTTTTAAGATAGTAGGCGATGGCGGATCGGTATGGATCTGTGCGAAGGTCTTTTATGATAAGCGGCAGTTCTTCCGGCGCCAGTGTTTTGATCTGGTCGGTGCTTACGGGGGATTTGTCTTTCCCAAGGCAGGCTATGTAGGGCAAAATATCCATAAGGTGATCGCATCGTGTGCGCGTGAAGCTGTCGGATATGGGATGCGTGTAGAGTGTTTCTTTGGCTCTTTCCCAAAAATTGACGGCGGCTAGGGTTAGATCCCGCTCTAACTCTTTCCATGGGTCTCTGTGTAGATTGGTTCCCAGTCTGATTTTAAAAGGGACGGGATCGTCCTCTTCCATTGTGGGCTTGGCAAAAGCTTTAAAAGATTCACTGAATGTGTTGTTTGAGGCGGCTTTCATGAAGAACTCTATCACTTCCACATCAGCTTTTCTGTTTTGCAGGATAGAGCGTTCCGCAGGTTCATCAAAAATCATGTTCATAATGCTTGAAACAGGTTTGTCATGCGGCACGGAGTCATAATTATAGAAAAAGCCGAAACGTTTAAGGCCGTCACCTTTGCGCCGCAGCCCATCGGGATGTGTATCCAAAGCGATAAATCTCATGCCCTTGTCGGATAAGGGCTCGTTGGGAAAAAGTTCTTTAAACTCTTCTTCTGTGACTATGGTTCGCATGGGATTCCTCGGCCTAGTAGCCCCAGCCAAAGCTCGCAGGCTTGCAGATCTTTGAGGGTTTCATTCTGGCGGGTTTGGATGACGCTGTCTTCGCCCCAGAATTGGGTTTGGTGGCGGCTGTCAAGATCAGCGGCGAAGAGGATTTCTTGCGCGGTGTTTTGCCCATCCAAAAGCGCAAGGCCTAAGACTAGAGATCCGGCGCTGTCGGTGGCGCTTGAGAGGGCCGCGAGGTAAAAATCATCAAGGGCTTGCAGGGTTTCTTTCATGCGTAATGTTAGGATTGGATCCTGCTGGATGGGCATGATTCCGGTTGCGACTTTGTAAGCCATGTCATAGCGACCGCAAATCCAGTTTAGATAAGGTTGCCAGATCGCGTCCTGCTCGGCCCGCAGCGCGGCGGGGTGGGCGGCGCGGTGGCATAAAAGTTCGCTTCCGATATAGGCCAGAAGGGCTGCGATGATGTCTTGCCTTTGCGCGCTTATGCGATCAAGCGCTGTGGCGGCAAGCTGCGTGAGCGGCATCGTGGCGGGGATGATTTTTTCGCCCTGTGCGCGCCATTCCTGCGCGATGTTTTCCGCCAGAGCCTGCGAAGGCAGCGCATAGGGATTGCCCGCAGGCGTCATCAAAGGGCGGTCATTGCGCAAGACTAAAAAGCTTTGGCTTTTTTCATCGGCTTTGACGGCGTAAATGGACGTTTCTTTTATGCGCGTTTTTTTCACCGCCCGCCGCCCAAGAGTTTGTTGAGGCCTTGGCCCAGTTTGTTTTGGAGGACGCCTTTGAGCTCCTGCCCCGCTTCTTCAATGATGTTCTCCGGTGGGATCAGGGTCGGTTCTATGGCTGGTGGGGGTTTGGCTGGCGTGGTCAGCGCTTTGGGGGCATCCAGCGTTGCTTCGCATGTGTTTTTGCCGGCTATGGTGACAAGCTGCGGGACGACGGGGCCTTGTGTCTGGCCCGCAGGGCCTTGCAGGGCTATGTTCAGGGCTTGCTGGGCTGTGTCGTTGATGCCGAGTTTCTGGCTTAGCGAGCTTTGCACGACGGCGCCGGCAACCTGCTTGGCCGTGTCCGCCATATCAAGCATAAAAGACGGGTTTGTCAGCGAACCGCCGATGGCAAGCGGCGGCAGGAACTGGTCGATTCCTTGAACTTTCGGGCCTGTGCGCAAAAACATATTGATGGTTTCGTTCGGCAGGTTAATCGTGCCGGCGCCGGCCACGGTGGTTGCGGGCGTGTCAATCAAAAGCCCTTGCGTTTCAACAAGGCCGTTGGTGACAAGAAAACGGGCCGCCATGCAGTTCAGGGCCATGTTGCTGAGTGATCCCACGCCGGGCGCGAAGATCTTGAGCAGATTGCTGGCCACACCGATCATGGAGCCTTGCGCAAATGATCCGGCATCCATCACAAGAGAAAGGCGTCCGTTGGCGCTGCTTGCAAAATCGTAAGTCGAGCGGCCTGTGGCGGCCAAATCCAGATCCATATGTGTTTTTCCAAGGATGAAAGATTCCATCCCTCCAAGTTTAACAAATGTGCCGAGATCAAGCGCGTCAGCCTTCATGATAACCCGCGTGCGCGCGCTGGGGGAGGAGGCGTCAAAAGTAAAGGCGCTTTCAAACGGGCTTCCCGCCACAATGCCTGTGATGGGAATCATGGTCAGGCGACCGCCTTGGAGCGCTAATTTTGTTTTCAGCTGATCGATTGTGGCGCCGCCCGAGACAAGCTTTTTAAAATCGATGTCAAAGCGCGCATTGGCGGCTTGGAGCGCGCTGAAATCCATAGGCTCGCGCGAAAAAAGAGGGCCGCTTGCTGCGGGTTGTTTTGATTCGGGCTCGTTTTTGGAAAGCGCGCTGAAATCTTTGACGTCAAGCCGCTCGCTCGACAGCGTGCCGACAAGAAGGGGAACCGCGCCGCTTGTGTCAATGGTCATTTTGCCGCTTAAATCCGACTTGCCGATCGTGATTTTAATTTGATCCAGACGTATTTTTTTCACGCCGTCAACAAGCTGGCCGTTTGAGTCCACAGTCAGGCCGGAGGTTTTGGCTTGAAGCGTGAAAGGCCAGTTGCCGTCATTGAGTTTTTCAAGCCGCGCGCCCTTCATATCAAGGTCGAGATCATAGCCCGCAAGCGTACCTTGGTAGTTCAATGTCATGCCTTTGGGCGTTTGCTTGAGCGTCAGGACGGGAACGTCAAAGATTGACAGCTCACCCTTTTCATTGCGCAGGGCAAAGCGGGATTTTGTGATTTTGACGGCATCTATATTGATAGAGATGGGGGCCTGAGTTTCCGATTTTTTTTCGGGCTGTTTTTCTTTTTTATCTTGCGGGAAGAAGTCCCAGTTGGCCTCGCCCTGCCGGTTGTTTTCAAGCTGGATGTCCGTGTCGCCCAGCTCAAAAGCGACAATGTTGATCTTGCGCCGGAAAAGATCCATCACATTCAGATGAAGTCTGGCATAGCCAATCTGCGCCATTTGTTTGCGCGAAGCCCAGCTGGGGTTATCGACTTTGATATCCTCGACCTGAATAACAAGCCCGTCTTGAAGTGAAAAACCCCAACTGATCGGGCCGTTCATTTTGATGGTACGGCCTGTTTTTTCATAGGCCAGACGCTCGAACTCGCCGCGATAGCTGTTGACATCAAAAGTGGCGATAATCGCGGTGAGCGCCACCACGGGGATGGCGATCAAAAGAAGAAGCGTAAAAATAATTTTCCCGAGGAAAGATTTTTTGCGGCGGGCGGATTTGGCCATGATGGAGGTTGCTCCTTTTATTATAAGATTCTTTACGGCGCGGGAATCGATGTAAGATCGCCCTTGTCCTCGCTAAAACCAAGAGCTTGCCAGCTTTTCTTCATCTCTTGGTCGAGGGGGGCGGTGATATCAATCATGCCACGCCGTGGATGCGGTATGATGATCCTTCTTGCGTGAAGATGCAAGCCTTTGCCCATATCCAAATCGTTTTCCTGCGGCGCGCCGTAAAGCGGGTCGCCCCATATGGGGGTGCCTTTATGGGCCAGATGCGCCCGCAGCTGGTGGGTGCGTCCGGTCAAGGGGCGCAAAAGGACGCAAGCCATGTTTTTGCCCGCATGATCCATGACATGGTAAAGCGTGGCGGCGTCTTTGGCATTCGGCCCACCGCCCACCCGCATTTTATGGCCCTGTTTAAAGAGGGGGGCTTCAATAAGGCCTCGGCGCGGTTTGGGCACGCCAGCCGTCAGAGCCCAGTAAAGTTTGATCGTATCATGGTGGCGGAACGAGGCCGCAAGCCGCGCGGCGGCAAAAGCATTGCGGGCGATGAGAAGAACCCCGCTTGTCTCCCGATCCAGCCTGTGGACAAGTTTGGGGCGGGTTTTGCCATCAAGGCTTAAAAGCATCAGCTCATCATCCAGATTTTCTTTCAGCCCGCTGCCGCCCTGTACGGCAAGACCTGCGGGTTTGTTCAGCACGATCACATCCTCGTCCTCAAAAAGAATAAGTTTTTTAAGGCGGGCGGCTTTGCGTTTGTCATGGTTAAAAGCGCCGGCGGCAGGTGGCTGCAGGGCAAAGGGCGGCAGGCGTAGCTGCTGGCCGGCCTTTAGGCGGCTTTCGGCGCTGGTTCTTTTGCCGTCAAGGCGGATCTGGCCCGTGCGAATCCATTTTTGAACCTGCCCGTTTGTAAGGGCGGGAAAATGGCGCCTGATCCAGCGGTCAAGACGAAGGCCGCCTTCATCTTCCGTCACGAATCGTGTAAGAGGGGCTGGGGCGCTTGAAGTTTCGGTTGTCATCGGCGGCTCGCTTGCGTTATCTTTGTCTGTTGCTGTGGCGCTCGCGCCACAATTTTGGTGACGATTCCCTTGTTAACCAATGAATAACAGGTTAGAGTGTAAACGAATCGTTATCAGAGTGCTTGGATTTTTTTCAGAAACCCTTTAAATATCTTTGCGGTGCTTTAAAAGGGGGCAAGGGTGCCCCTTACCGGAAGACCGGCAAGTATGGGGACGTGTGACGTAATGCAAACGAAGGGACTTGCGATGGTACGCAAAATTGTGGTGGCCTCTTTGATGGCTGTTATCCTCGCCGGTGCGGCGCCTGTTTTGGCCGCTCCGCTCGGAAAGATCAATACGCGCAGCAATGTTAACCAGCCAACGTTTGAAGCGCTTGGCGCACGGGAAAATGTGGCTCAATCCGCTGCCATTCAGGAAACAATGAATGTGACGCCCGGCGCGGCGCCTGTTGCTTTGACGCCGCCTGCGCCGACCATGGGAATCGCAGATGTGTTCCCCACGGCTCCGCCTGTGATGCCTGCCAGCGGCCAGATTGATACGCTTGCCAATTTCGGCCCTTCCAGCGGCACTGTGGTGGGCAATCGCGCGCTTGAGCTGCGGGATGAGATTTTACGGCTTCGCTCCTCAGTTAACTTAAATGCGGGGGAGTTTGCCATTCTGCGCTCCAACGGGGCTGCGGGCGCTGTTCAATATCACAGCACGGTCGCTGCCATTACAGCGCGGCTGCAAAACGGCACCACGCGCGGCAACCCTATCCTGCTTCGCCAGTGGGAGGAGGCTGAGGCCAGTTTGAATGAGGTGACAAACTCGCTGAACCGGCTGAACTCGCTGCAGACTTCGGTGGCGGCGGATTCGTCTTTGGGCTCTTATATGCTTGAGTCGATTCAGGCGGCCTTCCTGCTTTCAGGGGCTGTGGATGAGGATCATGACCAACTGCGGCTTTTGCGCGATGAGGTCAGCCGCCTTGTGGTGCAGCTTGATTTCCTGCGCAATCAGGTTGCTGATGATATTCAACGGCAGACGACTTATTTGACGACAGAGCGTTCCAATCTACAGGCTTTGGCTTTTGCCGTCACGCGGGGCGAGCTTTTGGGCAATTCGGTGGCCAACAGGCCGGTGATTGTAAATCCTGCCCCTGCGCCTATTATGACTTTGCCGCAGCAAAGCTCGTTTATGCCACCGCCTGCGGCGGCGCCTGCTGTGCCGGTTACGCCTTCGCCTCTCATGCAGGGGGCTGAGGCGGTGCCGTTTGATAGCGGCGGCCTTCGGGTGATTACCTCCCAGATGGGCAACGCGCCGTCCATGGGACGGCTTTTAGTTTTAATACGCTTTAACAATCCCAATGTTGCGTATGAAAAATCTCTTTCCTCGGCTGTGGCGACGGCTTTGCAGCGCAAGCCTGATGCGGAGTTCTCTGTTGTTGCGGTCACGCCTGCCAGCGGCGATCCTTCCGAGCTTGCCATGCAGCAGGAAATAGCTTCACGCCGCGCCGAAGGTGTGCGCCGTTCCATGATCCAGCTGGGACTGTCGCCTTCCAAGATTACAGTCGGCAGCACGCAAACAGCTGCGGCGCGTTCGGCTGAAGTGCATGTTTATGTAAGATAGTATGGCGTGCGGGGCGTAGCGCAGCCTGGTAGCGCGCAAGTTTTGGGTACTTGAGGCCGCGAGTTCGAATCTCGCCGCCCCGACCATGTAATCTTAAAATGTCATTGCCGAGATTGCCACGTCAAGCCGGCTACGGCCGGCTTTCCTCGCAATGACACAAGGGGAGGGCGATATACGGATTTTGCAAAATGAGACTTGGCGTTTGTCCATCTTTCTATTATGGTAACGCCAAGAGAATCATTCCCGTAATTGAGACTTCTGACGCATGGCTCTGCAATCACATCGTACAGGGTGGGTTTATACGACAGCCATGTCGTGGCGCGTGCTGGGGCACCGCTTTTCCTTTATCCTTTTTATGGCTCTTTCCGCCGGACTTCTGGTCATCGGACATGCGCAGCCGGATGTGATTGAACAGGTGCGCGTCAAAACGGTTGATCTTGTCTCGCCCGTTTTAGATGTGATGGCGCAGCCGCTTGACGCTATGGAAGATCTGGCGGCGCGGCTTCAATCTTATCACGCGGTGCTGGCGGAAAATGAAAAGCTTAGGGCGGATAATGCGTCTCTTGTGCGCTGGCAGAACAAGGCTCTTTCGCTGGCAGCTGAAAATACGGAACTTAAATCCCTTTTGAATTATAAGAATGAACCTGCGGCGGCTTATATCTCGGCGCGCGTGATTGCGGATACGGGCGGCGCTTATGCGCGTTCGCTGATTGTTACGGCCGGCACCGTTGACGGCGTGCGCGCGGGCATGGCGGCCATGGCCGGTGACGGTCTCATCGGCCGCGTGATTGAGGTGGGGGATTGGAGCTCTCGCATTTTGATGATTACGGACATCAATTCGCGGATTCCCGTGGTTGTGACGCCCGTCGGCGATCAGGCGATTTTAGGTGGCGATAACAAGCCCAATCCCAAGCTTCTTTATCTTCCCCAAGACAGCAATGTGCGGGAAGGGATGCGGGTGATGACCTCAGGGCATGGCGGCGTGTTTCCGCCGCATGTGCCGGTGGGCGTTGTGGCCACTTCGCGCCAAGGCCAGTTTGAGGTTGTGCCTTTTGCTTCGCTCGGGCGCATCAGCCAAGTGAAGCTGATTGATTTTTCTCTGGCCGGTGGCGTTGCTAATAAGCTGGCGCGAACCCTGCCGGCGCGTTAAATAATGTTCTTTGTTATTTGCTTTTAGAGGTTTTTATGTTTGCGCCTTTAGGACAGAAAACATCGCAGGTTGCGCGCAATTTTTTGCCTTTTTTGACCACCCTTTTTCTTGTTCTTCTGGGGGTGATGGTTTGGCCTGTTCCTTCTTTGGGAGATATTGCGCCGACTTTCGGGCTGGCGGCCATTTATTACTGGGCTGTTTACAGACCTGATCTGCTCCGGCCCTCATCTGTTTTTGTTCTGGGTCTTTTGAATGATGCCGTCAATGATATGCCTTTGGGACTTTCGGGGCTTCTTTTTCTCGGCGTTTATCAGCTGGCCGTCACTTACCGCCGGTTTTTCGCGGGGCAGCATTTTTTGATGCTTTGGCTGGGATTTGCCGTGCTTTCTTTTTGTGCGGCGCTTCTTTCTTTTGCAGGGCTCTCCCTTTACAAAGGCGTTTTGTTGCAGCCTTTGGCCGTGACGGCCCAGTATGTTTTGACGGCGACGCTGTTTCCTTTGCTGGCGTGGCTTTTAAACAGAACCCAGCGTTTCTTTTTGACTCAAGGATAAGCGCATGAGCCGTGAAATGGAAAAAAGCCGCCTTTTTACGCGCCGCGCTGTTTTAATCGGCGGGTTGCAGGCGGGGCTTTTTTCGCTTCTTGCGGGACGGCTTTATTATCTTCAAGTCATGCAGGGCGACCGCTTTAAAGTGCTTGCGGATGACAATCGCATTCATCAAAGGCTGATCCTGCCGCCTCGCGGGCAGATTTTAGATCGCACCGGCAAGGCTTTGGCGCTTAACCAGCAGACCTACCGCGTGGTTCTTTTGCCCGAGCATGTGACGAACCTTGCGGTGCTTTTGCGCGATCTTAAAGAGTTTATCACGCTTTCGGAAAATGATGAGCGGCGCATCGAGCGCGATTTCAAAAGCAAGAACAGGCTAAACGCGGTTTTAGTCCGCGAAAATCTGAGCTGGGATCAGGTTTCAGAAATCTCGCTCAACATTCACAGGCTGATGGGCGCTGAGGTGGAAGTGGGCGAGGTGCGCGCTTATCCTTACGGGATTTTGACATCGCATATTGTGGGGTATGTGGGGCCTTTTTCGCCTTCGGACATGCAGCAGCGGCAGCATGAGGACAAGGATGTTCCCGGGGCGCGTGTCGGCAAAAACGGGATCGAGCGGCATTATGATTCCATGTTGCGCGGGCGGCCCGGGCGCGTTCAGCTTGAAGTGAACGCCAAAGGCCTTGTCGTGCGCGAACTGCAGCGCTATGAGCCGAAAGCGGGGCAGGATCTTCCTTTGACTCTGGACATCACCTTGCAGCAGATCGTGCAGGAGCGGCTTGCGCAGGAGCGCAGCGCGGCGGCTGTGGTGATGGATGTTTATACGGGCGCTGTTTACGCGCTTGTTTCACATCCCGGGTTTGACTCCAATTTGTTTGCGTACGGAATCAGCCAGAAAGACTGGAGCGGCCTTAATAATGATGAGCTTGTGCCTTTGCTCAACAAGGCTGTTGACGGGTTTTACGCGCCCGGATCGACTTTTAAAATCGTAACGGCTTTGGCCGCTTTGGAAGCCGGTCTTGTCAAGCCCAAGGAGCATATTTACTGCCCGGGTTTTGTGGATCTGGGCAATCACCGCTTTCATTGCTGGAAGCGCGGCGGGCATGGCCATATGGATCTTGTGACGGCTATGGCGGCTTCCTGCGACACATATTTTTATGAGCTGGCCAAAAGAGTCGGGATTGACCGGCTGCATGAAATGGCCAAGCGTTTGGGCTTTGGTGAAAAAACGGGCATAGATTTTCCTTATGAACGCGGCGGGTTGATGCCGAGCCGTTCGTGGAAAATGGTGCTTCAGGGCACAAGCTGGCAGCAGGGCGAAACGCTTTTGGCCGCAATCGGGCAGGGATCGGTTCTGGCCTCGCCGCTTCAACTAGCTGCGATGATGGCGCGCGTGGTCAATGGCGGCTTTGCGGTTACGCCTCACATGACCAAACAGCCTGAAAAAACCACAGGGCGCTCTTTGGGATTTCAGCCCAGATCTCTGGCCATCATGAAAGAAGCTTTGATAGCTGTCGTGAACAAGCCTTTCGGTACGGCTTACGGCTCGCGTCTGGAAGAGGGGCTTTCCATGGCGGGGAAAACGGGAACGTCTCAGGTGCGGCGTATTTCCATGGCGGAACGCGCAACCGGCATTATTTCAAATGATGCGTTGCCTTGGCGCGAGCGGGATCATGCTTTATTCATCAGTTATGCGCCTGTGGAAAAACCGCGCTATGCGGGCGCGGTGATTATTGAGCATGGCGGATCCGGCGCGGCCAAGGCGGCACCTGTTATGCGCGATATTCTTGCCGCCTGCCAACATATCAGACCGGAACTTTGAGGCGTTTCATAATTGACGAAAAGATAAGGACGAGGGTATATTCATTCATCGCTCTTGTATGAAAAGGAGAACTCTGATGTTTACCCTCCCCCCTCCCACTTTATTTAGTGTCATAGCCAGACTTTTTTTATTTGTTTGTTTTATGAGTTTTATTACAGGACATGCTTTTGCCGGCATACAAATGCTGCCCCCTGTTCAAAGCGATGCTGACAATATTCCCTGCCGTTCGGGCGAAGGCAACAAGGTGTTATCCTGGGATGGCGCAGCACCCATAAAATGTCAAAAGGATCTGACAGTTTCGCCGACAGGCGGACTGAGTGTCGGCAGTGGCGTTAGGATAGGACAGGATAATGCGGCTTGCACAAGCGCAAAAGAGGGGACAATACGGTATAACCCCGGCACGAAGATGATGGAGTTTTGCGTTAACAATGCGTGGCAGGCTTTAGGCGCTCAGGTACCTTCAAGGATGAATGTACAAACAGTGGAAGTCAGTCTTTGCAAGCGTGGCGGCGGACCCTATACGATCGTCGCGCAATGTCCGTCCGGCTGGGAACTTTTAAGTTGCGGCGGCGGGCCAGGCGATCAGCTTGAGGATGGTGAATCCTGGCTTCTTTTGCCGGATTATCCAAACAGGAAATGTACAGGCCTTGTTAGTCAACCGGCTTGTTGTTCACCCATACAGCCGGGTTGTGGGAGAGTGATTCCCAATACAGACACACGGGTTATTGCTGCCTGTTATCAGCCGTAAAGAGCGTGTGTAAAAACGGTGTCATTCCCTTTTGTGTCATCCTCGGGCAATCGCGTAGCGATTGACCCGGGGATCTGACGCCAGAGCATATTTCCACCGTCAGATCCCCGAGCGCTTGCTTCGCAAGCCTCGAGGATGACAAGGTGGAGTATTTACGCGCTGCCGATAAGGATGCCTACCGCTACAACGAGCACGCCGCCCAAGACGACCTGAGTCAATGCTGAGGTGAAGGGGGTTTCCATGTATTTCCAGCGAATCCAGCATATGGCGATGAGTTCGAAAATCACAAGCACGACGGCCACGCTGGTTGCGATCCAAAAGTCGGGGATCAAATAGGGAAGCGTATGACCAAGCCCGCCCAGGGTTGTCATCACGCCGCAAGCCGTGCCGCGAATCCATGGGTGGCCTCGGCCTGTCAGTGCGCCGTCATCGGATAAAGCTTCTGTAAAGCCCATGGAAATGCCCGCGCCGATGGAGGCTGCAAGGCCAACCAGAAAGGTTTCATGCGTTTGTCTTGTGGCGAAGGCGGCGGCGAAAATAGGCGCCATGGTTGAAATCGAGCCGTCAATCAGGCCCGCAAGCCCGGGCTGTACAATCTGCAAAAGAAACATATGCTTTGCGCGTTTGTCTTCATCCATAATCTGATCGGGCGTGAGATAGCCTTGCCCGTCATTTGAGGCTTTGGCGGCATGGCGGCTTTCCTCATAAGCAAGGGTGCTTAGAAGTTTGCGCACATCGACATCCGCTGCGCGCTCTGCGGCCTTGTTGTAAAAATTGCAGGCCTCGATCTCCATCGTGGTGGCTTGGCGGCGGACGGTGTCTATACGCAGGCGATCCATCAGCCAGATCGGGCGGCGTTTGAGAAAGCCTTGGACATTGTGGCGGGTGATGTAGGGAAGATGCGCGCCGAACTTCTGTTTAAACAGATCCAAAAGCCGGTTTTTGTGGATTTGCTCTTCAGCCGCCATCGCTTCAAACATCTGCGCTGTCGCGGGAAAGTCATTTTGCAGGCGGCCTGCAAAATGCATGTAAATCTGGCTGTCTTCTTCCTCGCCCGAAATGGCTAGCGCCAGAACTTCGTCTTCTTTCAGGTCACTGAATCTTTTCATGGCGAGAGTTCTTCATTGATGCGCTGCGCGGCTTGGGCGGGGTTGCCGCTTTCCGTGATGGGGCGGCCTATGACAAGGTAGGTTGCGCCCGCTTTCATGGCCATTTGCGGGGTCATGATGCGTTTTTGATCGCCTGCTTCAGCCCATGACGGGCGGATGCCCGGCACCATCAAAGTCATGTCAGGCCCCAGCAGGGCGCGGAGTTTTTCCACTTCCGAGGGCGCGCAGACAATGCCGTCCGCGCCGCATTCCTTGGCTAAAAGGGCAAGGCGCTGCACTTGTTCTTGCAGATCGCTTCCCTGCCCGACTTGCGTAAGGTCTTTGCCGTCAAGACTTGTCAACACTGTGACGGCTAAAATTTTGGGGCGGTGTTTGGTCGCTTCATGGGCGGCGTCCATCGCCGCGCGTATCATGGTTGCGCCTCCGCCTGCATGGATGGTAATGAAGTCAGGTTCCAAAGGAAGCAAGGAGCGCACCGCGCCTGCTACCGTGTTGGGGATGTCGTGAAGCTTGAGATCGAGGAATAAAGGCGTGTTCATGGCCTTCAAGTCCGCAAAGCCTTTGGGGCCGTGGGCCGTGAAAAACTCAAGGCCGAGTTTAAGGCCCCCAACATGGCCGCTTAACTTTCGGGCAAGCTCGCGTGCTTTGGCAAGGTCGGACGTGTCAATCGCGCAGAAGATGGGTGACATGGTGTTTATTCCTTTTCCTTTGGTGCGTCCGGTTTTTTATCTTCCAGATCTTTTTTCAAACGTTTCACGGCTTTCCGCAGGCGCCAGTGCGCAAAGCGGTCTTTAAGGCCCATCAGGAAAGACGTCACAGCGCCCACAAAGCATCCAAGCAGAAAAAAGCCGCAGGCCAGCAGCGCCAGCGGCATATGAAGCTGCAAGGTAGAGGGCCATAAATCAAGCATCACCATTTGCCGGTTGGAAACGGCAAAAACGACAGCCACAATCAGAATGACCACATAAAGCAGCCAGAGCACAAAGCGCATGGGAAGGCCCTTTTTATAGTTAAGAAGTGAGATCTAAGCATAAAATCGGCTTGCCGTTAAGGGTTTAAATGGCTTATGCTGCGCCGCTTGAGGACCCGTAGCTCAGCTGGATAGAGCGTTGCCCTCCGAAGGCAAAGGCCGGACGTTCGAATCGTCTCGGGTCCGCCATCATCAAAAAGAGTGGCCTTATGATAAAAGCTTTGGTGGCGGAAGATGTGAAGATTAATCTGATTTTGGCGGCCAAACTCCTTGAAAAACTGGGATGCGAAGTCACCAAAGTTAAAAATGGCCGGCAGGCGCTTGAGGCGGCGCAAAGCCGGATCTTTGACATTATTTTCATGGACTGCCAGATGCCGGTGATGGATGGTTTTGCCGCAACGCAGGCCATTCGCGCCTATGAAGCGCCTTTACAGCGCCATACACCGGTGGTTGCGCTGACGGCTGGCGAGGATCACGAAAAATGCTTGAAAGCGGGCATGGATGATTATCTTGTCAAGCCCTTGCAACAGGAGCTTGTGGCGGCGACTCTTGAAAAATGGGTTTGTCCGGTTGTCTTGCATGCAGGCGGGGAAAGCGATAGGCTCTGAGGTTCATCAAGGGAAGGGTTTGAAAACATCATGGAGCATGCGCATTCAAAAGTGGTTATCATCGGGTCTGGCCCTGCCGGTTATACGGCGGCTATTTATGCGGCGCGGGCGGCTTTGAAGCCTATTTTGATCCAAGGCACGCAGGTAGGCGGGCAGCTGACCATCACAACGGATGTCGAGAACTTCCCGGGCTTTGTCGAACCCATCAGCGGGATTGCCTTGATGGATCAAATGGCCGCGCAGGCCAAGCGTGTCGGCGCTAAAATGGTGATGGATGAGGTTGTGGGTTTTGATGCGACAGAGCGGCCCTTTCGCTGCTATTGTGCTTCGGGCGCGTGCTATACGGGTGACACAGTCATTATCGCCACCGGCGCGCAGGCGCGCTGGCTGGGGAGTGAGAGCGAAACGCATTTCAAGGGCTATGGCGTTTCAGGCTGCGCCACATGTGACGGGTTTTTCTATCGCGGCAAGGAGGTTCTGGTCGTAGGGGGCGGGAACTCGGCGATGGAGGAAGCTCTTTATTTGTCCAATCTTGCGCGTAAGGTGACGATTATTCACCGGCGGGATTCTTTCCGTGGTGAAAAGATCCAGCAGGAGCGCGTGCTTGAAAATGGAAAAATCGACGTGATCTGGGACAGTGTCTTGGATGAGATTTACGGCGAGGAGGAGCCTCATCGCTCGGTCACGGGGGTTAAAATCAAAAATATCAAAACGGACGCGATCACGGATCTCCCGGTTGATGGCGTTTTTATCGCCATCGGGCATGCGCCGGCTACGGCTGTGTTCAAAGGACAGGTTCCGATGGATGAGCAGAATTACCTTATCACGGAAGCCGGTACCTGCAGCACCAAGGTTCCCGGGATTTTTGCTGCCGGCGATGTGCGGGATCAGGTCTATCGTCAGGCTGTGACGGCGGCCGGCATGGGGTGCATGGCCGCGCTTGAGGCTGAGCGGTTTTTGGTCGCCGAAGAATGCAAACCCAAGAAGGAATAGCAAGATGAGTTCTTACGTTAAACGCGCCATGCAGTCCAATGAGCGGATTTTATGCGAAGCGCAGCTTCATTGGATTATCTACAAAATGGGCCTTATGATTGTTTTGATCGGCACAGTTCTGGCTTTCTGGACGAGCCCTTTGATCGGATTTTTGGGTGAAGATTTTGTGGAGACCTCTTTGGAGCCGACACGCTATGTCGCTTTGGGATTGATTGCGGTGGGGGCTTTTCAGCTGGTTTGCGCGTTTATCCGGCAGATTTCAACCGAGCTTGTCATCACAGACCGCCGCGTGATCGCCAAGCACGGCTTTATTTCGACCACCAGCTACGAGCTGATGCTTCCCAAGGTTGAGGGCGCGACCATCGATCAAAGCATTCTGGGGCGTATTTTGGGGTATGGCACCATTATGGTCAAAGGCACGGGAGGCGGCATCTCGCCCATCGACCACGTCACCAACCCCTATCTTTTCCACGCGCATTTGATGAGCGCCCTTCAAAAGGTTCAGGACTCCACAATGGATCATGGGATTCATGATTGAATGGTGCCCCCACACGGACTCGAACCGCGGACCTACTGATTACAAATCAGTTGCTCTACCAGCTGAGCTATAGGGGCTTCTTTGCCACAGGGTGGCTTTAAACCGTGCGTCATCTTCTAGCATCAGTTTTGGCCTCTTGTCATCTGTTTTGAGGGTGTTTAATCATCTTTTTATGTGGGTTTCTTCGCGTCTCTTTCTTTTTGCGCTTGTGGCGCTTTCGGCGGCTTGCAGTTTTCAGGCTGAGAATGTTCTTCCGCCGCGTTATGAGCTGCCTTCAGCGCCGGGCGAAAGGCTTTGCGTGCAGCAATGCCGCGCGGCGCTTGCGCATTGTGAAAGCAGCTGCGCTTTGCAAGAACGCGCCTGCGTACAGGATGCACAAACGCAGGCTATTAAAGATTACGAGGCTTATGTGCGTTCGTCTTTTTCCTCGGGCGAGGCGGTTGATTTGCGGCTTAGCGATTTTGAGCGCATCGAAGTATGCCGCGCCGAATCCTGCCGCCGCACCTGCACGGCCTATTTCGATGATTGCTTTACAACATGCGGCGGGAAGCTGGAAAAAGTGACGAGCTGTCAGTTTTTATGTTTTTAACCCTGACGCGCCTTGTAGCGGGGGTTCTTTTTGTTGATGACGTAAACGCGGCCCTTGCGCTTGACGACTTTACAGGCGGCATCACGCTTTTTCAGGGCTTTAAGCGAATTGGCGACTTTCATGGTCTTTATCCTTAATGCTTCTTTAGTAAGAAGGTCGCAAGCTAGGGTGCAGGCGGGAGCTTGTCAAGAGGCATGTAACCATTAACCTTATTTTTTATTGAGGGTTTTATGACAGACAAAACTTCACCTTGGCATCCTTTGGGGCCGGAAGGGCCGGAGCGCGATCGTCGCCACCAAGCGCGGCAAAACACACCACGGCGGCCTGTTAAGCCTCAGAATGAAGGGCAGGCCGCTTTGCTTGAGGCTATGGCCAAGCATCATATGGTGGTGGCTGTGGGGCCTGCCGGTACGGGGAAGACCTATCTGGCCATCGCGGCCGCCGTGGCGGCTTTGGATGAGGGGCGGGTGGATCGGATTATCCTGTCCCGTCCCGCCATCGAATCGGGGGAGCGGCTGGGGTTCCTGCCGGGCGAGATTCAGGATAAGATGGCGCCTTATTTAAGGCCTCTTTATGATGCGCTTAGCGATTTGATGGGGGCTAGACGGCTGAAGCAGAGCTTGGCGGATGGTCTGGTGGAAATCGCGCCCATCGGCTTTATGCGCGGGCGCACGCTCAATAATGCTTTTGTTGTGATTGATGAGGCGCAGAACTGCACTTATGTGCAGCTTAAAATGCTTTTGACG
This sequence comes from Alphaproteobacteria bacterium, assembly GCA_009779135.1. Classification (GTDB taxonomy): domain Bacteria; phylum Pseudomonadota; class Alphaproteobacteria; order UBA9219; family UBA9219; genus UBA8914. Next base: position 20,654 of record WREW01000022.1, read on the forward strand.
CGCCTTGGCTGGCATGCCACCATGGTGATGGCCGGTGATCCCGATCAGAGCGATCTTTTGGGCGGTCTTTCAGGCCTCTTTGATATCGCCAGAAAATTGCAGGATGTCGAGGGGGTTGCTGTCATGCGGCTTGGCCAAGAGGATATTGTGCGCCATCCTCTGGTGGCGCGCATGTTGACGGTTTTGTAAGAACGCCCTACGTCCAGAAGGGGTAATTTTTCGCTTATGAGAGCTTGACTTCGTGTGATACCCCCCTTACTTTGCGCGCGAATTGCAGCGACTCTCAAAAGGAGGCAAGGCTATGACAGATGATTCGGGCCACGAGGAGCTTGAGGCTTTACGCAAGCGCATCGGTGCGGCTGAACGTCAGGCACGGCCTTCGCCGAAAGAGAAAGTTATCGGCGGCCTTGTGAATGCAAAAAGCAATGTGGCGCGGGCGATGCGGGTCGGGTCTGATGTTATTGCCCTGATCGTGGGTTGCGGCATTTTCGGCTGGGTTGCAGACCAATATCTGGACACCACGCCGTGGTTTTTGATTTCTTTGGTTGTCATCGGGTTTGTGGCGGGTTTTGTGGTGGTGGTGAAGTTTTTCCTGCGTGAATCAAGATGCCGCCGCCAAGGGCCCAATCCTGAATATGGCTCCGCGTGTGATGTGTCTGAAACCGCAGACAAGGATGAACAGAGATAGGCGATGGCTATACATTCTCCCATTGAGCAGTTTTTGGTCAACAGCATGTCAGGCTCGTTTTTCAGCGTGGCCGGACAAAATGTTGGCTTTTCCAATTTTGCTTTGGCGTGCGTGGTTATCTTTGTGCTCGGCGTGATGTTTATAACGCTTCCCATGCGAGGGCAGGCGATTATTCCCGGGCGCTGGCAGGTGCTGACTGAAAAGCTTGTCGGTTTTATTGATGACATGGTCGTTAATGTAGCCGGATCAAAAGCGCGGCCCTTCCTTCCTTTTATCTTTTCCGTTTTCTTTTTTATTCTGCTCGGCAATCTTCTGGGGCTTGTTCCGGGCGCTTATACGGTCACAAGCCAGCTTGTCGCCAATCTGTTTTTGTCGGTCTCGGTGATTGCTGTTGTGCTGATTGCAGGGTTTGCGCGGCATGGGTTTCACTTTTTCCACTTGTTTGTGCCTTCGGGTGTGCCGCTCTTTTTAGTCCCTGTGATCGCGCCGATCGAGGTGGTTTCTTTCTTTATCCGTCCTTTCAGCTTGGCGCTTCGTCTTTTCGCCAACATGCTGGCGGGGCATATTCTTTTGAAAGTTTTTGCGGGCATGACGGCGGCTGTGGCCACGTCAGGATGGATGGCCAGTGTCGGCATTCTGCCCCTTTTGTTGAACGTGGCGATTGTCGGGTTTGAGGTCTTTGTGGCCTTTTTACAAGCCTATATCTTCACGATCCTGAGTTCGGTTTATCTGCGTGACGCTTTTGAGATGCACTAGGCGCTGCGCGGAAAAATCGGGAGTTTTATCGACAAACATCACAAGAGGAGAATCAAAATGGAACATGAAGTCGTGCAACAAGTCCAAAATAATAGCGAAGCTTTGCGCTATATCGGCCTTGGCCTTACCATGCTTGGTGGCGGCATCGGCGCGGGATATGGTATCAGCGCCGTGTTCAGCAACTGGCTCAACGCGATTGCGCGGAATCCTTCATCTGCTGACAAGCTTTCCATGGTCGGTTTTATCGGCTTTGCGGCGACCGAGCTTGTGCTTTTGATGACCTTCGTTATCGCCATTTTGTTGATCTTCGCCGTTTAAAGACAAAGCGGCGTTTTTTAAGGGGTATGTCATGACAAGATACGGCTTTCGCCTTGCCGCTTTTCTTGCAGCTTTGATGTCATGCGCGCCTGCTTGGGCCTCGGAAGAGGCGGGGGCAGGCGGCTTGCCGCAGCTTGATGTGACGACCTATACCGGCGTCCTTTTCTGGATGCTTGCGACATTTGTCGTCTTTTTCCTTTATATGCATTTTGTGGGGATTCCCGGGGTGCAGAAGACGGTTTCCAAGCGCCGCGTGATCCTTGAGGGAGACCTTGAGGCGGCGCGCCGAACCAGTGAAGAGGCCAAAGATGTCGCATCCGCTTATGAGGATGAGCTGACCGGCGCGCGCAGCAGGGCGCGCGATACGGTCGGTTCCATTATCGAGGTGGTCTCGCGTGAGGCCAGTGAAGCGCGTGAGAAACAGACGCATGATCTGACGCACCGCACGACTGTGGCGCAAAGGAACCTTGCCGAGGCGAAGAAAAACGCCCTGACAGAAGCGCAGAATTTTGCCAATGATCTTGTCACGGCGATTGTGGAGAAAGTTCTTCATCCCGGGCTTGATACGAAAAAGGCGGTGAAAAAATGAGCGCGGACGAATCTCTTCTGACCAACACCACCTTCTGGTATAGCGTTGCCGTGGGGGTGTTTGTCCTTTTCGGCCTTTGGAAAGTGAGCGGGCCTTTTCTGGGCTGGCTTGACAGTGAAATTGCCAAGGTAAGGGCTGAGCTTGATGAAGCCAAGCGCTTGCGTGCTGAAGCCGAGGCCACATTGCAAAAATACCGCGACCGTCAGGATGACGCGGAAAGAGAAGCTGAACACATTATCCTTGAAGCACAGCAAACAGCCGCGCGTCTTCGCAAGCAGGCCGAGATTAACCTGCGTGAAGCGCTTGAGCGGCAGGAGCATTTGTTTGAAGCGCGCCTGCGTGTGGCGCAGGAGGAGGCTGCTGCGGAAGTGCGCAACTTTATTATTGATGAAGTTATGACGCAGGCCCGTGGCAAGCTTCAAGAAATGAAGGACAGCAAGGAGGCGCATGATATGCTGGATCATGTGATCGAGGCGCTGCCTGAGCTCCAAAAGAAACACAAATCCGCATAAAGGCGCTTTGCCATGTCGTCTTTACCATCCCCTGAAACGAAGCCGGATACGGTTTCGAGCTTGATTCATCATTTGGATGAAATCTTGCCGCGCCACAGGGACATGAGCGTGGATGATTTTCTTCCCCTTCTGGGCGTGCAGGGGTTTGTTTTCCTGCTTTTGATTTTGGCGACGCTGAATATTGTGATTTTCATGCTGCCGGGCCTTTCGATCCTTTTCGGCGTGCCCATGGTGATTGTCGCGGTGCAGATGGTTTTAGGGCAGGATGCGGTCGCGCTTCCGGCTTTTGTGCGCGCGCGTAAAATCAAATCTTCCGTTCTGCATCGCGGACTTCATATGGCTTCGAAGATGATCGCCAGAGTTGAATCCGTGGTCAAGCCGCGCTTGTTTTTTCTGACGCATCCCATTCTTTTCAAGATGCATGCGCTTGTGGCTTTGCTTTTGGCTTTTATGGTGGCTCTGCCCATTCCTTTTGTGAATATTCCGCCCTCCCTCGGCATGATCTTTTTATCGCTCGGCCTTATGCAGCGCGATGGCGTTTTTATCCTTCTTGCTTATGTGTTCGGGCTTTGGAGCCTGTCCCTTTATGAATCTCTGGGGCGCGTGGCGCAGGGGCTTGTGGGCGGGTAGGGTTTGGTGTTTAAAGAGAGGGTGATGAAGAAGATTCGTTCCTTTTTGCCGGCGCTCCTTTTTCTTATGTGCCAGACGGCGGGCGTGGCGCAGGCCGCTGTTAAAATGGTGCCTCACCGCGCGCTTTATGACATTGTGCTGGATAAGGTCAAAAGCGGGAGCTCGGTGCAGGA
>WREW01000023.1 GCA_009779135.1 Alphaproteobacteria bacterium
TCTGAATAAAGACCTGTCGTCTCATCATCCCCGCGACTCAGTTTCGTCTGTGTCGCGCTTGTGCCGAGGAAGATGCTCACATCGCCAATATCCAACGACGTCCATCCCGCAGGAGCACCCTGAGATGTTTCTGACACCCGTTGTCAGATGATAGCTCGGGGATGACAAGGGAGGGAAGGGGGGGGCTAGAGGTTAAAGATCGCAGCGGCAGGACGTCTTCTTATTCCAGGGCAGGCGCATCAGGAGGTGGGCCATGAGGCAGATGCCGGTGGTGCCGGCGAATATCAGGCCGGCGCCTACAAAAAGCGTCAGCCAGATAAAGGCGGGGATGAAGAGACTTAGCAGAGAGAACAGAAACACCAGGCCCCCTGCGGCTATTTGTATCTGGCGCGACATGGACAGGGGGGTGCATTGTTTTGCGACAGGCAGGCCGACTTTTTCCCAGGCTTCGATGCCGCCTTCCATGGTGTAGGTTGTGGCAAAGCCTCGGCCTTCCAAGGCCGCAGCGTGGTCTTTGGTGCGGCGGCCGGAGCGGCAGTAAAAGATAGCTTTCCGCGCTGTGTCGTGATCCGGCGGCAGGAAGGGCAAGGCCGACAGGGGCGCAAGGCGCGCGCCTTTTATGTGTTCTTGCGCGAACTCGTCTGGCTCGCGGATGTCTATAAGCAGGGCGTTTTCTTCCTCTATCAGGCGTTTGGCTTCGTCGGGGGTGATGCTTGAAACCATGTTTACTCCTAAGCTGTAAAAGGTGGTTTGGCTGTAAAGCCGACTTCTTTTTCAAGGGCATCGCCAAGCGTAAAGAGGGTTTCCTCATCAAAGGCCTTGCCGATCAGCTGCATGCCCATAGGCAGGCCATCGCTGCACAAGGCAACAGGCAGCACAAGGCCGGGCAGGCCCGCAAGATTCAATGTCACGGTGAAAATATCCGTCAGGTAAATCTGGATCGGATCGTCCGTTTTTTCATCAATGCCGAAAGCTGTAGATGTTGTCGGCGGCGTTAAAATCGCATCGCACTGATGGAAGGCGTCCAAAAAATCCTGACGGATCAGGCGGCGGACTTTTTGGGCTTTGAGGTAATAGGCATCGTAATAGCCTTCCGAAAGAACGTAAGTTCCCATCATGATGCGCCGCTTGGCTTCCGCGCCGAAACCTGCCGCGCGGGTGTTTTCATACATGGCGTTCAAACTCTCGCCCGTCACGCGCAGACCATAGCGCACGCCGTCATAGCGGGCCAGATTGGACGAAGCCTCAGCAGGGGCCAGAATATAATAAGTCGGCAAGGCGTATTTTGTATGTGGCAGCGCGATATTCACAATTTGTGCGCCTAGACTTTGCAGCATGGCGGCTGTGTTGTCCCAGAGTTTTTCCGTTTCCTGCGGCATGCCTTCAAGGCGGTATTCGCGGGGGATGCCGATTTTTAAGCCTTTGACGGACTTTCCTAAACTTGCCAGATAATCCGGCACGGCGATGTTCATGGATGTAGAATCTTTGGGATCATAGCCTACCATGCTGCGCAGCATGAGTGCAGCATCGCCCACCGTGCGGGTCAGGCAGCCCGCCTGATCCAGCGAAGATGCATAAGCAATAATGCCGTAACGCGAGCAGCGCCCATAGGTGGGCTTAACGCCGACAATGCCCGAGATCGCGGCGGGATAGCGGATAGAACCGCCCGTATCCGTTCCTGTTGCGCCCAGAGCCATCCGCGCCGCCACGGCTGCGGCTGAGCCGCCGCTTGATCCGCCCGCGTGAAGTTTGCGGGTGGCTTTGGCGGGTTCGGCGCCACTCCAAGGGCTGATGACGGGGCCATAGCCGCTTGTGATGTTGATGGAGCCCATCGCAAACTCATCCAGATTGGCTTTGCCGAGCGTAATAGTTCCAGCATCAAGGAGTTTTTGCGAGACGGTGGATTCATAGGGCGGGATGAAATTATCAAGGATTTTACTCGCCGCCGTGGTGCGGATGTTTTTCGTGCAAAAAAGATCTTTCATGGCCAAAGGCAGACCTTCCATGGCGCCGACCTGTCCGGCAGCGCGGCGGGCGTCCGAGGCTTTGGCGGCTTGTTCGGCCTGCGCGTAGGTCTCAGTAATATAGGCGTTGGTCTGGGGCTGGCCTTTTTGGCTGGCGGCGATATAACGCGCGGTTAGCTCCTGCGCTGAGAAGGATTTTTTCGCAAGGCCTTCAAGGGCTTGCAGCATGGTAAGATCAATAAGGTCGGTCATTGTTTTATTCTACAACTTTCGGAACGGTGAAAAAGCCAGCGGTCTGGGACGGGGCGTTGACCAGAATCTCCTGCGCTCTGTAGCCGTCATCAATGATGTCTTGCTCGCGCCAGCGCAGGGCTTCGTCATTGACATTGGCCAAGGGCTCGGTTGCGGCTGTATTCACCTCGTTTAATTGCTCAACCCAAGCAAGGATTTTGTTAAGGTCATTTGTCATGGCCTCAAGCTCCGGCTTTTCCATGGCGATGCGGGACAGACTCGCAATTTTAGCGGCGGTTTCTAGGTCAATACTCATGAGAGTGTCTTTCTTTTTGCGTTTGATCTGGTCTATCATGAGCCATGCCAGTCTGCAACCTTGCTGAATTGCCTTCTTTTCTTGCGGGTAATCAATGTCTTTTGGGCCTTGATTATGGAACCGCCGTGATCGGGCTTGCGATCTCAGATCCTCTTTTGAAGGTGGCTTCGCCTTTGTCCGGTCTTACGCGCAAGAGCTTTACGCAAGACGTGCTTTTGCTGGCGGTGCTGATAAAAGAACGCCAGATTGGCGGGCTGGTGGTCGGGTTGCCTAAGAATATGGACGGCTCGCAAGGCGCGATGGCGCAAAGAGTGCGGAGTTTTGTTTCCAATCTTGAACGCAAGGCAGGCGGCGTGTTTGAAACTTTACCGGTTGCGTTTTGGGATGAAAGGCTTTCTTCGGTGGCTGTCGAGCGCGCGATGATTGAAGGCGATCTCAGCCGCCGCAAGCGTCTTGCGCGGGTGGATCAGGCTGCTGCGGCTTATATTCTGCAAGGCGCGTTAGATGCGCTTGGTCATTTGAAGGGCGGGGGCTAAGGATGGACGACATCAAGCCCATGGCCATTGTTTTTGCCTCGCATGACGGGCAGACGCGGCTTATTATGGCGCGGCTTGCTTGGCAGATCGAGGCTTTGGGTCAGCCTGTGCAGCTTTATGATCTGGGCGCGCAGAGCCCGTCACGTGCGGTGCTTGAGGAAAGCTCTTTTATCGTGCTGGCGGCGCCCGTACGTTATGGGTTTCACCTTGCGCCGCTTTCGCGCTTTTTGCGCAGGCAGGGGGAGTGGCTGCGCCAGCGCCATCTGGCGGTGATCTCAGTCAATCTTACGGCGCGCAAAAAGGGAAAACATACGCCCAAGACCAATCCCTATCTGCGCCGCTTTGTCCGCAGGCACAGGCTTAATCCTGTGGCTCAGGCTGTTTTTGCGGGAAGGCTGGCCTATCCGCTTTATAAATGGTGGGAGCGGCTTGCTTTGCGTTTTATTATGATGATCTCGGGCGGGCCGACAGATCCCGACGCTATGCATGATTACACGGACTGGCAGGCGGTGGATCGGTTTGCGCATCATCTTATCGATGTGCGGACTCTTTTGATGGTGCGCGAAAATCTGAAGCTGGATTTTTCAATGAATAAGGAACAGATTTGATGATGGCGGCGGAAAAAACAGCTCTGGTTTTCGGCGGCAGCGGCTTTTTAGGGCGCGCCATTGTGGCGGCTTTAGCGCAGGAAGGATGGCTTGTGCATGTCGTGCTGCGCGATGAGCGCAGCGTGCCGGAACTTAAACTTTTAGGCCGCACCGGCCAGATTGTGACGTTTAAGGCGGATGTTTCCTCTGATGCGGCTTTGGCGCCCTTGTTTGGCGGCGCGCAGCTTGTTGTCAACGCCATCGGCACATTGGCGCAAAAAGGAAAGCAGGATTTTCAGACCGTGCATGTGGAAATCCCCGCACGTCTTGCGCGGCTTGCCAGAGAGGCGGGCGCGGCGCGGTTTGTTCATGTCTCCCACCTTCTTGCGGATAAAAAAGCGAGGCTTTCCTTTTTGAAAACCAAGGCGGCAGGGGAAGAGGCTGTGCGCACCTTTTTTGCTGATGCCGTGATTGTAAAGCCTTCTTTGATGTTCGGGCCTCGGGATCGGTTTTTTACGCTGCTTGCGCTGGTTGCGCGCTTCAGTCCTGTGCTGCCTTTGGTCGGCAAGGCGGATGCGCTGTTTCAGCCCGTTTATGTCGGCGATGTGGCGCGGTTTATCGCGCTGAGCGCCCAGAGCGCCCAGAGCCCGGGCAAGCGCTATCTGCTTTGCGGCGCGGATGTTTACAGCATGCGCCAGCTTTACAGTCTTTTGCTTGAAGCCAGCGGCTTTCCAAGGAAGATCGTGCTCATGCCGCTTAAAATGGCTTTGTGGCAGGCGCGGCTGGCCGAGCTTTTACCAAAGCCGCCCACCACCCGCACGCTCGTCAGGCTTTTGCAGGAGGATCATGTGATGCCGGCCATGCTTAAAGACTGGGGGGCGGACGGCTCTTTGGGCAGTCTTGGGATCCATCCGCAGCCTTTGGCCTCAATCCTTGCGGGTTATTGTCGGGGGTTATAGGCTCCAAAAAAATAATACCTAAAACAAAAAAGGTTAAAATGCTCCCACTAATCATTTATTCCGGAACGAAAACAAAATTAACCTTAACAATCCGTTAACGCATTGAAAGTAATAGAAAAGCTGAAATGCCCCCTATTTTGTAGTAAGATAGGCGCTGAAGCAGATAGTTTCAATATTTGATGGAGCGTAAAATGCAACAGGGAAGTGAAACGAACGGGATTGATCCGAAAACGCTCGACATAGCTTTGGCGTTGGAAGAGGCGCAACAAAGTCTTATGGCGAGGAAAAAAGAAATATGGGCTTTTTTTGAAGAAGATTGTTCTTCCAAGAAAGCGGCTGATTTTGAAAAAATAATGGTTAGGGAGCGAAGGGACGCATTCCTCATCAAAACGGCTATTCGGCAATCCCCCAAAGGAAGGGCGAGAGACGAGAAAAGAATAAACACTATAGAAAATGGATTTCGAAGGCTTCATGCCGAAATAACGAAGCGGCGAAAAGATCTAGAAAATCATGAAAAAACTAACCAGTTTAACTATCTGGATTTTCTCGTGGGGGGCTGTTGTTATACCGGTCGCTGTAGGTGAAATGCTAAAAGGAAAACTTCCTGCGGATTATGTTACCTATGCCCAAATTGTTATAGCGGCATCAACAGTTCTTTATACAACAAGGCGTGGTGCCAAAACGCTTTATAACAAGATGTCAAAAAAACCGATGACCAAGACACATCAACGGGTCAAAAAGGGCAAGGCCCCCAAACCTTAAAGCGCTAGCAATAACCTATGAACCAGAGCCGCACGCAAGTACACATGGCCGTGTCCGCTTTTGCTGCGAAGGGGGTCGGTTTTGAAGTGTATCTATATTAATTGTCCATCTTTTTGGGCGGTCGTCAATTTGCTGATTAGCGTTCTTAATTATAATATCAAGCTTCTTGCCATATTCCACTTCTCTTGCTGTTTTGCGGAAAAAGCTACGCACATCTACCCCTGCCTTTATAGCAAGGCCACCTAGCGACCCAAGTATAATTGTGTCCCTTATAATCTCTAAAGTCGCAAGTTCCATAGCCTTGCCCCCCTTTCCTTAACCATGCTGCGTCTGCCCCCAAAAGTCAAGGCGCGTTAACCAAAGTTAATGTTTTCAAGGGGCTTTTGGCGGCGCTTTTGGGGGAGTGCTAATAGTTTCCGGACTTGCATTTTAGTAGGTCAGCTGCTTTAACCGAACATCAAGCTTTTCTTAATCTTACAGTGGTTTAAGGAAAATATGTATATTGGCATCGATCTTGGAACGACCAACAGCGTGATTGCCGGCGTGCAGGAAGGGCAGGCGCAGATCTTCCGTCCTGCTGACGGGGGCGAAACCCTGCCTTCTGTGATTTATATCGACAAGCGCGGACATCGCCTGTTCGGGCGGCGCGCTTATGACCAAGCCTTGATTGCGCCCGATCATGCGGCGATGGGATTTAAAAGGCTGATGGGCACGGCCACGCCTTTGATTGTCGGGGATGATAATTTAACGGCGGAAAGCTGCTCGGCTGAGATTTTGCGCCAGCTTTTGGGGCAGGTCGTCACGGAAAGCGGGATCGATAGTTTTGACGGCGCGTGCATTGCTGTGCCTGCGGCCTTTAATCAGATGCAGGCCGAGGCCACTTTGCGCGCGGCCAAAATGGCGGGGCTTGAGCAGGTTGATCTTGTGCAAGAGCCTGTGGCGGCTGCGATGGCGGCGATGAAAGACGCCAAACGCTCGGGCAAGTTTTTGATTTATGATCTCGGCGGCGGCACGTTTGATGTGGCTTTGGTGCAGTCAAATGCGGGCGCTGTGCGCATTTTAGCGCAGGCTGGCGTGAACATGCTGGGCGGGCGCGATTTTGACCGCATGATTGTCAGCGAGATTGTGCGGCCCTGGCTTTTGGCCAATTTTGATCTGCCGGAGAACTTTTTACGGCTGCCCGCTTATCACCGTCTGGCCGTCATTGCGCGTCTTGCGGCGGAGCGCGCCAAAATCGATCTGACCACGCTTGAGGAAGCGGCTGTTTTTGCCTCGGATGACGAAGTGCGTCTGACAGATGAAAGCGAGACCGAGATCTTTTTAGATGTCCCCATCACGCGCGGGCAGTTCGAGTCGCTGATTGTCCGCTCTGTTGAGCAGACCATCGAACTTATCCGCGCGCTTTTGCAGGAGCATCAGGTTGATCCTTCGGAGGTGGATCGGATTGTTTATATCGGCGGCTCCAGCCGGATTCCGCTTGTCCGCCGCATGATGACGGAGAGTCTTGGCATTGCGCCGGATTTGAATGTGGATCCCATGACGGCGGTGGCCGAGGGCGCGGCTTATTATTGCGAAAGCCGCACATGGCAGGAAGCGGAAGATAAGGATATTGACGAGGTTTCAAGCGCGCCCAAGGATCTTGCGGGGCATATGGAAATGCCGCATGTGCCTGGGCTTTCTTTTGATTATGAAGCGCGCAGCGCAGATGACAAGGCGCAGGTGGTTGTGAAGGCCCCCAGGGAAGATGGCAGCCGCCAGATCAGGCTGATGACGGAGGGGTGGGATTCGGGCATGCTCGCGCTTTCTGACGGCTTGAATCTTTCTGTGCCTTTGCCCGTGGTGGGTGAGAATGTTTTTGATGTTCAACTTATGGATAAGGAAGGCAAGCAGCTTGAAGATCTGCCTGCCCAGCTTTCTATCACCCGTCTTGTGGCGCGGGCCGTGGGTGTGCCGGCTTCGCACAGCATTGCCGTGAAGGCGCGGCCAAGCCTGGAATCGGAAGAAAATGTTTTTGTTTATCTGGTCAATAAGGGCGAGGATCTTCCTGCCAAAGGGATTTTGCAGCTTCGCAGCGGAACCAATCTAAGGAGCGGCACCGCTGCCATGATCGGGTTTGAAGTGTTCCAGGTTGAGTATCCCGAGCGCGTGGAGCTTAATCTTTGCGTCGGTCTTTTGCGCATTGAGGGCAGCGATCTGCCCAAGGGGCAGGCGATTAAGGCCGGTGACGCCATTGATTTTCATTGGTCTATCAAGGAAAGCGGCGAGCTCAGGGTTTCGGTTTCCTTGCCGGAGAGCAATCTTCAACTTCCCGCGCAGCGTTTTTATGCGCCTTCGGCGGCTGAGTTTTCTTTCAGCGGGGAAAACGGGCAGGCTTTGGTGCGCTCGATTCTGTCCGTGGCGCAGGAAGCTTGGGGCGAGGTTGCCGCCGCAGTCGGGCCTCAGGCCGGGCCTGAGGTGGAGTTTTTGCATGCGCGTCTTGACGAGCAGCAGGAGATTCTTGCGGAATCGCTTGATGATCCCGAGACCATGCGCCGCGTCAGTGAGGAAGCGCGCTTTATCGCGCAGGATGTGGCGAAATTATCCGCCAAATATAAGGCCCCTCTTTTGCAAAGGCGCCTTGGCAGGATGACGGCTCTTTTCAACCGCGCTGCGCGGAGGCAGGCGGCCGTGAAGGAAAGCCAGCATTTTGACGATCTGGCCGGAAAGGTTCAGAAAATCATAGACAGCCAGCATGAAATGGCCTATCCCGCCGCCCAGCTTTGCCTTTCCGATATGCAAAGACTGTTTTTCACGGTGGCTTGGCGGAATCCTTCTTATGTCAAGGCTTGGTTTGCGCAGCTTTCTCAGGATCGCGCGCGGTTTGCCGACCAGAAAGAACATGAGGCTTTGGTGCAGCAGGGGCAGCAGGCTCTTGAAAGCGGCGATGAAGAGGCTCTGCGCGGGCTGGTTAAGCAGTTGTTTGATCTGCGCATGTCGTTCGGCACCGGTGATGGCATGCAGGATCTTGCCAATGTCGTAAAAGGGTAGATCGTAACGATTTGCTAACTTAAAGAGAGGATACTCTCCTCGTCTTAGTGAAAAGGAGAAGGCCATGGATGATGTCAAGTTTGAGACGCTCTCACCTGATGAAGCGCGTGCTTTTCTGACCTTGATTGCCAAAGATATGCTTCCCGTCAGCGTGCCTGTTGATAAGACGCTGGTGCAGACGGCGGCTCTGCCTTTTTATGAGGATTACAAGTTTTATGCTTTGACGGACATGTCGCTGCCGCCTCCCAATATCCGCTATCTTTTGTACAAGCCCGGGGATGTGGTGCTGATGAACTGGACGAACAGCCCCATTTACGAGGTCAATGAAAAAGCACCCATTAAGCTTGATCGTAAGTCGCTTGTGGAATATGCCAAGTTCTTTTTCCATTTCGTGCGCGGCCAGCTCGGGCGGTTTATTATTGTGGAAAAGCCCGAAGATGTGGAATGGCTTGATACGGCAAACGAAAAAGAAAAGGCGGAAGTGGCCGCTCATATCAAGCCTGTGACGTATAAGGGCATCGGGCGGGATAATCTGTTTACGCTAACGGCTTATGTGATTTTCAAAAACGCCCTGTTTCGAACCGACATCAAAGTGGCGCCTTATGAGCTTGACGTCATGGACCCCGAGACCAAAATGCCGGAGCATTTTTCCATCGGCCAGATGAAGCTCACCAATGAAGATCTTTTGATTGAGGATCTTCATGTTCCTGTGGCGGCAGCGCCCGGGGAGTTCGGGTAGATAATCTCCACCCCCTTGTCATTGCGAGGAAAGCCGCCGCAGGCGGCTTGACGCGGCAATCTCGGCGATGTTGCAGAGATTGCCACGTCAGGCCTAAAGGCCTTCCTCGCAATGACAGGTGGGGGGTGCAGAGATTGCCGCGTCAGGCTTTGTGGCCTTCCTTGCAATGACGATTAGATTTCCATCAGATTAAGCGTGTGAGTCCATAAAAGGGCGCAGCGGATGTTGCGCTTGGGGTAGAGGGCGCTTAGGACGGATTTGTAAGCTTGCATTTGTTTGCGGTAGCGCGTGGGAATATTGTCGTCGTCGGTTGGGGGCTGGCGGTCTGTTTTGTAGTCGATAATCCAGATTTCATCATTTAAAAAGGCGATGCGGTCGATGGCGCCGGAGATCGGGCGGCCTTCGCTCTGGCCGATGATTTGTTGCTCGGCGCGGCTTGTGGGGCCGAAAAACTTGGCAAATCTGGGCGCTTCCAAAAGGCCAAGCACTTGATCCCTCAGTTCTTCCCCGTCTTGCCAGTTATGGCGCGCAAGAAAATGATCCGCAGCATCTTTGCGCTGATCCGGCGGCAGGTCGGGTAGTTTTTGCAGCAGAAGATGCGCAAGACGCCCACGGGTGAAGCGGCTCTCCGGCGCGTAGCTGGCTTCTTCATCCTGATGCGAGGGAATCAGGCGGGATGGCAAGGATTCCTCCGGCGGCGGGCGGGTCAGCCAATCCGGTGGGGCGGGGGCTTGCGCGGGGCGGCTCTCTTCGGCCTCTTTTTCTTTAGCCAGCGGCAAGGCGGGGTCGTCGGCCAGTATAACGTGCGGTTTGACGGGATTTTCAGGATCATGCGCAGCAGGATTCTGGGGAAGCGGCTCAAGCTTGCTTCTGATTATGCTGTACCAGCTTTCATCTTTTTCAGCTTTTGTTTTCCAGCCGCAGATGTAAAGCCGGTCTGCCGCGCGCGTCAGAGCGACGTAAAGGAGGCGTTTGTTTTCTTCCAACTGCTCCTTATAGGCATCATCCCGCAGGGCTTTGAGTTTTGGGTTCAGCGGCGCGCGCGGGACGTAGAAGGGCATTTCACGATCCCACAGGATTTTGGGCAGGTTTTTGGAGCTTGGCGTGCTTGTTGTGTCGGGAAGGATCACGACAGGGGCTTCAAGGCCTTTGGCGGCATGGACGGTTGTGATGCGCACCTGATTTCCGGCTGTCTCCATCTCGCGCTTGATTTCATAAATATTTGTCTGCGCCCAATGGAGAAAGGCTTCGAGCGAGGGCGTTTCAAAAAGCTCGGCGGCGTTCAAAAGCTCATCCAAAGGATCTTGCGCGTCAGGGCCAAGACGGCTTGCCAGCGCGTGGCGGCCTGAAAGATTGTCTGTCGGACAGGGCGCGGTGAGAATGCGGGTCAGAAAGCTTAAAGGCGTTTTTCCTGCGGCCTCTTGCATAAAGCCGTGGAGGTAATCATGCCAGACTTGAAAGCGCGGCTCTGTGGCGAGGTGATCCCAGAGAGAGCCTTGCCGCTTTGTGGCAAGATCCATCAGATCCTCTTCGCTTGCGCCGATAAAGGGGCTGCGCAGCAGCGTGGCAAGATTCAGATCATCCTGCGGGAAAAGCGCAAACTGCGCCAGCGCCAGAACATCCATCACGGCAAGCTGTCCTGTCAGATTCATGCGGTCAACGCCTGCGACAGGAATATTACTGCGCTTGAGCTCGCGCACAAAGACATCAACAAAAGGCTTGCGCCTTTGCACCAGAACCATCACATCGCCGTAATTCATGGGGCGTTCTTTTTGCAAGGCGCGGTCATAGACGGTGAAGTTGCGGTCAACCCAGCTTTTGATCTGCTGTGCAAGCTGCACGGCCAGATCGCGGACGGGATCGCTTTGGGTTTCATAGCCTAAAGGAAGATCCCATGGGATGGGTTGTTTCAGCCTTTCCGTTGTTTTTTCTTCTGTGTTTTTGCGGATCGGCCAAAGTTCAACCCGTCCTTTGGCTTTATCGCGGAAAGCTTCGTGTTTGACGGGAAAAAGTCCGACAGCGTCCACCGCTTTTAAAATAGCAGGGGCGGAGCGGAAGGATGTGTCCAGAGGGACTTCCTCATAAGGTTTTTTTGCGTCTTTGATACGCTTGGCGAGATCAAGGCGCATGGCGGCAAAGACCTTGGGATCCGCGCCTTGAAAACTATAGATGGATTGTTTTTCATCGCCCACGACAAAAAGTGTGCGCTCCTGCGTGGCGGCGCTCTCGCCGGAGAAATAGTCTTCGGCCAGCGCAGCGATGATCTTCCATTGCGCGGGGCTTGTGTCTTGCGATTCATCGACCAGAATATGGTCAATGCCGCCATCCAGTTTGAAAAGAACCCATGGGCCTATGGCCTTTTTCTTAAAGAGATCCAGCGTTTTGTTGATAAGATCATCATAATCAAGTGCGCCCTGCGCCGCTTTCTTTTGACGCAGCGCGGTTGTGACGTGATGGCCGAGTGTGACAAGATCTTCGGTTTGCTGCGCGATTTGCAGGCTTTCCTGCCGCTCCAGAAAAGCAAGAAGGCGCTGGGTTTCGGTCTGGAAGATGGACGCGAAGCGTTCGTCTTTCTCGCAGAACTTTTTGATATTGTCGCGGGGTTCGTTTTTCTGGGTCAGGAAAGCGTTTTTGTAAGTTTCAAACATTTCAGGCCGCGCCTGTTCATCCAGAGCAAGCCATGACAGGGCATTGTTGGCAAAATCATGCGTGCGCGGCGTGCCGGTTTCGAGAATGGCGCGGCACATTTCCGTCAAACCATCACGTGCAAAGGCATGATCCGCGACAAAATCCTGAAACAGTGTTTGCGGCGTTTCTGCCTTGGCAAAGCCCAAAGCTTCTTTGACTTTGATGGGATAGCACAGGGCGCGTTCGTTTTTTTGCAGTTCTTCAAAAAGCTGCTTTAAGCTGTTTTCGGTAAAATCTTGCGAAAGAGCCCGAAAGGCTTGCGCGGCTTTTGTGTCCGGATGTGCGGCGAAATCTTCAAGGACAAGGCCGATTGTTTCCTGCCATAGTTTTTGCGCTTCAAGCTCGTTTATCACAGTGAAGTAGGGCGAGATTCCGGCTTCAAGCGGAAAGCGGCGCAGCACATCCTGCGCAAAGCCATGGATCGTCAGGATGCGCAGGCCCACAGGACTTGTCAGAACCTGCGCAAAAAGGCGCCGTGCCTTTCTTTGCAGGCTTTTCGTGGGCGGCGCGTTTTGCAAAAGGGCAAGGTCTTGCGCAAGTTCCTCATCCGGTATAATGGCCCAATTTGCAAGGCGCTTGTTCAGGCGCAGGGACATCTCAGCCGCTGCGGCGCGCGTAAAGGTCAGGCATAAAATGCGGCTGGGCTTGACGCCTTCAAGCAAAAGCCGCGCCACACGATCCGCAAGAACCTTGGTTTTTCCGGAGCCGGCAGAGGCTGAAACCCAAACGGAGCTATGCGGGTCTGAAGCAGCGGTTTGTTTGTCCCGAACATCCTGCGCAATTATTTGTTGGGGGGAGAGGTTGGTCATGAATCTTCCCTTCCCCACTCGACCATGCGGGCAAGATGCGCATAGTCGTTAAAGTGCGGCGCGCGGGAGGCTTTGGGCGTGGCCTCGTAGGGCGTTGTTTCTTTATTGAAGGTTTCAATCAGTTTTTCCAGACCCTCACGCGCTAGGGCCATCTGGGCTTCAAGTGTTTCGTTGAAGGACTTTATTTTTTTGTTTTGAAGCTGCCAATAGCTTGCTTCTGACGGCGTTTCGCGTTGTTGCGCCATCAGGGATAAAAGGGCAAGTTGCGGTTCATAGCCTTCCATCACCTGCGTGTCTGTCGGCAGGCTGCCGGTTTTGTAATCAATCACGCAGAGCGTGCCGTCGGCTTTGCGGTCAAGGCGGTCTGTGTAGCCTTTTAGCGTAAAGTCGCCAAGGGTTAGTGTGTCGCGGTGTTCCACATCCAGAGTGGTGAAGCCTTCTTTTTGGCGTTGCGCCTGCATGTCAACAAACCAGCGGGCCATGGATTCAAATCTTGGCCACCAGAAACCCATGATTTGCGGGTAGCGCGCGTAAGGGGCAAAAACGGCGCGACCTTCTTCAAGCAGGGCTTCATAGGGGTTTTTGGGCCATTTTTTGGACGATCCATATTTTTTTATGAAGGTTTCAAGCGCCTTGTGGATGGCCACGCCGCGCAGGGCTGCGTCCACGGGCGCGTCAAAGGGATCAAGCTTCTCCAGCTTCAAAATATGTCGTGCGTAAATGGCGTAGGGGTTGCGCATCCATGTGCTGATTTCCGTCACGGATAATTCTTTGGGGCGCAGCGCAAGCGGCGGGCAGGGTGATGGCGGCGCGATGGGCTGCGGCTTTGCTGACGGGACGCTGAGCGTTTGCGCCCATGACTCCCAAGGCGAAGGCGGCATTTGAAAGGTCAGCACTTGCAGGATGGTATTGATTTGCATGATAAGGCGCGAAGGGACTGTTTGCTCTCCGGCCACGCGGCTTGCGCGGGTTATCATCACATTTGGAGCCGCGCAAAGGCCGATGAAATCATGGGCGGACTGGCCAATGCGGCGCTCGGCTGTGGGAAGGCCAAGATCTTGCTTCATGGGGCGCGACATCCACGGGTCTGTAGGAGGGGCGGGTGGCCATGTGCCTTCATTCAAGCCGCCAAGGATCACGAGATCATGATGCCACAGCCGCGCTTCCAAAGGCCCGAGCAGGCTTAAACGCGGATGCTGTCCGTAAAGCGGGCGCAGGGTGATTTGTTTGATAAGCGATGTGAAAAGCGCCAGATAATCGGCGCCTGTCAAGGGCAGCACATCCTTGTTGGCCTGCCTCCATTCATCAAACAAAGATGACAGGCTCTGGGCTTGATCGCCGTGCCACAGATGGGGCGTGCCCAGATTTTCCAAAAGTTTGATATGGCGATCTATCCATGTTTCAAGGGAATCGCTCTGAGTCCAGTTTTCTGTGAAAGCTTTTGAATGGGATTCAAGCGTTTCAAGCCATTGCGCAAGGGCTTTCTCTTTTTTATCGCGCGCGATCAAGGCGGCGTTTTTCCATCCTGACGCCGGACGTACGCCGCGCCAGATCAGGCGTTCGGCTTTGGCGATCATCTTTGTTTTATCGTCCGGCCCCGTCAAAAGCGGATGTTTGAGCAAGGCCAGCGCTTCAAGCGGGCCCGCCTGCGGGGCAAGCGCCGCCAGCGCGTTGATTGCAAAACTGCCAAGCGCGCTGTCCGCAAGAGACGTTCCTGCGCTGTCATCAACAAGAATGTTCCAGCGCTTCAGTGTTGCGGCGACACGCGCGGCCAATGCGCGGTTCGGCGTGACCAGCGCGGCGGTTTTATCCGGCTCTTCCAGCACGGCGCGCAGGCGCAAAGCGATGACATCAGCTTCTTTGCGTTGATGTTCAAGGGTCAGGATTTCGAGGCCTTCGCAGGCTTTTAAGGGAATGACCTCGGTTGTCAGGCGCTGCCAGCGCTCACTGACGCGCGCAGGCAGGGAGGCGTTGTTCAAAAGAGAAAGACGCGCGGGATTTTGCGGGGTAAAGCCTTCCCAGTAAGAGACGTCTTTGCGCTTGACCTTTGCGCTTTCCAGCCATTTTTTCATGGTGTATTGCGGGTGGGTTTCCTCGATCTCGTTCCATGCTTCATCATCCAGATTTAAATCAAGGCCGGGTAAAATCACTTCGCCTTGATCGAGTTTGGCAATGGCCGCCATCAGTATGCCGATCATGGGCACGGAGCCCGTCGATCCTGCGGCGATGATGGGGGATGATGGAGGTTTTGCTTCCCACTGTTTGATTCGGGATTCGATAATCAGGCGCTGGCGCTTGATAAGGCTGATGCAGCCTTCCTGCTCTAAAATCTTGGGCCAGTTTGTGATGATGATGTCCAGAAATTGCAAGGTTTCCTGCCAGTAGGCGCTCGGGCTTTCAGGGGGGAAGGTCATGCGGCTCAGGGCCTTCGGATCAAGATTTTCGTGATCCATCTGATCCAGAAGATGCCCCAGCGTTGAAGACATGGCGGAGGCTTGGTCAAAAGAAAGGAACTCGTCTTTTTTCATCACAAGCTGCATCAGCAGCATTTGCCTGCGCAAGGGCTCTATGGCCGGTGGAATGGTTTGATCCAGCGTTTGCGTTATATCGAGCGCTTCATCGTCTATGTCGCCAAGCGTTCTGATCTGCGGCAAAAGGGCGGCGCGCGCGTCGGTGATCTGGACAAACGCATCACGCAAATGCCGCACAGCGCGGCGCGTGGGAAGGTAAAGCGTATAGGCGGCCAGTTTTAAAGGATCTCCCTTCACCTGCGCATAAAGGCCGCGCGCCAGCGTGCGGACAAAGCAAAGATCAGGCGGCAGGGTTGAAATGCTCATGCCCAGCCTTGTTCCCTGTCTATCAGGGCGTTTGCTTTTTCAAGATCCGGCGGCGTTCCGATATGAAAGCAGGTGCCGTCATGCACAAGGCCGAAAAGACGGGTTGTCTGTTCGGTTTTATCAAAGATAAGGTTATTTGAGAATATGGTCTGCGTGACATCATCATAAAGCGCCGGACAAACCAGCTGTACGGAAAGAAAGGTATAAGGACGCGGCGGATTCTGGCCGTGACGTTGAAGCCGTCCGTCTTCTGTCATGTTGAAATCGCCCTGCGCGGAAAAACCCCGATCTTCACGCGCAGGCGCAACAAGCAAAAGCTGGTCCATTTTTTGCCCGTCCCAAGCCTTGGCCATGCGGATAAGGGCGGGTTCATTTCCGTCAAACCATGGCAGATCGCCGCTTAAAAGAAAAAAGGGACGCTCGCCCAAAAGCGCGCGCACTTTTTTAACAGCACCGCCGGTTTCCAAAACAGGATCTTCGTAGCTGAGGAAAAAGCTTATATCCTTGCGGGTTTCAAGGTGTTTTGCAATGTGATCGGCCAGATGGTGCGCGTTGATGATGACTTTTTTTATGCCGGCGGCCTTTAAGTGATCCAGCGCAATGTCCAGCATGGCGCGGCCAGCGATTTTTAAAAGAGGCTTCGGTTGATGCGCGGTCAAGGGCATCATGCGTTTTCCAAAACCTGCCGCCAAAATCATGGCCGTGTCGGAAAGAGCGGGAAAGGCCGGCCAGCCTTCAGCTGTTACATGGGAATCTTGCATTGAAAGAACCATTGTCTTACGGGCGTTAAAGCATCATCGTGCAAAAGCGTTTGCAAGGCGTTCCACACGCGCGGCAAGGCGTCCGTGCGGCGCAGCAGGACAAGGCGTCCGAGAATGCGTGTGTGGCGCTGCGCGCTGTAAAGCCTTATGGCTGTCAGCAGCGTATCAAGATCTAAAGAAGAATTGCGCGTGTGGTAAAGCTCGGCCATGGGCTGCAGACGCTCAAGGCCGCCATCGCGGCGGATTTGTTCAACCCAAGAGGCCAGATCATAGGCGATCGAACCCAGCCCCGCATCCTGAAAATCAATCAAGCCCAGATCCTGTCCGTAAAGCGGCTCTTTCAACAACATCACATTATCAGGCATAAAATCGCGCAGCAAAAGCGAGCGGGGTAGGGCATCATCAAGCGGCCTCAGCACTTTGCGCCAAGCATCCATAAAAGCCTGACGCTCGGCCTGCGAGGCTTCACGCTCGAAAACGGGCGGCACATAGCAATCCAGAAAAGGCGCTGTTTGTTCAGCATAAACTTGCGCGGTGAAATCAAGCGCCTCCATATCGCCAAGATCCTGCGGCGTAAAGCGTTCGTGAAGCTGGGACAAAAGCGCGACGGCTTTTTCGTCAAAAACCTCGCGGTTTGCGCCGCTATCCAGAGCTTTGCCGAGCGGCATATCGCCAAAATCTTCCATCAACACAAGGTTTTTTGTAAGATCCTGTTCGTAAATCAAAGGCGCGGCAAGGCCCAGTTTGCGCAAGAGCGCGGCGAGCTTGACAAAGGAGTCCGTGCCTTGATCGGGATCGGCTTGCATCAAAATAGCTGTTTTGGGCATGGGCGCGGCGGATGAAGATTCAAGCCGTCTGAGGCGCATAAAGCGGCGCGTGGAAAAATCAGCTTGAAGCGTTTCTTTTTCGGCCTTTTCCTGCCCCCATCCCACTTGCTGCAGGAACTCTTCAGCCTGCCGTTTTTTTTCTTCTGTCATAAAGCCTCCCTGAGCCGGTTTTCCCATGTGTGGTCTGCGCTTTGCAGCGTGACATGTCTTGTTTTTCCGATCATCCGCATGGTGATCCACAAGGTTTGTTTGGGCAAAAAGCTTTGCGCGCAAGCGGGCCATTCGATCAGAACAAGACTGTCGGAAAGGGCTTCATCAAAACCCAGCTCTTCAAGTTCGCGCTTGTCCTTGATGCGGTAAAAATCAAAATGCACGGCCAATCCCAGATTTGTGTCATAATGCTGGGCGAGCGAAAAAGTCGGGCTCGGAACATCTTCCGAAACGCCCAGAGCGCGCAGCAAAGCGCGCGCCAAAGTCGTTTTTCCTGCGCCTAATGAGCCTTGCAGAGCAAGACAATCACCCGCTTTCAGGCAAGCGGCCAGTTTTTGCGCAAACTTTTCCGTATCTTTGAGCGTGGTCAGCGTTGTTTGAAGCAGGAAGGACAGCACCATAATTTCAGGCCTTATGGTCTTGCGCGGGCGGGTGGATGGGTAAAAAGCAGCTTATGCGCGTGCCTTCCTTGTCATCGCTGAAAATCTCGACCCGCCCGCCGTGAAGTTCGACAAAGCTTTTGACAAGGCTCAGGCCAAGCCCTGCGCCTGCCTGACGCAAATGCGCGTTGGATTTTTCAAACTTGCCGAAAACGCGCTCGCGGTCGCATTCGGGGATGCCTACGCCAGTGTCCAGAACGCTGAGGACAATCCAAGGCTCTTGCCGCCATGTCGCAATCGCAATATGGCCACCGGCGGGCGTGTATTTGATGGCGTTGCTGATAAGGTTGAAAAGAACCTGTTTTATTCTTTGCTCATCGACCTCAAAATTGCCGATGTCCGAGGGGCAATCGACCAGAATCTCGATCATCTGCTGGCGCGCCCAAGCGGCGGTCATCAGTTTGGCTTCGTTGACAAGGCTTGCCACGCTGACCATGCTGCGATCCAGCGTCATGCGTCCGGCCTCGATCGTAGCAAGATCCAGCACGTCATTGATGAGGCGCGTGAGTTTTTCGCTCTCTGCGCGGATAGTCGTGGTGTATTCAAGCTGTCTTTCGTTCAGTTTTCCGAAATATTGCTCTGCCAGAATCTCGGCAAAGCCGGTGATGGTGTTCAGCGGCGTGCGCAGCTGGTAGGACACATTGGCCACAAAATCCGATTTAAGACGATCCGCTGTCGCCAAGGCCACGTTGCTTGCGCGCAAGGCATGTTCAATATGCATTTGCGCCGACACATCCAGATAGCTGTTGAGAACCGCGCCGTCCGGCAGCGGAACAGTGAGATAATCAATGACGGTCTGATCTTTGAGCTCGATCCGGCCCGTATGCGGCGTGCGGTCAAGCGCGCGGGCGATCATGTCGGCCTTGTAGTCCTGCCAGTTTTGTTCATCGCGCGTGACGGCTTCGTCCAAAAGCGGCTTGACGTGGTCGAAAAAGGCCGCAACATGCGGCTGATTTTGAGCAAAATCAGCCGGCAAACCCCAAAGACGCGCCCAAGCGGGGTTGGAAAGCCGTAGCCGTCCGTCGGGGCCGAAAACGGCGATGCCTTCGGCGAGATTGTCGAGCGTTTCCTTTTGCACGGCCATCAGAGTGTTGTAGGAGGTTTCAAGCGCCAGCTGATCCGTGATATTTTCATACACAAACATCAAGCCGCCCAGAGGATGCGGCGCGGTCAGAACGCGCAGACTGGTTTCATCAGGCAGATAAAGCACATCTTCCTGCGGCTCCAACAGCGAGGTGAAAAGGGCGAGCCTGCCTTTTTTGTATTTTTGAAAATCCGCCTGTTCGGGAAGTTTGCGGCGCGCGCGCGTATCTTCAAGGACTTCGCTGAAAGTCGGTTTGCCGTCAAGAAAGGCCTCCTGCGATTCCCACATGCGCAGGAAGGCGCGGTTGTAAAACTCAAGCCGCTGGTCTGCGCCGTAAACGGCAATCGCCGCGCCCAGATGCTCAAGCACTTCGTGATGCGAAACCAGATGGCGGCGCAGTTCGGACTCTTTTTCCTCTTCGGCGGTGACATCAATCGCAAAGCCCAAAAGCGCAAGCGGCGTGTGGGGGAGGCTATAGGGTTTTTCGGTGATCTGCAGCAGGCGGCGGCGTTTGTTGACCACGGCGTGATCCCGCGCCACAAGCGTTTTCTTTTCTTCAAGCGCTTTTTTGGCAAGCGCTTTGCCGGCTTTGGATTCCTGCGCCATCAGCTCGAGCTGCTTTTGGAGGATGTTGTCCTGATTGGACGTGGCCGCCTGACTGTAGGCGCTGTTGCAGAAAACCAGCTGGAGATTTTCATCCCGACCCCAGACAGGGAAGGGAAGCCCGTCAAAATATTGTGTGAGGGATTGGTAATCTGCAGGTTGTGATTTGTGATCTGTTGTTTGCGGCTGTGTTTCGGGCGGCTCGGCGAGCGGCGCTTGAGACGGCTGAGGTAGCTCTTTTAAAAGCGAGGCGTTTTTCATCGCCTCAGGGTCCCATAGCCACAGCACATCTACATGCGGGCCTTCGCGGCCTACGCGAAAACGGCGGCCCAGCATCTGGAGAGGTTTGTCCACGGCCACAGGCTCGATCGTCAGGATAAAGGCGGTGCCGGTTGATTGCAGTCGCCTGAAACTTGCCAAAAGCTCAGGCCCTTGCGTGACCGCGCCGATCAGATCATCCAGATGCGTGACGCGCGGCAAGCCTAAAAGCGCGGCGGCGCCTGTTTCCTCGCGCAAAAGCCCTTGCGGCGTAAACAGGCAATAGCCGCAGGGCGCGGCGCGCAGCAGGGACTGAAACCGCTCGGCAATGAAGCGGAACTGGCGCAGATGATGCTCGGCGACACGGTTTTTCCTGATTAAAATCCAAAGATAAACGGCCTCGGTCATGGAAAGCAAAATGGCCACGCCGGCAAGATAAGTCGGCCAAGCAAGCCCAAGGCCCGCGCCAGCAACGATGGCAAAAAGCAAAATAGCTGTCAGTACG
The DNA here is from genome assembly GCA_009779135.1 of Alphaproteobacteria bacterium. Taxonomy (GTDB): domain Bacteria; phylum Pseudomonadota; class Alphaproteobacteria; order UBA9219; family UBA9219; genus UBA8914. The sequence continues at coordinate 20,144 of WREW01000023.1, forward strand.
GCCCATAAAGGCGCTTTGGTAAAAATGGATTTGAGCATCCCACGAACAACCCTGCTACAAAAGAGAATCAGCCACTTTCTGTTTAAGCCATCTTACGCCCAAAAGGAACTTGTTATGGCGGATTTTCCTGTCATGCTTGCCCTTTGGGCCCATTTATGGCAAAAGACCCGCCTAAAGCCTAAGATGCTGCGGTAGCTCAGGGGTAGAGCACGTCCTTGGTAAGGACGGGGTCGGAGGTTCAATTCCTCTCCGCAGCACCAGTGATTTCAGGGGGTTATCGCTCCATTTTTTTAGAATTGTGATAATATTTGGATTTTCCTTTGCCCCTATGGTATAAAGCTTCACGATCAACCCCAGACCTCAGGAGACCTTGCCATGACTGTAAAGCGGCAGCATGTGACTCGCGGCCCCTGTTTTGCCCTGCGTCTTTATGCCGCAGGGTGGGGTGAAAAGTGATCTGACCCTCTTCAGCCTGTCTTGAGCGGCAAGTGCATTGGCGATTAACGCGCAGTGCGGCTGTTATTTTTTGCGTGAGGAAAGATCATGAGCTTTATTACACTTTTTCAAGTTGGCGTTTTAACGCCGGTGCCTTTATTCAAAAACCTAAGCCTTACCATCGGCGCAGGCTGCCGCTTGGGTGTTGTGGCTGGCAATGGCGGGGGTAAGACGACATTGCTCCGCTGTATTGCGGGAACGAGCGAGCCGACAGAAGGCGTCATAAGCCATTCACGAGGCTTGCGGCTTGGTTTTGTCCCGCAGGATGTGCCGTCCGCGCTTCTTGACCAAAGTCTTTTTGAATGTCTTCGTCTGGCTTTGCCTGCGGATCAGCGGTCAGATCTCTGGCGTGTTGAGGTTTTGCTGGCCTTGCTTGCCTTTCCGCAGGATCTGCATCATCGCGCCATCCGCACCCTAAGCGGCGGGTGGCAAAGGCTTGTGCTTGTAGCGCAGGCGATGGCGGCGGAACCTGATGCCTTGCTTTTGGATGAGCCGACCAATCATTTGGATATATCTAAAATCCAGTTTCTTGAACGCTGGCTTGTCGAAATGGCCTCACGCATGCCGATGGTGATTGTAAGTCATGACAGGCATTTTTTAGATGCCTGCACAACACACACGCTGTTTCTACGACAGGAAACGTCAAAGCTTTATGCTCATGCTTACAGCGCAGCAAGAAAGCTGCTTTCGGAAGATGACGCGGCCCAGCAAACAAAGCTTGAGCAGGGCATAAAAGAGGCGGGCCGTCTAAGGCAGAGCGCGCACGAACTCAAAAACATCGGCATTAACAGCCGTTCTGACAGGGCGCTTAGGAAATCAAAGCAAGTCGCGGCGCGCGCCACTGAAATTGAAAGCAATCTCAAAGAACCGCATAAAGAACGCTCCGGCCAGATCAAGTTGCGCAGCCGTGAGATCCATTCCCGCGTCTTGCTGTCCATGGATCATGTTGTCGTCCGCGCGCCGGATGGAAAGGCGCTTTTCAAAACGGGCGCGTTTCGAATCTTTCAAGGCGACCGCATTGTTCTTTGCGGCGCAAATGGCGCTGGTAAATCGCAGCTTATTAAAATGATTCATCGCGCCATTGTTGATCCGGCCAGTGCGCCGGATGTGCGGGTAAGTCCGGCGGCTGTTGTTGGTTATGCCGATCAACACATGTCACAACTGCCGGACAATGAAACGCCGTTTGAGATTATTACAAACCGTTTCAGTTTAGGTGACGGACGCAGTCGGATGCTTCTTGCTGGCGCGGGCTTTGCTGTTGACCGGCAAGGCTGCCCGATCAAGGCTTTTTCGCTGGGGCAAAAAGCGAGGTTTGGCCTGCTGGTTTTGCGGCTAGCCGCGCCCAATTTTTACTTGCTGGATGAGCCAACCAACCATGTCGATATTCCCGGACGTGAGAAACTGGAAGAAGAGATTTTGGAGCAAAACGCAACATGTATCCTTGTCTCACATGATCGCCGCTTTGCCAAAGCTGTCGGCACACTCTTTTTCAAGATAGAGAAGGAAAAATTGTTTGAGGTCGAGGAGGGCGCTGACATCAATTTGTAGAGCATTCAAAATCGGCCATATTTGTGAACAAATATCCGCTCCATCCCCTTTTTTTCGCGGCATCGATATTTTCTTGGCTGTCGTCCACAAGACATATGTTTTGTGGGGGGGGGGGGGGGGGTGTTAAAATTTTTTTTATTAAATAAAAAAAAAACGGGGGGGGGTTTTTTTGTGTTTTTTTCCAA
>WREW01000024.1 GCA_009779135.1 Alphaproteobacteria bacterium
CCTGATACTGTCTTTAGAGGATTCACATCCCCGATCACAGGACCCGCGAATACAGCGGGACTTGCCGCGTTTGGTAATGGGCCATCGCCTGCGCCTTATCGCGCGGCGCGGGCTTGTGATGAGTTGACAGTAAGCGGATTTAGTGACTGGTATCTACCTTCCAAGGATGAGTTTAACGGGCTTCAGGATATCCGCAGAACTGATGACGGATTTGGATTCTCGGGCAATAGCTATTGGTCATCCACTGAGACCGGCAGCAGTACGGCAAACTCATTTTCCAATGTCGGCACTAACAATGACCAGAAGAGTGACACCCGTCTTATCCGTTGTGTCAGGCGGGGAGGATAGACCCCCCTTGTCATTGCGAGGAAAGCCGCCGCAGGCGGATTGACGTGGCAATCTCGGCGATGTTGTAGGGATTGCCGCGTCAGGCCTTCGGCCTTCCTCGCAATGACAAGGGGGGGGCCGCGTTAGGCTTGAAGGCTTTTCTCGCAATGAGATTTGGGTATAACATGTTGTTTTTTATTAGAAAGATGGAAGTCTTGCCAAAGATGCCCTCAAAAGGGTACTTACTAGGGTCCGAGATCAGGGTTTTTTATGGCTAAAGAGAAAAAGATAAAGACTTCTTCGAAGGAAAGTCCTGTCGTTGAGTCGGCGGATATGGCTGCGGCTGCGCTTGAGCGGCCACAGACGCCTTTGCTTGACAAAGTACAGGGCGTTGAGGATTTGCGTCAACTTCCACAAGCCGATCTTGCGCCGCTTGCGGATGAGTTGCGGGCAGAAGTTATCAATGTTGTGGCCTCGACAGGCGGGCATCTCGGATCAAGCCTTGGGGTTGTTGAGCTGACGGTGGCGCTGCATTATGTATTCAACACACCTGACGACACACTGATTTGGGATGTGGGGCATCAGGTTTATCCGCACAAGATTTTGACCGGACGGCGCGGGCGGATTCGCTCGCTGCGCCAAGGCGGCGGGCTTTCGGGCTTTACGAAACGCGCGGAAAGCGCTTTTGATCCTTTCGGCGCGGGGCATAGCTCGACCTCGATCTCTGCCGCGCTTGGTTTTGCGGTGGGGCGGGACATCAATAAAAAGAATAATCATGTGATCGCTGTGATCGGCGATGGCGCGATCAGCGCGGGCATGGCTTATGAAGCTCTGAACAATGCAGGCGCGATGGATAGCCGCCTTATTGTGATTTTAAACGATAATGATATGGCGATTGCGCCGCCTACGGGGGCGATCAGCGCTTATCTTTCGCGTATGGCTTCTTCGCGGGAATATCGCAATATCCGCTCTTTGGCCAAAGGCGTTGCGGATGTGTTTCCTCGGCCCATTAAAGAGGCTGCGCGCAGGGCTGAACATTATGCGCGCGGTTTTGTCACAGGCGGGACTTTGTTCGGCGAGATGGGCTTTTATTATGTCGGGCCTATTGACGGGCATAATTTTGAACATCTCATCCCCGTGCTTGAAAATGTGCGTGATGACAAAAAGGGCGGGCCTGTTCTGATCCATGTCGTGACGGAAAAAGGGCGCGGCTATGCGCCTGCCGAAGCGGCTGCCGACAAAATGCACGGCGTGGTTCAATTTAATGTCATTACGGGGGCGCAGGATAAGCCTAAGAACCAGCCGCCTTCTATGACTCAGGTTTTTTCGGATGCTCTTATCCAAGAGGCGCAGAAAGACGAGCGCATTGTGGCCATTACGGCGGCTATGCCTGCCGGAACCGGCCTTGATCGTTTCGGCGCGAAGTTTGAGGGGCGTCTCTTTGATGTCGGTATTGCCGAACAACATGCTGTTACCTTTGCCGCCGGTCTTGCCTGTGAGGGGCTCAAGCCTTTCTGCGCTATTTATTCCACTTTTATGCAGCGCGCCTATGATCAGGTGATGCATGATGTTGTTTTGCAAAAACTTCCCGTGCGGCTTGTGATGGATCGCGCGGGGCTTGTGGGGGCGGACGGGGCTACACATGCTGGCGCGTTTGATCTTGCCTTTATGGGATGTTTGCCGGACACCGTGATTATGGCGCCTTCGGATGAGGTTGAGCTGACCCATATGGTGGCAAATATGGCCGCTTATGATGAAGGCCCTATTGTGCTGCGCTATCCTCGCGCCTGCGGAATCGGCCTGCCCTTGCCGGCGCAGGGCATGGCTCTGCCTTTCGGAAAAGGGCGGCTTGTGCGCGAAGGCACCAAAATCGCGCTGCTTAATCTGGGCATGCGTTTGCAGGAATGTCTTAAAGCCGCGCAAAGCCTTGAGGCTCAGGGACTTAGCACAAGCGTGGCGGATATGCGCTTTGCCAAGCCTTTGGATCTGGATCTTATCAAGCGGCTTGCTCAGAACCACGAGGTTCTGATTACCGTTGAAGAAGGCTCCATCGGCGGGTTCGGGAGCCATGTGGCCCATCATCTTGCCAATCTTGGGTTGATGGATCAGGGCCTTAAACTCCGCGTGATGGCCCTTCCCGACCGTTTTCAGGCGCAGGACACGCAAGAGCATCAATATGAAGAAGCGGGCCTTCAAGCCGGCCATATCGTTGCGATGGCGATGCAGGCGCTCGGCAAGGAAGCGGTTTATCCGGCTCCTCTTCGCAGTGGCGCTTGAAGCTTTTCTTTGCTAAGATTCTTTCGACGTCCTTCCTTTGCAGGTTTCCCTGATGGCTGAGGCCCCTTCTTCGCGCACACACGCACATCATGCTATGCTGATGGATCTTGTTCTGCGCCTTGGGCGCTTTCGTCACGGTCGCCGCGTTGTGTTTTTTCATTTCTCGGCTCTGTCGGGAACCTACCGCAAGCCCGCTTATCAACGCATCGCGTTTGAGCGGCTCAGCAGCCTTGCTCACACTGTTGACGGCCAGGTTATCCAGCTTGAAAACGGCGATCTGTTTGTTTTAACCAGAGGCGCGGCTCTTTCCGCGCTGGAGGCTCTTGCGCAAAGGCTCAAGCATCTTTTTCGTTATGATCCTTTGCTGGACAAGCCGGATATTTATGAGCCTTCGCAGCCCTATTTTGCAAAACCTGGTTTTTGCTCTTACTACGATCTTGAGAAGGAAGAGGATTATGACGCGCTGATCCGCGATGTGCGGGAGATGGTGGAAAAGCTCCGCCCTGTCGAGGTTGCGCCGCCCAAAGAAACGCCTAAAGGAAAAACCCCGCCTGCGCCTTCTGAAACCGAGATTTTCGCGCTTGCGCCAGGGGAACTTTCCAAGCTTGAGGCTTCTTTGGCGAATATGGATGTGACCAATCTGACGCGGCGTCAAAGCGTTTGCACGCTTGTGTCGGGGACAAAGCCCCAGCCTGTTTTTGAAGAGGTTTATATCGCGGTTGCAAGCCTGCAGCGTCTTTTGACACCGGGGTTTGATATTAGCCGCAATCTCTGGCTTTTCCGCTATTTGACGCATACGCTGGATCGACGCCTGATAAGGATGCTTTTGCGTGACGGGCTTGACGGACAAAGGCCTTTCAGCCTCAATCTGAATGTGGCCACGGTGCTGACTCCCGATTTTTCGGCGCTTGAGGCGGTTGTGCCGCCTGCCCTGCGCGGCCGGCTTGTGATTGAGCTGCATTTTCTCGATATTTTCTCCGATATGAGCGCTTTTCTTTTTGCGCGGGACTATCTGCACGATCACGGCTTTAGGATCTGCCTTGATGGAGTTACGCTTTTGACTTTGCCTTACTGTGATCGGGAAAAGCTGGGTTTTGATTTTGTCAAGCTGGGCTGGGTTGAGGATCTTTTTGAAGAGATGTCCGTGGCCATGCGCGGGCCTTTGCAGCATTTTGTGTCATCTTCGGGTCTGGCCCACACGATTTTGTGCCATTGCGATGATGAAAAGGCTCTGGCTTTCGGCGCGGAGATGGGGATTGTGCTGTTCCAGGGACGGGCTGTGGATAGGCTTTTAAGCGCTTGAAACGCCCCGCGCGGCTTCCCATATATGACAATAAAGAACCACCCAAAGAGGATGACAGACCTATGAGTGAAGAACGTATGGTGTTTAAGGCGGAAGTGAGCCGGCTTCTTAATATTGTCGTGCATGCGCTTTACAGCCAGAAAGAGATTTTTCTGCGTGAGCTGATTTCAAACGCTTCGGACGCCTGCGACAAGCTGCGCTATGAGGCTCTGACAACGCCTGAGCTGACGGGTGATGACAGTGATTTCCGCATTGATGTCGCAAGCGATCCTAAAGGCCGCACCATCACCGTCACCGACAACGGCATCGGCATGAGTCGTGATGAGTTGATTGAAAATCTCGGCACCATCGCTCAATCGGGGACGGCGGCTTTTATCGAAAGCCTTGAAGCGCAGGACGGCAGGAAAGACGCGCTTGCCCAGATCGGCCAGTTCGGTGTCGGCTTTTATTCTGCCTTTATGGTCGCGCAGATGGTTGAGGTGGTTTCACGCAAGGCCGGCTCTGAAGAAGCTTTTTGCTGGCGCTCGGACGGGCGCGGCGCGTTTTCGATTGAAGAAGCATCAAGCGGCAAACGCGGCACCAGCGTTACGCTTTACCTGAAACAGGGTGAAGATACCTATCTTTCTGACGATCCCCTGCGCAGTATTATCAAGCATTATTCGGATCATATTGCAATGCCGGTTTATCTTAACGAGGGTGACGCGCCGGTCAATCAGGCTTCGGCGCTGTGGCTGCGGCCTAAAAATGAGATCACGCAAGAGCAGTATAATGAATTTTATCATCATGTCGGCCATGCTTTTGATGAGCCGTCTCTGACGCTTCACTGGCGGGCCGAGGGTAAAATCGAATATCACGCTCTTTTGTTCGTGCCGAAAAGCAAGCCTTATGATCTTTTCAATCCCAAACGTCGCCACAGCGTCAAGCTTTACGTCAAGCGCGTTTTTATCACGGATGAGGCCGAGGGGCTTGCGCCGCCTTATTTGCGCTTTCTGCGCGGCGTGATCGACAGCGAGGATCTTCCTTTAAATGTCAGCCGCGAAATGCTGCAAAATAATCCTGTTCTGGCGAAAATACGCCAGGGCGTGACCCGCCATGTTCTCGGCGATCTTCTGAAATACAGCAAGAAAACAGACGAATATGACGCATTCTGGGGGAACTTCGGGGCTGTGCTCAAGGAAGGTATTTATGAAGATAGTGAGCATCGTGAAACGCTCTTAAAACTTCTGCGTTTTTCTACAACGGAAAGCGACAAGCTCACTTCACTGGCCGATTATGCGGCGCGCATGAAGAAGGATCAGAAGGCGATTTACTATCTGAACGGCGATTCACCGGAAACGCTGGCGGCAAGTCCTCATCTCGAAGGGTTTAAGGCGCGAGGGATTGAGGTTTTGCTTTTAACCGAGCCTGTGGATGATTTCTGGCCCGCGGCGGCCGGTTCCTATGAAGACAAGCCCTTTCAATCGGTGACGCGCGCGGGACAGGATCTTGATCTTATCGCTCCGCTTGAAGAAAAGGATAAAGAAAAAGATCGCGCGCCTGATGATGAGATCGATGCTTTGATTGCGTCCATGAAGCTTGCTCTTGGCGGGCAGGTCAAGGATGTGCGCGTGACGGTGCGTTTAACGGAAAGTCCTGTCTGCCTTGCAACGGATGAAGGCGATCTTGACATTCATCTTGAGCGCTTTTTAAAACAGCACGGCCAGATCAAAAAAGCCAGTGTGCGCATTCTTGAGATCAATCCGCATCATCCGCTTATCCGCCGCATGGCCGTGATGAAGAATGAGGATGATTTGAAGGATATAAGCGCAATTTTGCTGGATCAGGCGCGGCTTTTGGACGGCGGGACGCTGGAAAATCCCGCGCAGTTTACGAGCAGGCTTTCGGCGATTCTTGCTAAGGTGGTTTAGTTGACCAGGCCGCGGATAAAGGCGCCTATGCCGTCTTGCCGCGTTTCTTCAACAGGCGGGGCGAGGATTCCTTCAAGCAGGGGTTTGATGGGTTTTCCTGCTTCGGCATAGATCATGAAATCATGCCACAGCTGCGCGGGTAAACCGCCGCCGGTGACTTTTTTCATGGGTTTGTTGTCGTCATTGCCCATCCATATGCCGGTGATGGTGCTGCCTGTAAAACCAAGGAACCACCCGTCACGGTAATCCGAGCTTGTTCCTGTTTTGCCCGCCACAGGGCGATCCAGCCCCGCGCGCCGTCCTGTGCCGTAGCGGACAACATCCTGCATCATATCAACAAGTGTGGCCACGGCCTGGGTATTGACGGTCTGCGGCATGGTCATGGCTTCACGGCGGTAGAGAAGTTTGCCTTTGCGGCTGCGGATTTCCTTGATCCCGTAGGGCATCACGGCGCGGCCGCCCGCCGCCAGCGCGGCATAAACGCCGGTCATTTCAAGCGGCGTGACTGTGTTTGTTCCTAAGGCCAAAGAAAGATTATGCTCAAGCGGCGAGGTTATGCCAAGCGCGCGCGCCGTGCTGATTGTGTTTTCCATTCCTGCTTTTTGCATCACGCGCACGGCCGCCGTGTTGACGGATTCGATCAAGGCCTGACGCGCGGTTATCATGCCGCGATAGCGCTCATCATAATTGCGTGGCATCCATTTTCCGATTTTAAGCGGCGCGTCTTCAATCATATCATCAGGGCTAAGCCCTGCTTCAAGCGCCGCGAGATAAACGATCGGCTTAAAGGATGAGCCGGGCTGACGCATCGCCTGCGTGGCGCGGTTGAACTGGCTTTCCGCATAATCGCGTCCTCCCACCATCGCGCGGACGGCGCCGTCATAAGACATGCTCACAAGGGCGGCTTCGCTGACATTCTGCGCAACGGCCTCGGGCGAGGCTAAAACGGCGTCAAGCCTGCGCTCGGCCTCGCGCTCAAGGTCAAGGTCGATAGTGGTATAGACCACAATATCCTGTGGTTCTTTCTCTAAAATGGCTATAACCTGATCGGCAATCCAGTCCGCGAAATATTGACCGTCTCCTCCGGCGCCTGGTTTGCGGGGCGGCACGGCAACGCTGGCAAGGGCGCGTTGTTTGTCCGTCAGCGCGATATAATCGGCATCGACCATGGCCGTTAAAACCGTTTCGGCGCGGCGCATGGTGGCCGCCGGATCATTGGTCGGCGCATAGCGCGAGGGCGCGCGTAAAAGTCCCGCCAGCATCGCGCTTTCAAGCAAGGTGAGATCGCGGACAGGCTTGTCGAAATAAACGGACGCCGCCGCGTCAACGCCGTAGGCCCCTGCCCCCAGATAAACGCGGTTGAGATAGGCGGTCAGGATTTGGTCTTTGCTGTAGGTGCGTTCAAGCCACAGGGCCAAAAGCATTTCCTGAACTTTGCGTTTGGCGGTGCGTTGCGGCGTTAAAAAAAGATTCTTTGCCAGTTGCTGCGTGATGGTCGAGCCGCCCTGAACCAGACGTTTGGCTCTGGCGTTTTGATAAGAGGCGCGCGCAAGGCCCCACATATCAATGCCGAAATGGCTGTAAAAGCGGCGGTCTTCAATAGCCAAAATCGCTTTGACCAGCGTTTCAGGCACATCACGCAGCGCAACGCGCTTGCCGTACAGATCGCCATAGCGTTTGAAAATTGTTCCATCATCCGCAACAAGCGTGATGGCCGGACGCCGCCCGGGCTGCGCGATCTGTTTTATATCCGGCAAATCATAGGCATAATAAGCAATGACGGCGGCCAAAATCACGCCGCCCCATATGGCAAGCAGGATTGTCGCGCGAAAGGTGAAGCGGAAGATTTTTTTAAGGCGCACCTTGTTGCGCTCCATGGAAAAAAGCCCATGGAAAAAAGCGCCGATGCGTGAAGGCTTTTTGGAAATGCGCGCGCGCGGCGCGCGGCGCGAGATTTTTCTTTTGTACACGCGGCGCGTCATGAGTCTTGGTTTATCCCCCCACCCAACCCTCCCCCACAAGGGGGAGGGCTAAGGCTGCAGGATAGAGGAAAAAGATGGCGTGGGGAAGCCACCTTCCCCGCGTTTGCCCCACCCAACCCTCCCCCACAAGGGGGGAGGGCTTATAGGGGCTTTAGTGGCCCTTTACTTCTATCTTTTTGGTTTTGGCTTCTTCCTGCGGCAGTTTGGGTAGGGTGACGCGCAGGATGCCTTTTTCTACGCGGGCTTCGATATGATCCGCGTCAATGGGGGCTGGCATGCTGATCTGGCGGCTGAAGCTGCCTTCAGAGCGCTCAATAATGTGCCAAGTGTCTTGCTGTTCGTCCCTTTCGATCTTTTTCTCACCACGGATGGTCAGGATGCCGTCATGGAAAGCGATTTCAACGTTTTTTTCGCTCATGCCGGGCAATTCGGCAGTGACGTGGAGGGCTTTTTCATCCTCTTTCACGTCAAGGGCAAGGTGCGTTGTCGCAACCGACTCGGGAAGGCCGCTCAAGGCATCTTCAAAAGCGCGGTTCATGTGACGCTGCAGGGAAACAAACGGATCTGTCATGCGTGAAGCGTGGCGTCCGCAACAAGGGATCATCATGCGCCAGGTCATGTTCTTTCTCCTTTATTTATTGTTATTGACAGGAGAGAACAGGATATCACTTTGCCCTTTTTAAAGCGTAAAGAAAGGATGGCTTTTTAGATTATCGCGCATGCGCGATCATGCGCTGCATAGCTTTGCCAAGGCGTTTGATGCCTTCTTCAATCGTCGGTTCATCCATCGAGGCGTAACACAGGCGCATGGTGGTGATTTCGTCCGTATGGTATTTTTTGGCGTAAAACGGATTGCCCGGGACAATGCAGACACCGTCCTGTACACCCGCTTCGAAAAGTTTGAGCGCCGGAACTTCCTTTGGCATGCTGGCCCATAAAAACATGCCACCGAGCGGGTTGGTTGTGCTGACTTCTTTGGGGAAATGTTCCGCAATCGCTTTTATCATCGCCTCTTTTTGGCTTTTGTAGCGCGCGGTGATGCGGGCGATATGCGCATCAAGGTCGTTGTCCGTGAGGAAATTGTGAATGATGCGCTGTGTGAAAGTGTTGGTGTGAAGATCTGCGGCTTCCTTGGCGACCAGGATCTTGGCTTTGACATAATCCGGCAAAACCATCCATCCTATGCGGAAAGCCGGCACGGCTACCTTTGAAAAACTGCCCAAAAGAATGGTCTGCTCCGGCAGATAAGAGCGCACGGGCGAAAAGGGCGTATCGGAAAAGCTCAATTCGCCATAGGGGTCGTCTTCGAGAATAACTGTGTTTGTCTTGCGCACAAGATCTGCGATGGCTTTGCGTTTGGCTGCGCTGGTGGTGGTGCCTGATGGGTTTTGAAAGTTGGGAATCAGATATAAAAGCTTGGCGCCTTGAGAAAGAGCTTGCTCCATCGCGGCCGTGTCGGGGCCGTCTTCTTGCAACGGCACTGTGACATAAGTCGGATTGAAAAGTGAAAAAGCCTGAATCGCGCCGAGATATGTCGGCTCTTCCAGAATGATTTTATCGCCTTCATTGATAAAAGCTTTAACGACAAGGTCAAAGGCTTGTTGTGATCCCGAGGTAATCAGGATGTTTTCGGCCTTAACGTCCTTCATGCCTTTTTTTGCGTAGCGGTCGGCGATCTGGCGGCGCAGCGGCATAAAGCCTTCTGAACTCGCATATTGAAAAATATTGGGATCTTTTTCTTCAAATATTTTTTCTGTGGCAAGGCGCAGGGCTTCAACCGGAAACAGGTTTTTGTTCGGCAGACCACCGGCAAAGGAAATCATGTTGGGCTGCGTGGCTACTTCCAAAATCTCACGCACAAAAGAGCGCGGCAGATCCATCATGCGATCTGCAAAAATCTGTTCATCGGGGTTAAACATGGTCTTTTCCTGTGGTTTTGATGTTTTTTGGCATTGTTGGCTTTGGGGGGGGAGGGAGTCAAGGTGGGAGGCAAAAAAAGCGGCTTTTATGTCATCCTCGGGGCTTGCGAAGCAAGCGCCCGGGGATCTGACGTTAGCACCATCGTCAGGTCCCCGCGCTCTTGCCTGCCTGTCGGCAGACAAGCCACGAGGATGACAAGAGGGAGGGGCGGCGGGGGGGTGTTGACGCGACTCATTGTGTGGGGGAATATGGGGGGTAGATCGCGTTGAAAGGGTCTTTTTGATGCATAGCTGGCGTAGAGCAATTTGTTGTTATATATGGGTTTTTTGTTTGCTGCTGATGGTGGCCGCCCCTGCCCTTGCGCGGACGAGTGCGACATTGGGGCAGAAGGCGGTGGGGCAGCCTTGTGGGAGTTTGGAGAATAGTTCGGATTTTGACACTTTGGTTCAGTGTACATCTTCTGCGGCGGGGACAAGTGGGGTGAAGCAAACCGCGCCGGTTATTCTTGGCACCGTGACGGCGCCGCCTTATGCGGCGGTGGCTTGCGATTCCAGCAAGGCCGGAATGTTGCAATGGACGGGGACTGCTTTTCAGGGGTGTAACGGATCGACTTGGCTTACGCTTGGCGGCGGGGCGACGAATACGGCTTCGAACCCGTTTAGCTTTATTGATCGGACTGGCGTGCCGTTTGATACGACGATTATCAGCAATGCGATAACGCTGGGCGGGTTTTCGGGGCAGTTGTTTGCGGTTTGCAATCCGAGCTGCACGGGCATGTATCGCAACGGGATTGCGGTGGGGATGTCGGCTAATTTCTCGGCGGGGGATACGATTGCGATTGAGTTGACCTCGGCCTCGACAGGCTTAACGGCGACCACGGCCAGTGTCACGCTTGGGACAACGACTTCGGCCACATGGACGGTCACGACCAATCCGAATGCCTGTCTTGGAACGCCGGCCATCGGCACTAGATGCGATGATGGCACGATCTATATCGGCATATCGCCGGACGGGGGTGAAAAGCTGTTTGCCGCGCCCTGCAGGGGGGGCGAGGTCTGGAATGGGACAAGCTGTAACGGCACAAGTCTCAGGATGCAATGGAATGATGGAACAAATCCTGATACCGTCGCCACAGGTTTCACGTCCCAGATTACAGGACAGGCTAATACGGCGGGGCTGGCTGCGCGCGGCTTTTCGCCATCACCCGCGCCCTATCAGGCGGCGCAATTTTGCGCTACTCTTGTCGTGGGTGGTCATGATGACTGGTATCTGCCTTCTCGGAATGAAGCCGAGGTGCTGAGGGTTGCTAACGGCTTTGGAGACATCTATTTAAGTTGGGGCAATAACGGCATATGGTGGACATCCACGGAAACCGCCGCCAATACTGCGTGGTATATGGGCGAGTATGCGGGAAGCCATAGCAAAAGTAACTTTAATCTCGTATGGTGCGTCAGGCGCGTCAGTTCTTGAGCGGCTTGCCTTTTTCCAGCATATGCTCAATACGCGCCAACGTTTCAGGCAGTTTGGTGAGCTTGACGAACGCGCTGCGTTCTTCATCCATCACCTGAACCTCACTGACAGATCCTGAGAGGCCACCTTCGACACCGCAAAGCACGTCCGCCAGCACCTTACCGATGGTAACATCGTGCGGGGCGAGCTTGTCCGAACCCAGCAGCACTTCAAGCGCCGCCTTGCCCGCAGGGCCCGGGAGCGTCAGCGCCCAAGCTTTGGGTGGCTGGTAGCCCTTTTGCGAAAGTTCAAGCACCTTGGCCTTGGCGTCAAAGAGCAAACGCTCGCGGTTCATCGAGATCCCATCGCTTTGACGCAAATAACCAAGCGCCTTGGCGTCCGCCGCCGAGGCCGAAGCTTGCGCCGCAAGGATCATCGAAAAGACGCGGCTGATAGGCGGCACGCCGTCTTTTTCGCCTTGCTCGAGCGCGCGGCCCAGCATTTGCGTGCAGCCGCCCCATCCCGGGATCAGGCCAACGCCCACTTCAACAAGGCCCATCGAGGTTTCAGCAAAAGCCTGCACCGCCGAACAATGCAGCGTTATTTCACACCCGCCGCCCAAAGCCGCGCCGAAGATGGCCGACACTGTGGGGAAAGGCGCATAACGCAAGGCATGGTAGGCTGTTTGGCCTTCTTTAATCGCGGCCTCAATCGCTTCGAAATTATTCGCCTTGATCGCTTGCTGGAACATGCCCAGATTGGCGCCGACTGAGAAGTTTGATCCTTCATTATAAAAGACCATGCCTTTCCATGAATCGCGTCCGCTGCCGATCATGCCTATGGCCTTGTGCAGCATTTCAAAAACACTGCTGTCAAGCGCATTGGCTTTAGTCACGAACTCAAAACATATCACGCCATCGCCGATGTCCCAAAGCGCGGCGCCGCCGTTCTTGTCGATCGGCTTGCTTTTCAGTTTGAGATCGCCCAGCATCATCACGCCTTCTGCCCGCTTGATCGGCTTGAAGGAGCCGTCAAGATCCAGAAACTCCCGCCGACCGCTGTCGATGCGGTAGAAGTTCTTGCCGGCGGCTTTTAACATAAAGGCGGGGATGGCGCGGCCTTCTTCTTTCAGACGCGCAATCATCCAGTCCACGCCGATCTTGTCGATCAGCTCAAAGGGGCCGAACTTCCAGTTGTAGCCCATCTTCATCCCGTCATCCACAAGCGTGACGTCCGCCACGGTCGCCGGAATCAGCTCAAACGCATAGACCAGAGTCTCCGCCAACACACGCCATGCAAACTGGCCGTATTTGTCTTGCGTTTCACACAAAGCGCGCAGATCGCTGCCCGCAGCTTCCAAACTGGGAATCTTGGCCGCGTTTGAAACGGCATATTCGCCGGTTTCAAGGTTGATCGATTCGGTCACTTTGCCTTTTTCGGTTTTCTGGACGCGGTAGTAGCCGCCCTTGCCTTTGCGGCCTGTGTAGCCGTCCTTTATCATGCGCTGGAACAGCTCAGGCTCCTGATAAATGCGGCGGTAGGTGTCTTCGGGCGCCAGAGTCGAGGTCAGGCTGCGGCCAATCAAAGGCATCAGATCAAGACCCACAAGATCAATCAGTCCGAAAACGCCCGTGCGCGGAATCCCCATGGGCTTGCCACAGACGGCGTCCGCTTCTTCGACCGTCAGGCCGAGATCCAGCGTGGCATTGATAGCGGATTGAAGCCAGAACATGCCCAGACGGTTGGCGATAAAGCCCGGGGTATCGTTGCAAGGCACCACGCCTTTTCCAAGCGCGCGATCGCAGAAATCGCTGATAAGCCTGATCGAGGCCGGATCTGTCTGGGGGCCGATGATAAGCTCAAGCAGACGCATATACCGCACGGGGTTGAAAAAATGCGTAATCATGAAATCTTTTGCAAAAGCTTCCGACTGATCCGAAATCAGTTTGGCAAGCGGTATCGTCGAGGTGTTTGACGAAACAATCGTTCCGGGTTTGCGCAGCGCGTCAATTTTCTTGTAAATGTCGCTTTTGACTTTCGGGTCTTCCAAAACGGCTTCGACAATCCAATCTGAGTCTTTGATTTTGGACAGGTCGTCCGCGATATTGCCGACTTCGATCAGCTTGGCCAGAGATGCATGCATAAAGGCCCCTGTTTTGCCCAGACGCGCGAGTGCGTTTTTGGCCAAGATGTTGCGGTCTTCCGCGCCTTCGGGCACAATATCCAAAAGCAAAACGGGCACTCCCGCATTGGCAACCTGCGCGGCGATCTGACTGCCCATCACTCCCGAGCCGATCACGGCAACCTGACGTATTTCTGTTGGCATGGTAAAAAACTCCTTCATCCTGCGAGGAAATAAATAGATGCTCCCTTTATGCGCAAGGAAGGATAAAGATTTTATTAACCATGCTCTATTTATGGCACGCGCGGCTCTTGCTTTCCTTGAGGCGTGGCTTTATTATTTGAAAAACAGACCCTTAATTGAGATTTTTTCCATGAAAACCGAATCCCTTGCCGTTGTTGACGCCACAGGCGCCGTGGGACAGGAGATCCTTAAAATCCTGGCCGAGCGTGATTTCCCTGCGGGCCGCGTGATTCCTTTGGCCGCAAGCGCCGCTAAAGGGCGCAAGGTCAGTTATGGGGAGGATGAGCTTGTCGCCATTGAGGATCTCGGCTCCTTCGATTTTTCCCGCGTTTCCTTATGTATCAGCGCCGCAAAGCCTTCCGTTACCAAGGATTTTGCGCCCAAAGCGCGCAAGGCCGGTTGCTGCGTGATTGACGCCGGCGCGGCTTTTCGCTTTGATTCTGATGTGTCGCTTATCGCGGCGGGCGTTAATGATGAGGCTTTGCGGGATCATAAGGGAATCATCGCTAATCCTTCGGCGCTCGGCATTATGCTGGCGAGCGTTCTTAAACCTCTGCATGACCATACAGGTGTACTTGCCGTTATCGCAACGGGGTTCAGGGCCGTTTGCGATCAGGGGCATGAGGGGATGGATGAGCTTTTTGCGCAGACTCGCGCGATCTATGTCAATGACGCCTTGACGCGCGATGTTTTTCACAAGCAAATCGCCTTTAACGTCATTCCCCATGTGGGCAGTTTTATGGAAGATGGTTTTACCAGCGAAGAATGGGGTCTGGGCGCCGAGATCAAAAAGATCATCGCGCCGGAAATCAAGGTCAGCGCTTCGCTGGTTTATGCGCCGGTTTTTATCGGCGAGTCTCTAGCTGTGCACATCCAACTTGAAGATGATCTCAGCGCCGCGCAGGCGCGCAATCTTCTGCGGCAGGCTTCCGGCGTGCAGGTGGTTGACCACAGGCATGAGGATGGCTTTGTCACGCCTGCTGAATCTGTCGGTGAAGATTCAATTTTCGTCAGCCGCATGCGTGATGACAGCACAGGTCTTTGGCTTTGGGTTACAACCGACACGCTTCGCAAGGGCAGTGCGCTTAACGCCGTGCAGATCGCCGAACTTATGATCGCCGCTTATTTATAGATAAGGAGTGTTCTTATGCGTGTTCGTCTTGCTTTGGCCGGTTATACGGGGCGCATGGGAAAGGCTATTGCTGATGTGCTGGCTGAAGATGACAGCCGCGCCGTGCTTGGCGGCGGGCTTGTGCGCGCTATGGTTCCCAAGGCGGAAAGCTTGTTTGAAACTTGCGATGTTGTTGTGGATTTTACCTCCCCTTCTTTAACATTGGAGCTTGTGGAAAAAGCCGCGCGGTTACACAAGCCTTATCTTTGCGGCACGACGGGGCTTGATGAAAAAACCATGGCGGGGTTGAAGCGGTTTGGCGAATCTATTCCTGTTCTTTATGCTGCCAATACCTCGCTTTCCCTTGTGGTGGCGCGGCGTATGGCGGGGCTTGCCGCGCAGCTTCTTGCGCCCTATCCTTACGATATTGCGATTCTCGACCGGCATCACCGCTGGAAGAAGGATTCGCCTTCGGGCACAGCGTTAAGTCTGGGGCGGGCTGTTGAAGAGGGCAATCATGGCGCACACAAAGTTTCTTACGCCTCGATCCATGCGGGGGCTATTGTAGGCGAACATGAAGTTCTTTTTGCCGGTGACGGCACCAGCATTACTTTGACGCATACGGTCACGGATCGTCATGTTTTCGCGCGCGGCGCGGTGACGGCGGCTTTGTGGCTTGCTTCGCAGAAATCAGGTTTTTACAGTATGGATGATGTGCTTTCCGTTTGATCCTTAACAAGGAAGGTGTGCGATGGCCCGATTTTTTAAACTTTTTTCTGCTTTGGTTGTCATAAGTATGGTCGCGTGGGTGGGCTACAAGCTCAGCGTTGCCGGCCAGTTTGTGGTGCCTGTAGATCAAATGGCGCTTACGACCCTCCAGCGCGTGAAGGAGTCCGGCGTTATAAGATGCGGCTACTGGGACAAAGAGCCCCTTATTTACAAACATAAGGAAAACGGCGAACCGGACGGCCCTATGGTCGAGTTTTTCGAACTTGCCGCCTCGGCAAGGGCCATGAGTACGGCGTGGATTAAGGAGTTTTCTTATGATGATCCGGCCTCTATTGAACTTGCCTTGATAGGTGGCGAAATTGATCTTTTCTGCTATCCTGTTTCCAGCGCGCTACGTCAAAGCAATTCTCTATGGGATAAAAGTTTCGACTTTGTCAGGGGCAGTGGCGATTTTGCGTTTGCAACTTTAAAAGGCGATGAGGATTGGCGCGGGTTTGTTAAAACTCTCACGCAGGATTTTTCGCCGACTGAACAAAAGGATCAATGAGTTTCCCAAAAATGTCATTGCGAGGAAAGCCGTCAGAGCGCAGCGAAGGCGGCTTGACGCGGCAATCTTGGCGATGTTGCAGAGATTGCCACGTCAGGCCTAAAGGCCTTCCTCGCGGGTGACAAGGGTGTTATTTTTCAAGCCTTACAACCGCGCCGTCTTTAATAACCAAAACGACGGGTTCAACGACAAGTTGGCGGTTGGCTGTAAAGCTTATGTCACCCAGAGCCTCGGTCACAAAGGCATGGCCTTCGATGGCTTTTGCGGCGGCTTCGTTGTCATGGCCGGCTTTTTCATAGGCTGCGACCAGCACTTCCAGCGCCATATAAGCCATTTCGGACAGGTTCGTCGTGTTCGTGTTTGTGTAGGCCATAAAACGCGCGGCATAGTCTTCCGTCGGGACAGGTGTGTTCATAAACCATTTTCCTTCAAACAAGCTTTTGTCTTCCGGATAGATGAAGCCTTCAATCGTTGTCGTCTGGATGGCTTCATCCTGCCTTGCCAAAACCTTCGTAAAAATCTCAAGCTGCGGCGATACAAGCAGAGTCACGATCATTTGCGGTTTTTCGGCGGCCATTTTGATTGTCAGGATTCCAAAGTCCTTGTCGCTCGGCTGAACAACGGCAGAATCTTTAAGCTTGATGGACTCACTCTTTTCAATTCTGTTTTTAAGTTCTTCGCACAGATCAATCCATCCCATCAGATTGCTGCAAACAACGGAGACGGAACTGATGTTGCGGTTTTCAAGCTCGCGCACAAGCGCGGCGGCCTGTATATCGCGCGGCGGGAGAAGGTCGAAGGCGTAAGATCCATATTCCCCCGTAAAGCCGCCGGAAGCAAAGAAAAGGACTTTGTTTTTCTCTGTAATCGGCAGCACAACATTATTGATCGGCGTTCCGGCGCTGATGAGCGCATCGACATGATCCAGATTCACTAATTTCTGCGCCGCCGCGATGCTGCGATCCGGCTTGAATTGCCCGTCTTCAACAATAAACGCATAAGCAAAGCGCGTGTCTCGACTTGCCAGATCATTTTCGAACATTTGAATCGCCTGCTGAAAAGCCTGTCCGATCGCCGCCACATCCCCCGATAGGGGTAAAACCGCGCCGATTTTGATGACGGGTTTTTCAGGTTCGGGGGTTTCTGTTGGCATGCTGCGATTGAGAAGAATCCATCCGCTTGTTATGCAGACCAACAAGATAAAAAGGATAATGGCTGTTTTTTTCATTCGATTACATTCCTTCAGGTTTAAGATTCCATGCCTCAATGTTCCAGTTGCCCTGCTTTAAAACAAGCTGGCAAAGATTTCCTGTGGCGACTTTGGCGTGGGTGTCGGGTTTTTGGCCTGTGACGGCTTCGTATATGAAACGCAGGATGCCGTTGCTGGTGATGATGATGGCAAGGCCTTCTGCGCGGCTCTTTTCTTCTTCAAGTAAAGATTTGATCTGCGCGCGCATGGTTTCTTGGTCGGGTTTCCAGTTCATGCCTTCGGGCCATTGGCCGTTTTTTGTCCAGTTTGCCAGAAGCTCAACGCCGTAGCGGGCGGTGATTTCAGACTCGGTCAGGTTTTCCCAAAGGCCGTAGTCGATTTCGCGCAAGCGTTCATCGGCGCGGGGCGTTACGCCTGTTTCTTTGCCGATCATCTCGGCCAGAAACCAAGTTCGTTTTAGGGGGCTTGATAAAAGAGAAGTGACGGGTTTTTTCATGGCCACCACAAAATCCGTGACGGCTTGGCTTTGGGCGCGGCCTTTTTCTGTCAGCTCCATATCTGTGCGCGCGCCGACAAAGGTTGGGGTTTGGCCGCTTTCAAATGTGTTGCCGTGGCGGGCTAGAAGAAGTGAGGTCATGAAAGTCTTGCCGTTTAAAAACTGAGATCGAAAGGGTCGCCATATTGTTCAATCAGCTCTTCGGCACGTCTTACATCTTCGGGGCTGTCGATGCCGCTCATGCGCGGGCGGCGCTCATCAGCCTGAACGGGCACACAACGGATATGATGGCCATGTTCAAGCAAACGCAGCTGTTCAAGTCCTTCGAGAGTTTCGTAAAAGCCTTCAGGCAAGGCGACAAAACGCGCAAGGCAGGCGCGGCTATATCCGTAAAGTCCGACATGCCGCCAAACCGGTGAATTATTCTGCGTTTTGCGCATTTCTTCTTCATGTCGCAAAGCGGGGATAATGTTTTTTGAAAACCAGTGCACCTGCCCTGTCTGTTGATGAAACACGACTGTTGTTCCGGAAAAAGGCGTTTTTTCCTTGCTTGCGCGTAAATTGTCCAATGCTTCCCAGCTGAGATTTTCAACAGGCGTGACAACGTCGCAAGACTCATATTGAAAAGACTCGATCAAGGCCTGCAAAAAAGAAGGCGGCGTAAAGGGCGCGTCACCTTGCAAATTGATGACAAAATCAACATCCGCGTTTGTTTTTTGTACGGCGTCAAGCACGCGATCCGTGCCCGTTTTGCAGCGCTCTGATGTAAGCACGCAAGGCAGATCCAAATCCTTTGCATGTTGCACCACGCGCTCATCCTCCGTAGCTACGACAAAAGAAAGGGAAGAATTATTACAACAGGTTTTTTGCGCAACAGATGCCGTGCGCGCCAAAAGTGTTTTTCCCGCAATCATGCATAAAGGTTTTCCGGGGAAGCGCGAAGACCCATAGCGGGCCGGTATGACAATAAGTGTTTTCATGCTGTTCCTATGATAAGGCTCTGCTCGCCTTTTTCAACGCGGACGAGCTTGCCATCCCCGATAGAGCCCGCCAAAAAGGCCTCGGCCAGCTTGTTTTGCAAATTGCGCTGTAAAATCCGCCGCAGCGGGCGCGCGCCATAGACGGGGTCATAGCCTTCCTGCGCCAGCCAATGCAGAGCTTCATCGGAAAGGCTCAGCGTGATGCGGTGCGCTTCAAGAAGCTTTTCAAGCGCCTTGAGCTGGATCGCTACAATCGCATCCATGTCCTTGCGGCTTAAACGGCGGAAGATCAGAATCTCATCAAGTCGGTTTAAAAGTTCGGGGCGGAAATGTTGTTTGACACTGTCTAAAACAGCCTGACGTGTGCCCAAGGAAAGCTCCTGCGCACTATCACCAGCGATCAGGTCTGAGCCGATATTGGATGTCAAGACAATCAGCGTATTGCTGAAATCCACGACATGGCCCTGCCCGTCCGTCAAGCGCCCGTCATCCAGCACTTGCAAAAGCACATTGAAGATATCGGGATGCGCTTTTTCGATCTCGTCAAACAAAACGACCTGATAGGGCCTGCGGCGCACGGACTCCGTCAGACTGCCGCCTTCTTCATAGCCGACATAGCCGGGCGGCGCGCCGATAAGACGCGCAACCGCGTGCTTTTCCATATATTCGGACATATCCAGCCGCGTCATGGCGTTTTCATCGTCAAACAAAAACGCCGTCAGCGCTTTGGTGAGTTCGGTTTTGCCTACGCCCGTAGGGCCGAGGAATAAAAATGATCCGATGGGCCGTGAGGGGTCCTGCAGCCCTGCGCGCGAACGCCGCACGGCATGAGAGATGGCTTCAACCGCTTCATCCTGTCCGATAACGCGTGCGCGGAGATGGGATTCCATTTGAAGAAGCCTTTCCCGCTGTCCCTGCATCATGCGGTCAACAGGAATCCCCGTCCAGCGGCTGACGATCGAGGCGATATCGGAATCCTTGACAACTTCGTCAAGCATGGCGCTGTCATTTTGTTCTTCGGCGGCGGCGAGTTTCTTTTCAAGCTCGGGGATCACGCCGTAAGCCAGCTCGCCCGCGCGCGTATAAGCTCCTTCGCGCTGCGCTGTTTCAAGTTCAGCGCGCGCGGCTTCGATTTGTTCTTTAAACTTTTGCGCGCTGTTGATCTTGTTTTTTTCATCCTGCCAGCGCGTGGTGAGCGCCGCTGATTCAACCTCAAGAGACGCCAGATCCTGCGTGATTTTGGAAAGCCTTTCCTGCGAGGCGTTGTCTTTTTCATTCCTAAGCGCGGCCTGTTCGATTTTAAGCTGGATGATGTGGCGATCAATGGCGTCTATCGCCTCGGGCTTGCTATCGACTTCCATGCGCAGCCGCGCAGCCGCCTCGTCAATAAGGTCAATGGCTTTGTCGGGAAGAAAACGGTTCGTAATATAGCGGCCTGATAAGGTTGCCGCCGCGACAATAGCGCTGTCCGTGATGCGCACGCCGTGGTGAAGTTCATATTTTTCTTTAAGGCCGCGCAGAATCGAGATCGCATCTTCAACAGAAGGCTGCGGCACAAGAACAGGCTGGAACCGGCGCGCCAGAGCGGCGTCTTTTTCGATATATTTGCGATATTCGTCAAGCGTTGTGGCGCCGATGCAGTGAAGTTCGCCCCGCGCCAAGGCAGGCTTGAGCATGTTCGAGGCATCCATCGCGCCTTCTGTTTTGCCGGCGCCGATCAAAAGATGCAGCTCATCAATAAAAAGAACGACCTCGCCCGCAGCGGCTTCGACTTCGTTCAGGACGGCTTTGAGGCGCTCTTCAAACTCGCCGCGATATTTGGCGCCCGCAACCAGCGCGCCAAGATCAAGCGCCAGAACGCGACGGCCGCGCAGACCGTCCGGTACATCGCCTTTGGTGATGCGTTGCGCAAGCCCTTCGATAATGGCCGTTTTGCCGACACCCGGTTCGCCGATCAGCACGGGATTGTTTTTGGTGCGCCGCGCCAGCACTTGAATGGTGCGCCTGATTTCCTCATCACGGCCAATGACGGGATCAAGTTTTCCTTCTCGCGCGGCTTGCGTCAAATCGCGCGCGTATTTCTTCAGCGCGTCATAACCGTTTTCCGCGCCGGCGCTGTTGGCGGTGCGCCCTTTACGCAAAGCGTTGACGGCCATGTTCAGGGCTTGGGGCGTGACACCGGAAGCTTGCAAGCTTTTTTGCGCGTCATCGCCTACAAGCATCGCCAGAGCCAGCAAAAGATATTCAGCCGTTACAAAACTGTCGCCGGCTTTTTTGGCAAGCTCCTGCGCACTCGCCAGCGCGCGCGCCAAAGGCGCGGCAAGCATAAGCTTGTCAGCATCGCCCGAGGCGTAGACTTTGGGCGTTTTATCCAAAACCGCCTCAATGCTCTGCAAGGCGCGCGCCGGATCGCCGCCTGCAGCGTGGATCAGGCCGACCGCCAGCCCTTCCTTGTCGTCAAGCAAAACCTTGAGAAGATGGGCCGGCAAAAGCCTTTGATGCTGATATTTCAGGGCTTCCATCTGCGCATTGTGCAGAAAACCCTGAGCGCGGTCGGTAAAAGCGGATAAATCCATAAGTTTGAGCCTTTCGCTAAACCTCCTAAAAGATTTAGGAGCCAAACCCGAAGATTGCAAGAGCCGCCTTTTTCAAAATTAACTCTTTTTGAGCATTGCAAGGATGGGCACATAATGCTAAAGCCCAAGCACAGCAAAAACGGGTGCGTAGCTCAGCGGGAGAGCACTACCTTGACATGGTAGGGGTCACAGGTTCAATCCCTGTCGCACCCACCATCTAAATCAAAGGTTTAGATGGTGTTTTAAACGCCTTAATTTCCCTTTGTGCGAGTCTCCGTGCGAGTTAAATTGTTAACGCTGGTTATAGCTCCTGTAGGCCATTTGTGTTGGGGGTGTAAAAAATGAAAAAATTTGAAGGATGGAATGTTACATCCGCAAATGGGTATAAAATTGAGGGTAGAACAGACTTTGCAGAAAAAAACGCTCTTAACAGGTGCCTTGTCATTGTTCATGGTTATTGTGGCACTATGAACGAGCATCTCCACGAAGAAGCAGCCCGCTTTTTTGTTGAGCGTGGATATGATGTCGTCCGCTTTAATTTACAAAGTCAACAGCATAAGTTGCGCGACTGCACGCTTCAAACTCATGCACATTACTTGTTGTCTGTTTTAGAAAAGCACTGCCAGTCCTATAAAAAGATATATTTATCCGGTCATAGCTATGGCGGCCCAACCATAATGATCGCACAGCCGAAAAACATTGCAGCTATATGCTTGTGGGATCCATCTTTTAATCTTCCTGAACTATGGAATGTCATGGAGCATCAGGACTACGACGATTTCTGTATTTTAAATTTCGCAGGCAATGAA
>WREW01000025.1 GCA_009779135.1 Alphaproteobacteria bacterium
AGTCATTACTACACTCTCAGACAGCGCAGAAACATTCGTCTGTTCTAAAATCGAGGAAAAACGGCAGATGTTGGGTTTTGTGTTTTCGAACTTGCAGATGGAAGGACCAACGCTCAGATATACTTTGCGAAAGCCTTTCGAGGCCTTGCAGAAGGTACCTCATAATCCCAAATGGCGTCCCCTACGGGATTCGAACCCGTGTTGTCGCCGTGAGAGGGCGATGTCCTAGGCCTCTAGACGAAGGGGACTTGGCGAAGAGAGGTTTTAGCGCATTCGAGGCCTTTCTCGCAAGAAGAATAGAAACTTGCGCCGGATTAACAGGTTATTGAGGCTTAGCTGCTAAAAGAAAAGACAAAAAGGCTTAAAAGCTTGAGAGATAAGGAGATCTCTTTCCCATGGCGCAGGCTGACCAAGACCAAAAAGGGCAAGACAATACCCTGTCTTTGGAAGGGCGTGTTTTTATTGACCCCGACCAGCCATTGCCCGGCCTTAATGCCGTAGGCGGCGCGGCTTATGCGGCCCAGTCGCGCCGAGACGGGTCTTTGCCTTTGATGGGGATCATTTGTTCGCGCGGACTTTACCCGCGCGCGGACAGCGTGGCGCCCATGAAAAACGTGGATACTGAGAGCGTTTTGCGCCTCATCGATGCCGGCGTCGTGTCATGGCCGCAGCAAGGCGCGCATTATTATACGCTTATCTACGAGCGCCCGCGCGCCGAACATTTCTGGAGCAGCCTCGATCAAACCCATCCTGTGATGAGCGAAGACACGCTCACCCAAACTTTTATCAAGCCCATGATAAAAGCGCTTGCCGAGTTCCGGCGCACGGGCTTTGTCCATGGCGGCATCCGCCCGACCAATATTTTCTGGCAAAGCGCCAGCGCTTCGCCGCCGCAGCTGGGTGACGGACTGTCAGCGCCCTGCGGCGTAGGCCAGCCCGCCTTGTTTGAAACGATTGAACGCGCCATGTGCGCACCGTCCGCGCGCGGTCTTGGCGTGCATGAAGATGATTGCTACGCCTTTGGCGTCACGCTGGCGCTTGTGATTTTGGGCCGTAATCCCTTTGAAGGCATGGATGACGCCGCCATCCTGCGCGCCAAGATCGAGAAGGGAACCTTCGGCGCGATGATCGGCGCAAAGCGTCTTGTTCCCTCGCAAATCGAGATTTTGCGGGGTTTGCTGAATGATGACATGCGCCAGCGCTGGCGCGCGGATGAGCTTGAGCAATGGCTCGGTGGCCGGCGCTTTACGCCCAAAAGCACGGAAGGCCTGCGCCGCGCCTCGCGGCATTTTCCTTTTTCGGGCAAGGAATATTGGAATACGCGGGCGCTTGCCATGGCGATGGCGGCGCAGATTGAACAAGCCGCCGCAGTCATTGAAGATGGAAGTCTTATAACATGGCTTAGCCGCGCCCTTGGCGATGAAGACCGCCGCAAGAGCCTGCAAAATCTTCTGAACACCATGCGGGAAAAAGGCAAAGGCGCGCATTATGCCGATGAGCTTGTGGCGCGCAGCTGTATCCTGCTGGATCCGACATCGCCCATCCGTTATCGCGGGGTGACGGTTATGCCTGCCGGTATTGCCTCGGCGCTGATTGAAGCCGTAACAAGCGATAACGCCAATATGAAGCAGATTCTTTCCGAGATCATCGCCGCGCAGCTTGTAACCTTGTGGGTCAACGCGCAGCGCGATCCGCCGATTGATTACGTTCCCATGGGCCAGCAGTTTGAGCGCCTGCGCAGCTTTATCGAGCGCACAGCCTTCGGCGGCGGCCCCGAGCGCATTTTGTACGAGCTCAACCCATCGCTGCCCTGTCTTAGCCCGATTTTGCGCGCGGAATATGTGGTCTCGCCGCGCTATATGCTGGAGGCGCTGGAGCGCGTGGCCGCCAAAGGCTCGACCAACTCCGAGCCGATGGATCGGCATATCGCCGCCTTTCTTGTGATGCGGGAAAAGCGCAGCGAGTCGCTCTTTGCCGCCATGGGGCCGGGCGAGGTGCCTTTGCGCCGTGGGCTTGCCATTCTTTCCTTGTTCGGCGAGATGCAATATCGCTACGGCCCCGACAGCCTGCCCAGACTTTGCGGTTGGTTGTTTCCGCTGGTTGAAGCCTGCATCAAACGCTTTTTAAGCAAACCGATGCAGGAAAAAGTGCGCGCGCAGGTTCAAAAAGATGTGGAAAAAGGAAGCTTGTCGGCGATGCTCCAGCATCTTGATGATCCCGCGCGCATAGCCAAGGACACAAGTGATTTTATGCAGGCGCAGCAAATGTACCGCGACATCAAGATGGAGGAAGCCACGCTTGAAGCGGGCCTGCGCGATCGGGATAAGCTTGCGCAGGAAGTCGGGCGCCCCGTTGCGGCAACGCTTGCAAGCCTGATCGCGCTTGTGTTGATCGCAGTCACTTTGGGGCGCGGTTTCTTTAAGATGCTGGGGATGTAAAACATGGCCAAAAAAGAAAAAACACCAAAGGCAAAAGGAAAGGGGCGGTTTAAGAAGATTCTTTTTCTTCTTATTCTTCTTGCCATCGCGCCCAAAGCCCTGCCGACTTTTCTTTTATGCGTGGGGCTTTTGCCCACGCTTGTCGCATGGATGTTCAGCAGCAAGGATGATCGCTATGAGCTTGCGGCGATCGGCTATCTTAATCTTGCCGGAGTCCTTCCTTTCATTCTGGATCTTTGGGAAAAAGGCCAGCGCATGGAAGAAGCCATGCGTATCGCGCATGAACCTTATACATGGGTTATCATGTTCGGCGCGGCGGGCCTGGGATGGCTGATCATGTTCGCCTTGCCGCCTTTCGTGGCGGCCTTTACCGCCACCACCCACGAAAGCCGCCTGCGCACGTTACAGGAAGCGCGCCAGGAACTTGAAAAAATCTGGGGTCCCAAAGTCGGCAGCGATGAATCGATGGCGTCCATCCTGCAATCACATAACAGCTAAGGAGAAGGGGTCTCTAAAGTCAGTTTGTACCTTTGACCGTTAATGACACAACGATCGTTGCTGATGACACACTGCTTGCCGTCAAGCGCACTCTTTTCAACGTTCTTGTTTATTTCAAGAATCCGCTTCCAACCGCCCACCGGCGTAATAGAAATAAAACTGATCACAGCAGCCGAACCAACCAGAGCTACAATTGAGATATCTTTCCGGGGAGCCTTGTAGGTAAGATAACCTCCGCCCACACAACAGGCTAACGCTGCAACACCCGCTTTAAAGCCGCCCACAGGAAAATAAAACTCAGGCGCATGCAAAGACATAAAAATAGCGGAGCCAACAGCCATGAAAACGCCGGCACTAGCACCACCAAAAGCGGACACGCCAACGCTCTTGAAATCTGTTTTTATATCTGAGCATCTCATAAGAAAACTCCTTTGTAAAAGTTATAAAAGACCATCAACGCAAAGGCTTCATCGTCGGAAAGACAATCACATCGCGGATGGAAGTGCTGTTGGTTAACAGCATAGCTAACCGATCAATGCCGATGCCAAGCCCACCCATAGGCGGCATACCAAAGGCGAGAGCCTGGATAAAATCCTCGTCAATAGGGTGAGGGGGTTCATCGGGGCTGCGTTTTTGTTCAGCTTGCTCAAGAAAACGCGCGCGTTGTTCGCGCGGATCGTTCAGCTCGCTGAAGGCATTGGCGATTTCCCAGCCGTTGACATAAGATTCAAACCGCTGCGCCACATGAGGACGATCCTGCCAGGCCTTGGAAAGCGGCGAGATCTCCTTGGGAAGATCAATCACATGTGTCGGCTGGATGATATGGGATTCAACATGCTCGCCGAAAATAAACTCGGCAATCTGCCCCCAGCTTAGGCCGTCTTCAATCTTGATCCCTTTTTGACGCGCTTTTTCCGTGGCCAACGTAGGATCCGGCACATCGTAAAGATTAAGGCCCGTATGCTCCGTAATAAGATCCACCATGCTTTTACGCGGCCATGGCGCGATGAAATCAAGCTCTTTGTCGCCATACATAACTTTGGACGAGCCATGCAAAGTGCGCGCCGCATGCTCAACGATCTTTTCAGCTATTTCAATCATGGCCTCGAAATCGACATAGGCCTGATAAAGCTCAAGCATCGTAAACTCGGGATTATGCTTGGGACTCATCCCTTCATTGCGGAAATTGCGGTTAAGCTCGAAAACCTTTTCAGCCAGACCGCCGATCACGATTCTTTTCAAATGAAGCTCGGGCGCGATACGCAGATAAAGCGGAATATCAAGCGTATTGTGATGCGTCAGAAAAGGCCTTGCCATAGCGCCGCCCGCAATCACCTGCAGCATAGGCGTTTCCACTTCCAAAAAGCCCTGATCCTGCAAAAAGCGGCGTATAGCCCCCGTCATTTTAAACCGCGCGCGCAAAACATCCCGCGCTTGAGAAGACACGGCCAGATCCTGCTCACGCCTGCGATAGCGCGTATCAATGTCTTTAAGCCCGTGATATTTTTCAGGCGGCGGCAAAAGCGCCTTGGACAAAAGCGTCAGGCTTTTAGCGTCCACCGTGATCTCGCCCCGTGGCGTGCGGCGGATCACGCCGACAACCCCCACAATATCGCCAAGATCGAGAAGATCAAGCAAGGCAAGCACCGTTTCAGGTGCTTTTTTCAGATCATGAAAAACCTGAATGCGGTCGGTTTCATCCTGAACATCCAAAAACATGCCGTTATTGCGAAGGGCCATAATGCGCCCCGCGATTTTAACTTCATGCTCGGTGCGATCGCCGTTTGCGAGATGTTCAAACTGCTTTTTGATGCCTGCGGCATCATCAGTCTTGTCAAAGCGCGTCTGGTCAAAAGGGCTTCCGAAAAGCGCCGTGATCTTGTCAAGCCGCTGAGCGCGGCGTTGTTCTTCATCATCAGTCTCAGACATCAAAAAACCCTTCTTTCATTAGACTTGTTACAACCCATTGTCATCCTCGGGGCTTGCGAAGCAAGAACCCGGGGATCTGACGTCAGATCCCCGGCTCAGCCGCTTCGCGGCTGCCCGAGGATGACAAGGAAGCAGAGGCATTAAGTCGTTCAATTGCGCGCCACCCGATATCAGAGCGGCAGAAACCCTCAGGCCAGTCGATTTTGGCGGCAAGAGCATAAGCTTTTTCCTTGGCCGCAAAAATATCCTTGCCCCATCCCGTCACGCCAAGCACGCGCCCGCCAACGGCTATGACCTCACCCTTGTCATTGCGCGATGTTCCTGCGTGAAACACCACGCCATCCTTATCTCCGTTTACGCCGTCAAGCCCGCGAATGACCGAGCCTTTTTCGTAAAGCTCGGGATAGCCTTTGGCCGCCATCACCACGCAAAGGGCGCTTTGATCGTGCCAGTGAAGTTCGATCGTGGAAAGCAAACCTTTGGCCGTGGCATAAAGCGCCGTCAAAAGATCGGACTTGAGAAGCGGAATCATAACCTGCGTTTCAGGATCGCCGAAACGCACATTATACTCGATGAGCTTGGGCCCGTCCTTCGTAATCATCAAACCCGCATAAAGCATGCCGCTAAAAGGCATGCCCTTGGCCTTCATGCCTTCGATGGTCGGAAAAATAATATCCTTCATCACGCGCGCGCGCATGGCGTCGTCAATATTGGGAGCAGGGGCATAAGCGCCCATCCCGCCGGTATTGGGGCCTTTGTCCCCGTCATACACGGCCTTGTGATCTTGGGCCGAGGTGAAAAACATGGCCCCCTCCCCATCCGCCAGCGCAAAAAAGCTTGCTTCTTCTCCGACCAGAAACTCTTCAACCACAATGGCCTTGCCGGCAGAGCCGAAAGCGCCTTCAACCATGGCTTCGTCAATGGCCTTGAAAGCTTCTTCCTGCGTTTGCGCAATCGTCACGCCTTTGCCCGCAGCAAGACCATCCGCCTTAATCACAATCGGAGTCTTTTGCGTTTTGACATAGTCTTTGGCTTTCTGCGCATCCCAAAAACGCGCATAAGAAGCCGTAGGGATGTTATAATCCTTGCAAAGATCCTTCATGAAACCCTTGGAGCTTTCAAGCTGCGCGGCAGCCTTGCTCGGCCCAAAACAAATAAGGCCGGCTTCCTGCAAGGCATCGGCAAGACCCCAAGATAGCGGCGCCTCGGGCCCGATCATCACAAAATCAATCTCATGCGCCGCGCAGGCCGCGATGATTTTATCGGTTTCCTCAATTTTGATAGGAAGACATGTCGCCAGCGCCTCGATCCCCGGATTGCCCGGGGCGCAAAAAAGCTTGCTGCATAAGGGCGAGCGCGCAAAAGACCAGCATAAAGCATGCTCCCGACCGCCTCCGCCAATGACCAGAACTTTCATTGTTTTTCTCTTTCCTTTTCCTTATAAGATAGCGCTATGGTATCAGAATCTCGAATTATAGACGGCTCTTGCGCATTAGGCAATGCGCCGGTCATCACGGTGGGCGCTCTTTCGCAGCAGATCCGCCGGCTGGTGGAAACGGGCTTTTCCCATGTGCGCGTACGCGGGGAAATCGGCGCCTGCACGCTTCACTCCAGCGGCCATCTTTATCTTTCGCTCAAGGATGAATCAGCGGTATTGGCCGGTGTGTGCTGGCGGGGGCAGATGGCACGGCTTGGGCTTAAACCGGCAACGGGGATGGATGTGATCTGCACAGGGAAATTAACCACATTCCCGGGCCAGTCAAAATACCAGATTGTGATTGAGGCCATGGAGCTTGCCGGCCTCGGCGCGCTTCTCAAAATGTTGGAGGAGCGCCGCGCCAAGCTTCAGGCCGAAGGGCTTTTTGATCCCGCCCGCAAGAAAAAAATCCCTTTTCTGCCGCGCGTCATTGGTGTGGTGACTTCGCCCACAGGCGCGGTGATAAGGGATATTCTGCACCGTCTGGAAGACCGTTTCCCAAGCCATGTCCTGATCTGGCCCGTGGCGGTGCAGGGGCAGGACGCGGCCCCCCAGATTG
Organism: Alphaproteobacteria bacterium; assembly: GCA_009779135.1. GTDB lineage: Bacteria > Pseudomonadota > Alphaproteobacteria > UBA9219 > UBA9219 > UBA8914. Next base: position 6,902 of record WREW01000025.1, read on the forward strand.
CGGCGGCGATCAAGGGTTTTAATGCGCTTGCCGCGCGCCCTGATCTTCTGATTGTCGCGCGCGGCGGCGGATCGCTGGAAGATTTAATGGCGTTTAATGAAGAAGAAGTTGTACGCGCCGTTGCGGAAAGCTCCATTCCCGTGATTACGGCAGTGGGCCATGAAACAGACACCACGCTTGTCGATTACGCCGCAGATCTTCGCGCGCCAACGCCGACAGCCGCCGCCGAGATGGCCGTCCCCGTGCGTCATGAGCTGCTTGAAACAACGAAAAAAGCGGCCATGCGTCTGGAAGTGGCCTTGAACCGCATGCTTGCCGAGCGCAAAGACCGGCTTTATTTCGTCACCAAAGCCATCAGGGAGCCCAGCCACGCGCTCATGCCTCTGGCGCAGCGCCTTGATTATCTTGCGGCACGCCTTGCGCGGCTCAAAACAGAAATATATTTACAGCCGCAGAAAAAACTCGAACATCTGGCATCGGTTTTACAGGCCCTTTCCCCCCGCGCCGTTCTGGGTCGCGGTTATGCGCTTGTCTATGACGAAAAAAGCCATGTCATCAGCTCCGCCCAAACCGTCAAACAAAATGACCGCCTGATAATTGAATGGCAGGATGGAAAGCATCAGGTTAGTGTGAAATAAGCAGGTCATTGGCAGGAAGGCCGCCGTAGGCGGCCTGACGCGGCAATCTCTGCAACATCGCAGAGATGGCGCCCGTTGGGCCTTATGGCCCGCCTCGCAATGACAACTGTTGAATCTTTTCCCTTTCCTTCCGCTGCTCGCGCCGCCAGTTCCAAGGCGGGCGACGTTGTTCTTTTTCCAAAGACCAAAGACCGCGCTTTTCATGCCGCGCAAGCCGTTCATGGTAAAGATAGGTCACGTCATTCAGATAATCACGATACGCCCAAGCCATGCCTTGCTTGACCATCTCAAGACAAACATCGCGCCCTTCATGATAGATGACGCCCACCGTGCGGCCATAACGGTCGATGTCCTCCACTTGCACAGTAATACGCGCGTGATTGATCATGGCCTTGAGCGCCTGCGTTGATTCCTCGCCATAAGGCTGATCGCTTTCAGGCGCGTCCATATTGGAAAGGCGAAGCCTTACCGCAACGCCATTGTCAGGCTGAAAGATAACCGTATCGCCGTCCAGAATCCTCAGAACCCGCCCTTCAAGCCGCTGCGGCTCAAACGCCGAAGGAAAAGCAAAAGAAAGAACGGCAATCAGGACAAGCGCAGCCATCAGGCGCAAAAACCTGATCTTAAAACGGCGTTGTTGATAAAACCGTCTCATGCGGTCTTTTTCACTTTGGGCTCGAAATCATGCCGGATTTTTTCTGTGATAAGGGACAAAAGCCCTTCGGGATCTTCAAAAACAAGCGAAATATCCAAAACACTGATCCCTTGTTGAAGAGCAGGGGGAATACGCACAAAATCCTTGGCCGTTGTCACAAGGCGCAGTTTCATATCCGCCGCCTCTTGATGAAGCGTGAGGATTTCCTCCTCGGTAAAAATATGATGATCGGGAAAAGCGGCCAGTTGTATAATATTCAAGCCCGCCTGACGGCAGGAATCGTAAAACTTCTCAGGCCGTCCGATGCCGGCAAAAGCATAAACATCCGGCCTTGTCAGAAAATCCGCAGGCAGCGCGGGTAAAAGAGAGGCTTTAAAAAAAGGCTTTGCAATACGCGGCGCAATGTGATGTTCATCCTCGCCGATAAGAATAGCGGCATCAAGGCGGGGAAGGGCATGCGCCAGCGTCTCGCGCAACGGCCCCGCCGGTATCACGCGCTCATTGCCAAAACCCGCCGCACCGTCAATCACAAGAAGATTCAAAGTGGGTTTGATATGCGGATTTTGCAGCCCGTCATCCATGATGATGAGCGAGGCTTCCCGCGCAGCGGCCCGCACAACATCCGCCCGCGCAGCTCCAACCCAGCAAGGGCCATGCTGCGCCAAAAGCAAAGCCTCATCCCCCACATCATGCGCGTTGTGCAAAGAAAGATCCACGCGCACAGGCCCTTTAAAGGGCTTGTCGCTTCCATAGCCGTAAGCCGCAAAAGCCATTTTGGCCTTGGGCCTCTTTTTGGACAAAAGCCTGTAAAGCGCAAGCGCCACGGGCGTTTTTCCCGCGCCGCCGGCCACGATATTGCCCACGCACAAAACAGGCACGCGCGCCTCATAAGGTCTGGCTTTAAGAGCGCGAAAAACGCCGCCCGCCCTGTAAAGATAACTCAAAGGCGTCAAAAACCGCGCGCGGCGCGAGAAAGGATTCGACCAGAAAGCAGGCGCTTTCATAGGGATTCATCCTTTTCGAACTTGTAATCTGCTTCATGGAAAAACGGATCAAGAATATCAAGCGTTGTGTCCAGAATGCCTTCTTTGCGCTTGACCCAAGTCGCGGCGCGCGCGGCAAGCGCCTGCGTTTCATCGGGCGCGGCCAGCAAAAACATCACCGCGCGCGCAAGCGAAGAGGCATCATGAATCTCCAAAGCGGCACCGGCTTCAAGCATATCCTGCGCCATCTCTTTAAAATGATTCATGCAAGGCCCGAAAATCACCGCGCATCCCAGCTTGGCCGGTTCCACAGGATTATGCCCGCCCCAAGTGAAAGATCCGGCAAGACAGCATACGCGCCCAAGCCTGTAAAAAAGCCCCATCTCGCCGATCGTGTCGGCAAGATAGATCTGCGTGGTTTTTTCAAGCGGCGCTTGACTTGAACGCCGCACGCAGGAAAGACCGGCCTCAAGAATCTGCTGCTCAATCGCCGCGCCGCGCTGCGGATGACGCGGCGCGATAAGAGTCAAAAGCTGCGGCCAGCTGCGTTGGAGTTTTTTGTGAACCGCAATGGCGATTTCTTCTTCGCCCTCATGACTTGAAGCCATCAGCCACACAAGGCGCCCTTCCATCAAGGCGGCAAGGCTGCTGTAGGCATTTTCATCATAGCCCAAAGGCTCGGCCGCATATTTCAGATTGCCGATGGCAACAGCGCCGTCCATGCCCAGAGTATGGAATCTGTACTGATCTTCCGGCGTCTGCACAAGCGCAATCGTGAAAGTGCCAAGCAGTTTGCGAATCCACCCCCGCGCCAAAAGCCAGCGCTCGCAGGAGCGCTGCGAGATCCGCCCGTTCAAAAGAATAACCGGAATATTGCGCTGGGCCAGCGCCGTCAGCATATTGGGCCAGATTTCCGATTCAACCCACAAAGCCAGATCAGGCCGCCAGTGGTTGAGAAAGCGCTGCACATAAGACCAGCGATCCACAGGCACATATTGATGGATGACATCCTGCGGCAAAACCTTAGCCGCCACGGCTGCCGAGGCAATGGTGCCGGTCGTCACCAAAAAGACCCAGTCCTTGTATTTTTCTCGCAGTTTTTTGATAAGAATCAGGATCGACAAAGCCTCGCCCACACTGGCGCCGTGGCACCAGACAAGCCGCGTCGGCGGCGCAGGGCGGGGCTTTGAGGCAATCCCCAGCCTTTCCTGAAACCGCGCCCCGTCTTCCTTGCCGCGTCGCTTGCGTGTAAACAGGTACAGCGCGACAAGCGGCGCAAAAAGCGTTGTCAGAAAGCGGTAAAAATACGACATAAAGCCTTCATGAGTCGGAAGAAGATTTACCCGCAACACGTTGACGCATCATATCCAAAAGCGCTTCGACATCGCCGCCATTGCGTTGAAGCACAGCCGTATATTCGCGGTTTTGAGTCAAGGACATACTGACGCCTTCGATAATCACATCAAGAACATGCATCTTCTTGCCCGTTGTCCGCACCCGCCAAGCCACACTGGCCGGAGGTGAGCCGTCAGGATGGGTGATCTGGCTGTTAACCAGCGTATCACGGTCGCTTTCAGGGGTGGTTCCCGTGACCTGAAACCCCTCATCCGTGTAAAGCGCAAAGCGGTCCAGATACATTTGAACGACAAGCTTTTCAAAAAGCGATTGATATTCCGTGCGCTGCTCTTCCGAGGCAACAGCCCACCCCACGCGGCCAATCACATAGCGACCAATCACGTTAAGATCAAAGGCGTTAAGCAGCATTTTATGGAACTGGTTGTTTTTATCCTGCGCCGAGGTTGTTTTATCCGACAAAATGGCAAGCGCCTTATCGCCAAGCTTTTGAATAAATTGCCCTTGCGGAGTCAGGGCCGCCTTGACCGGCGCAGATTCCCCCTCTTGCGCCAGACTTAAAGGCGAAAAAGCAAGCAGGCTTAACCCAAAAACAAGAAGGCCCAAAGCGCCTTTTAAAGCGCGTGGCAACGGAAAAACGGACATGATCTTAAACCTCCTGATAAATCTTGGGGCCTATCATAGCGAGGCTGCGTTGGAATACAAACACAGAAAATAACAAAAAGGCGGGGGCGTCTCTTTTTTGCCTGTTTCAGGGGTTGATTCTTCGTTATAATGGCGCAAATCAGGCAGACTGGCCATGAAAATGGCTATATGCTTGTGCGCACAAAAATCACGCTGCGGCTTGGGAGACCTGACGCTATGAAGCAGATCAAAGGGGCCTCTGTTTTTTTTCTGGGTTTTTTTATGGTAGGCCTGACCGTGCCCGCAGGCGCTACGGATGTTTTATGGGTAGGGCAGGGGGCTGACAGGATTACGGAGCGCCCCTTATCTCCGGCCTATGACCGCCCCAAAGGGACAAGCATAACGCGCGTTTCAAGCACAAAAGTGGAAAATGTCGGCATAAAAAAGACAGCCGCAAAGACGGCCTCCGCGCAGAAAGCCGCCAAACCGCCGCAGGCCAAAAAGAAAAAGCACGCCCAAAAACGCGCCGAGGCCACAACCCAGATCAAAAAAGACACGCAGGATTTCAAAAAAGCGCTGGACGAAGCCATCCCTGCCATCCGCACAGCCTCGCCGCCCGGATAAAAGCTAACGAATCATAAGCTCGGGATCGACAGGTACGCCGTTGCGGCGGATCTCGAAATGAAGCTGAGGGGTTGAGACGCCGCCCGTAGTGCCGACCGTGCCGATAGAGCTGCCTTTGGCGATTTCGTCGTCCTTTTTCACGACAATGCGTTCAAGATGCGCATAGGCCGTGACCCAGCCCTGTTCATGGCGCAAGAGAACCAGATTGCCGAAACCCTTCATATCGCTGCCGGCATACACAACCACGCCATCCCGCGCCGCGCGCACAGGTGAGCCTTTGGGCGCGGCGATATTGATGCCGTCATTGTCAAGCCCTTTGGCCTTGGGCCCGTAAACCGAGATAATCGTGCCGCGCACCGGCCAGCCGAAAACAGGCAGCCCGTTTTTCGTCTGCGCCGCAGACTTAGTCGTCGGCGCAGTTTGAACCGGCGGCGCGGACAAGGAAGGCGCTTCGCTTTCCGGCGCGGCAGAGACAGGGGAATCACTTAAAGGCACTGCCGTCACCGCCGCATGGCGCAAAGGCGCTTCAGACGGCCTTGTGTTATAAGAGGGACTTGCCGCAACTTCACGGTCAAGAAGATTGATCGGCGCCCCCGCCTTCGTGCGGCGCGCTCGCGCCTCACCGGCTTTGGCGGGCAGCGTGATGACTTGGCCTTTTTGCAGGGCAAAGGGCGGCTGTAGATTGTTCAGCACAATAATATCGCGCATTTTCACGCCGTGATTTTGGGAAATGGCGTAGATATTTTCATTATCCCCCACCGTATAGGAACGCCCCGCAAGTAAGTCTTCCGAAAGCGGAAGGTTGTAAGGAGGCGGCTCCATCATGGTGCAAGCGACAAGCGCATAGGCAAGCCCGCCGCAGAACAAAACCCGCAGGAGAAAAGCCGTAAAGCCGGGCCCGTTAAAGCGGGAAGCCCAAAAAGACGGCGCCGGACGCGAAGCCGCAAGCCAGCTTTCACGCGCCGCCCGTGCCCTTTTTTCCGTCAACGCGCGCCGCGCTTGAAGAAATGCGTTAAAAAGTCCCATAACATCCCCACCTTGGTTTTATGCCCCGATCACCTCAAGCCCATGCATATAAGGGCGCAAGACCTGCGGCACTTGAATGGAGCCGTCAGGATTTTGGAAGTTTTCCATAATGGCGATCAGGCACCGCCCGATCGCCACGCCCGACCCGTTGAGTGTATGCACGAATCGTGGCTTTTTCTCGGCCTCCGTCCTAAAGCGCGTATTCATACGCCGCGCCTGAAAATCCCCGTCGTTTGAGCAGCTTGAGATCTCCCGATAAGTGTTCTGCCCGGGCAGCCACACCTCGATGTCGTATGTTTTCTGCGCGGCAAAGCCGATGTCGCCGGTGCAAAGGCTTATCACGCGGTAAGCAAGCCCCAGTCTTTGGAGGATGCTTTCAGCGCAGGAAACCATGCACTCATGCTCTTCCTCGGATTTGTCGGGGGTGACGATCGAGACAAGCTCAACCTTGTAAAACTGATGCTGGCGCAACATGCCGCGCGTGTCTTTGCCCGCGCTTCCCGCTTCCGAACGGAAACAGGGCGTGCGCGCCGTCACGCGAAGCGGAAGATCTTTCTCCGGCACAATCTCATCCATTCGAAGATTGGTCAAAGGCACCTCAGCCGTAGGAATCAACCACATCCCCGTTGTGGTGCAAAAAAGATCTTCGGCAAACTTGGGAAGTTGCGCAGTTCCGAACATGGCCGCATCACGCACCATCAAAGGCGGGGAAACCTCACGATAGCCGAAATCCCTTGTATGAACATCCAGCATGAAGTTGCCAAGCGCCCGCTCAAGCAAAGCCAGCTGATCTGTTAAAATCGTAAAGCGCGCGCCGGACATACGGCTTGCATGCTCAAAATCCATCTGGCCCAGTTTTTCGCCAAGCTCAAAATGCTCACGCGGATTTTCAAGACGCGGGGGTTGGCCGAAGCGGCGCAGTTCTTTGTTGTCATGCTCATCCTTGCCGTCCGGCACATCAGAAGCCAGAATATTGGGCAAAGCAGCAAGCTTGTCTTCAAGGACTTGCGCTTGTTGTTTTTCCTGTTCCTCAAGCGCGCCAAGCTGGTCTTTCAGCGCGCTGACCTGCGCCATAAGATCCGCGCCGTCACCGCCCTGACGTTTGATGAGACCGACCTGAGCCGAAAGCTCATTCCGCTTGGCCTGCACCTGCTGCATCTGCGTCTGGGTTGCGCGATAGGCAGCGTCAAGCTCAACAAGCGCGGTAGCCTGTGCCGGCAAGCCGCGCCGCGCCATGCCCTTATCAAACAAATCGGGATTATCACGGATAAGCTTTATGTCGTGCATTAAGAGTCCTTTGCCAAAAGTCAGGATGATTCTAACGAATCCGGAGGCTTATGCCCACGATTTTTTTCAATCCATTTCGCACCCAGCACCGCAAGCTCATAAAGCCCCATCAAAGGCACGGCCAAAGCGATCTGGGAAAACACATCCGGCGGCGTAATCACCGCCGCCACAGCAAAGAAAAGAACGATAGCGTAGCGGCGAAACGCCGATAATTGCCGCGCGGTAACAAACTTCGCTTTCACCAGAAATAAAACAAGGACAGGAAGCTGAAAAGCCAGCCCGAACGCAAAGATAAAGGTCATAGCTAAAGAAAGATATTCACTCACCCGCGCCTCAAGCACCAGCGCCAGCGTATCTTGCGTCAAAGCTTTTGTTTCAAAGCTGAGGAAAAAGCTCCAAGCCACGGGAAAAACAAGATAATAAGCCATTGCCGCCCCGATCAGAAACAAGATCGGCACCGCCAGAAGAAAGACCAGAAAAGAAAGCCGCTCTTTCTTGTAAAGCCCGGGCGCGACAAACCCCCAGATCTGGCCTGCGATCACCGGAAAGGCCAAAATCGTCCCCCCCCACAGCGCCAGCCTTATATAGGTGACAAAAGCCTCGGTCAGGCCGGTATAAATCATGCGCCGTTCATGTCCCGCGTCGGCCTCAGCCAAAGGCCGCACCAGAAACCGGTAAATCTCAGGCGCGAAAATATAGCAAACCACAAATCCGGCTAAAATGGCCAAAAGCACGACAATCAACCGCCTCCTCAGCTCAAGCGCATGCGCCAAAAGGGGAAGGCGCAAAGGATCAACAGGCTTTTTACTCATGCGGCTTGTCCTGATCGGGCGGTTTTTCGTCCTGCTCGTAAAGCTCGGCTTCGTGGGCCAGCTGCTCCATATTCTGCTGAAAATCCCAAAAAGCCCTTCGGGCCTTGCCCATCCACACCCCGAACTTGTGCATCACTTTGGGCATGTCTTTAGGGCCGATGACCACAAGAGCCACCGTGCCGACCACAAAAATCTCAGCCCACGAGAAATCCAGCATGAAGCTCAGGCCTCAGGGGGCAGGCGGGGATTTTTGTCTTTTTTGTCCTCGTCCAAAGCTTCGTTGTTCAGGCCTGCCTTGAAGTTGCGGATACCCTTGCCCAGATCCCCCATCACGCGCGGCAGCTTGCCCGCGCCGAAAAGGACAAGAACCACCACCAAAACAACCAGAATATGCCAAATGCTAAGACCCATGATGTTTCCCCCCTTTATTTAGGTTTTTGCGAGTTTATCAAATTATGCTTTAAAAGAAAGCATGAAACCAAGCCTCCACCTTATCACCGGCCCCACGGCCTCAGGCAAAAGCGCCCTTGCTTTGGCGCTGGCACGGCAACTTGGCGGAAATATCATCAATGCCGATGCCATGCAGCTTTACAAAAGCCTGCCCATTTTAACCGCCCAGCCGGAAAAAGAAGAAATCCCGCATCTTCTTTATGAGATTTTGGAGCCATCCCAAAAAGCATCTGTCGGCTTTTGGCTTGAGGCGGCGCAAAAGGCGATCGCCCAAACGCTGCAGGAAGGAAGAATCCCCCTTATAATCGGCGGAACCGGCCTTTATTTCGAGGTTCTGGCCAAAGGCCTTGCCGGCATCCCCCCCATTGACGAAACCACCCGCGCCCGGGCCCGCGAGCTTTACGAAATGCAAGGCCATGATGGCTTTCGCGCGGCTTTGGCAAAGCTTGACCCTCAAGGCGCCTTACTTATCGATCGCCAGCGCCTGATCCGCGCTTACGAAGTTGTCGTCCAAACCCAAAAACCCCTTCATGTTTGGCAGTCCGAAAGCCAAAGCCAAGGGATTTTAAATGGATTCACCATCCACCACCACCCGATCATGCCCCAGCGCGCCGCACTTTATGAGGCCTGCAACAAGCGCTTTCTGACCATGATGGAACGCGGCGCGCTTGAAGAGGTAAGGGCGCTCAAAGCCCTTAATCTGGATCCTTCCTTGCCTTCCATGAAAATCATCGGCGTGCCCGAACTTTCAGCCTATCTTGATGGAGCCCTGAGCCTTGAAACCGCCATCACCAAAGCCCAGCAAGCCACCCGCCACTACGCAAAACGCCAAATGACGTGGTTTCGCCATCATCCACTTTAGCCTCCCACCTGTCATCCGCGAGGAAGGCCTTCAGGCCTGACGCGGCAATCTCTGCAACATCGCCGATATTGCCGCGTCAAGCCGGCTTTGCCAGTCCTCCTCGCAATGACAATTTTCTCAGATCATCCCTTGCATCCCCCCTTACGCCTGCGCCATAATGGCCTGCATGAACAACGCACAACCCCACGCGGCGGACAAGCCGCTTTCTTTTACTCTGCCGGATGGCAGCGTAAAGACATATCCCGCGCCTGTAACGGGCGAGGCTTTGGCCGCATCAATCGGCGCCGGTCTTGCCAAAGCCGCGCTGGCCATCAAGCTTGATGGCCGCCTGCTGGATTTAACAACAATGCTGACGCAAAGCGGCGCGATTGAGGTCATCACGCGCAAATCGCCCGAGGCGCTGGATCTTATCCGCCACAGCACCGCGCACATCATGGCGCAAGCGGTGCAGGAGCTTTTTCCCAACACCCAAGTCACCATCGGCCCTTCTATTGAAGATGGCTTTTACTACGACTTTGCGCGGGATGAGCCTTTTTCTCTGGAGGATCTTCCCAAAATTGAAGCGCGCATGCATGAAATTGTCGCGCGTAATCTGCCGATTACAAGGCGCGTGATGACAAGGCCTCAAGCTGTAGATTTCTTCAGCAAAAAAGGCGAAAAATACAAAGTAGAGTTAATCAAAGAACTCCCCGCCGATGAAACAATCACACTTTACGGCCAAGGCGATTGGGTCGATCTATGCCGTGGCCCCCATGTCCCGACAACGGGCGCAATAGGGCAGGCGTTCAAACTCACCAAACTTGCAGGCGCCTATTGGCGCGGCGACAGCAAGAACGAAATGCTTCAACGCATCTACGGCACGGCATGGGCGGATGAAAAACAGCTCAAAGCCTATCTCGAGATGATCAAGGAAGCCGAAAAACGCGACCACCGCCGCTTGGGGCGCGAGCTTGATCTTTTCCATTTCCAAGACGAAGCCCCCGGGCAGGTATTCTGGCATCCGAACGGCTGGATTCTTTATTCAGCTTTGATGGCTTATATGCGCCGCAAGATCGAAGCGTGCGGCTATGTCGAGATCAACACGCCGCAAATGATGGATTCCTCTTTCTGGAAAGCCTCGGGTCACTGGGACAAGTACCGCCCCAACATGTTTGTGATTAATGAAGAGGGCCACGAAAACCCCTTTGCGCTAAAACCGATGAGCTGCCCGGGCGGCGCGCAGGTTTATCTGAGCAACTCGCGCAGCTACCGTCATCTTCCTCTGCGCATGGCTGAGTTTGGGCATGTCGTCCGCCGCGAAGCCTCGGGCGCAAGGCATGGTCTGATGCGCGTGCAGGCTTTCACGCAGGATGATGCGCATATCTATTGCCGTCCCGACCAGCTGGAAGACGAAGTCATCGCCATGTGCGATCTTATCAAGGAGGTCTATACGGATCTCGGCCTTGCGGACAGCATTACTATTCATTTCTCAACCCGCCCGCCCGAACATATAGGCACCAAGGAAGACTGGGATCGTGCCGAAGATGCTTTGAAACATGTGTGCGAGCGCATCAATATGAAATGGGTCTTGAACGAAGGCGACGGCGCCTTTTACGCGCCCAAACTTGATTTTGTCATCAAGGACGCCATAGGCCGCGATTGGCAATGCGGCACGATTCAGGTCGATATGAACATGCCGCGCCGTCTGGGATTAAGTTATATCGGCGAGGACGGACAAAAGCACATCCCCAACATGGTTCACCGCGCGATTTTAGGTTCTATCGAGCGTTTTATCGGCGTGATGATCGAACATTACGCCGGCAAGTTCCCCTTATGGCTTGCGCCTGTTCAAGTGGCAGTATGCACCATCACCAGCGATGCGAATTCTTATGCGCAGGAAGTTTATGAAAAGCTGAAAGCCGTCGGCCTGCGCACGGTCTTGGACATACGAGGCGAAAAAATCAACGCCAAAGTCCGCGACCACAGCCTGCAAAAAATACCTTTGTTGTTTGTTGTAGGTAAAAAAGAGTCGGAAACAAACAGCATCACTTTGCGCCGCTTGGGCGGTCAGGCGCAGGAAATATGCACGCTTGACGAAGCACTTGCGCTGGCCAAAACCGAATCCACACCGCCTGATTTAAGAGGGTAAAGTCAGCTGACGTTAGTTCAGGATTTTCTTCATTTCCAGATCGATCAGAAACTCGACAGCGTTCTGATAAAGACATGAGGGCAGGGCCTTGACCTCGGGGATGCTGTAATAAGCGCATAAAGTGCCGCCAACAACCGGTTCACTCACTTTCTGCGTATGAGCCACATAGGCAATCATGGCGGATAAAGCCTTGCGTTCAACTTTGTTGATGGGCTCATGCTCCCACGCGCGCAGGGCCTTGAGACCTTGAGAGAGAAGCCGCAGGATAGCAGGCGGCGGGTTGTCAAAACCCAGCTGTTCTAAAGCCTGAGTATAGATTTCATCAGCGGAAGGTCGAGGGAGGTTTTTGGCTGTGGTCATGGGTTTATCTCTCTTAGGCATAGGTGACTCGGGTAAAAGGGGCAATGTTATCATTGGTTTCCTTGATAAAACGCGCCCAGCGGGCCTCAAGAGAAAGGGGCTCTTGGCGAATGCCTTGATGTCGCTCCCACTCCTCAATCAGATGAAAGACGATAATCTCGCCGTATTTCGATATAAGTCCTTCAAGTTCAAGCATTTTATTCCCTTTCCTCAGATTTTCACGGGAAGACTACAGCAACCCCTTATTTTGATAATGTAACGTATTTCTGGGGTGAAAGCAATAAAAATCTATTTAGATAACCTAAAAAATTATCTAGAAAGTATTTTTTTATGTTGTTTTCGTAATGACGCGCCTTTATAAGTAAAGTTGTTCCCCTTTTGTGCTGTAATTTTTACATTTTTTATTAACAAAATGTCATTTATGATAAACGCAAATGTTAACTGAGGTGTCCTTTCGATGATTACAGCCAGACAAATCCGAGCGGCGCGCGCTTTGCTGGGTTGGGATGCTTCTGTTCTTGCTCAAAAGGCAGGCATAACGAAAGAGGCCATCAGCCGGATTGAAGGGGAAAAAGTTCGTCCTCATGAACGCACTTTGGTCAAACTTTTTCAGGCCTTTGACGAAGCAGGCATTGCTTTTACGCCACAATCCGGCGTTCAGTTAAAGCAGCAAAATGTCGATGTGCTGGAAGGAACGCCCGGCTTTGCCCGTTTTTATGACTACATCTATGAATATCTCAGCAACCATGGTGGCGAGGTTTGCATCAGTGGTGTTAAGGAAGCTCTTTTTCTTAAATATCATGGTGAATATGCACAGGCTCATATAAAACGCATGGCCAAGTTGGTAAATCAACGTCAGGATTTTAGAATGCGGATTTTGGTTGAGGAAGGGGATACTGACTTTACTTCTTCAAATTATGCCCAGTATAAATGGCAACCGAAAGAACATTTTTCTCCGGCTGCTTTTTATGTTTTCGGCGAAAATATTGCTTTGATATCTTTTGACCATGATCCTGCGCCGCTGGTCGTTTTGATAAGATCATCCAGTCTGGCAATAAGTTACAAGCGCGCGTTTGATCTCGCTTGGAAAATGGCAATTGATCCCCCCAACACTGGACATAAAGATTAAAGGAACCCCATGCGATTTCTTCAAGATAGCATAGATTTTTTTACAAAAAAACGCAGCGCTCATATGGGCGTGCATCAATATGCCGATCATGCCGGTATGCGCGGCAACATTGTCATGTCTGGTGCGCAATTATGGCGGCAAATTGAAGAAGCAGAACTTCACAGCACACGCGACAACCTCTTTCATAATGAAGAGGTTTTAGTGTGGTTGATGTCACGCGAACTTTATGACGTCCTTCCAGCGGCTTTGCCTGTCTTTGAAATGGGGCCGGGAACAGCTTCTGCTTTTCAGAGAAATATTTTACCGATCATGATGTCTTTAAGAAGTATTGATTATGTTTGTGTTGATGGCTCCAAAGCCTTTCTTCATGAAATAGAAAATAATGGTGCCTTAACGGGTTTTAATGTCCGAACTATTCATGATGATTTTTTTGAAAATGACTATTGCTATATCAAGGATAATCAAACGCAAGCTTTGGTTTGTTTGGTTGGTGGAACTATTGGCAATATGGAAGCGCCGATGAGTGAGGCGTTGCCTGAAAAGGCCCTTATTCATAACTTTTTCCTTCTTGCGCGCAAGATTCGTAAGGGTTGGCTTCTTGTTTCCTTTGATTCCAATGATGATGGTGAAAAAATTAAGGCCTATTATAACAACCATACACTTTTCAGCCTGAATGTTTTTGATCGCATGGCCGCAGAACTTTCTATAAAAGGGGATTTTGACCCTTGCGGGTTTTCTTATGAACCTTATTGGCTCGCTTCATCTGGGCAATTGGCCCACATGGCTGTTGTGCTTGATGATATGTCTTTTACACTGGGCGATAAAAAAATTGATCTTAAAAAAAATGAGAAGTTCCACTTAAAGAACTCTTTTAAGTTTTCCCCCTCTTTTTTTATGCATTGTAGCGAAAAAGCGCAGCTTGAACACATAAAAACATGGTCAGACCCTTCCGTATCATCCCAATATTGCTTGTTCAAAAAAACTAACCATTCGTAATTTTCATGTGCTTCAAGTTTTCAAACCAGTCGTAAGTCTCCTGCAACATTAATTCCAGAGAATTTCCTTTTGTAAAATTATGATCTGAATCTGGGATTACTACTCTGCAATTTTCCTTATGGCCAGAGCTATGCCAGGATTTATTGTCTATTTTATAAACTTCAAATTCCTCTCCCTCTGAAGCACTTATGACTTTTATGGGGCACCCAATATTTTTTGAAAGAGCAAGACATTCATCAGTTTTGTAGCGGCTTTTGCCTTCTTTAGCCATTTCTAAACCCGCTATGACTTCATTGCCTGCGAAATTTAAAATACAGAAATCGTCGTAGTCCTGATGCTCCATGACATTCCATAGTTCAGGAAGATTAAAAGATGGATCCCACAAGC
>WREW01000026.1 GCA_009779135.1 Alphaproteobacteria bacterium
CCGCAATGGGGTGATGGTGGGGATGTCGGCTACGTTCTCGGCTGGGGATACGATAGCTATACAGCTTACTTCGGCTTCGACGGTTGAAACGACGGCAACGACCTCGGTCACGGTTGGCAATATAGTTTCTGGGATATGGATGGTCACGACCGGCGTGGCACTTGGGGATTGCACGGGCGATGTAGCTGTCGGCACGATGTGTCAGGATAGCACGATTTATATGGGTCTGTCGCCGGATGGAAATGTTAAGATGTATGCCACGGCCTGTGATATGGGGCAGACTTGGAATGGATCAGTTTGTACCGGTGCGCGGACGGTACTTTCATGGAATGATGGATCAAGCGGCAATGATGTTAACACGGGTTTTACGCACGAGATTTCAGGATCAAGCAATACGGCGGGGCTTGCCGCACTTGGCTCCTCGCCATCGCCCGCGCCTTATCGCGCAGCGCTCTGGTGCCATAATCTGACGGTGCATGGGCATAGTGACTGGTATCTGCCCGCCAGATTTGAGTTAACCGTGCTTTTCGGTGCCAGCAATCTTGGCACCCTTAGCAACTTTGGCAAAAATACTTATTACTCGTCCACTGAGGTCAATACGACTCTTGCGCACAGGCAGCAGTTTTCTGACGGTTTTTCGGGTGGCACATCCAAGCTCAACGCCAATTATGTCCGCTGCGTTAGGAAATAAATTATTTAGACGCGAAAAGCTTTGATGTTTTGTCAAACGCATAAGCTTGTCCGCAGAAATCGCACAGGACGGTAATTTTTCCGTCTTGTTCGACCATTGTTTTCAGCTCCGTTTGGGGAAGGGCGGCGAGGACATCTTCGATCTTTTGCGTAGAGCAGCGGCAGGCGTGATAGAGCTTTTGCGGCTCGAACACGCGGACTCCTTCTTCATGGAAAATGCGGTAGAGAAGTTCCTCCGGCGCGATCTGCGTTGTGGTGAGCTCTCTTTCCGTACAAGTGTGCATCAGCGCCATAATGCGCAGCCAGTCATTTTGCTGCGCCGTATCACAGCGTATCGTGCTTTCATCATGGACAGGCATGCGCTGCGCCAACAGGCATCCGGCGCGCCATGACCCGTCATCCATATGTTTGGCTTGTACCATAATGCCTGTGGGGATCTGCTCGGACTGGCGGAAGTAAAGCTGGAAGGCTTCAATCAGCCCCGCATGGCCGTTTAGGGGGACGATGCCCTGATAACGCTCATCGCTGTTATCCTGATCGACCGTGAAGACCAGATTGCCTTGTCCCAAAAGCACAGAGCCGTGAAACTTGCTTTGCTCAAGCGCCTGCGCGTCATATTGCGCATGCGCGCGCAGCGCCCCTTGCGTTGTGATGTCGGCAACCAAAAGCGAGACGGGGCCGTCACCGCGAATCTGGATCGTAAAAATACCGTCGAACTTCATGGCGGTGCCGAGCGCGGCCACCATCGCCGTTGTTTCAGCCAGAAGATGCGCCACAGAGTCCGGCGCGTTGTGCCGCTTTATAATCGCATCAATCGCAGGCCCCAGCCGCACAAGCCGCCCGCGCACCGAGGCATGAGGAAGATAAAAAGGAAGGACAAGATCATCATTCATGTTCTTTCTCATAAGAATAAAGAACATGGGGCGCAAGGGGAAAATGGGTGGAACATGCGGGGGTGTGTTTTACTCTGTCATCCTCGGGCAACTGCGAAGCGGTTGACCCGGGGATCTGATGCCAGAGCGCATTTCCACCGTCAGATCCCCGTGCTCTTGCTTCGCAAGCCACGAGGATGACAAGGTAGGGGGTGCAAGTCACGAGGATGACAAATGAGACTATTTCGGCGCCAAGACCATGACGATTTGGCGGCCTTCGAAGCTTGGTTCGCTGACGACTTTGCCGGTTTCTTCAAGCTTCTCTCTCACGCGCTTGAGAAGGGCTTGCGCGATGTCCTGATGCGCCATTTCACGGCCGCGAAAACGTAAAGTGATTTTGACTTTGTCGCCGTTTGTCAAAAAGCCGAGCGCGTTTTTCATTTTGATGTTGAAGTCGTGATCGTCAATGCCCGGGCGCAGTTTGACTTCCTTGATCTCAACCGTTTTTTGTTTTTTGCGGGCCTCGGCGGCTTTTTTCTGCATCTCAAAACGGTATTTGCCGTAGTCGAGAACCTTGCACACGGGAGGATCGGCCTGAGGTGAAATCTCGACAAGGTCAAGGCCGTTTTCTTCAGCCAAAGCCAAGCCCTCACGCACAGACATAACGCCGCGCATTTCGCCTTCTGCGTCAATTACTCTGATTTGTTTTGCTATAATGGCGCCATTGATGCGGGGGCCTTCTTCTCTATCGCGCTGTCCTTGGGATTCAGGGCGCGTCCCTGATAATGTTGAGCGGGTTATGGACGTATCTCCTCAATTTGTTAAAGTGAGATTATCGTGGCGAAAAACTGTCCTTGTGACAACCCCTTTTTCATTATTTTCCTAAAATATCCCGCCCTAGACGCCATCCTGCAACAGGCGCGGGAGCCCCTTTTTATGTTGCAGCGCAGCGCTTTTTTGCTGCGCCGCAGCACAAGATTTTGTCATTAATGGCGTGATTCCTATGGCATTTTGTGTTAATCATAAGACGTTCAAGCGCCGCCGTAAGGAGATGTTTATGAAACCCGCCGCCACGCATCACCCGCATGAGTTTTCAGCTTCCCTCAAGGGAAAGGCTCATAATATGAATCTGCCGCCTTTTTTTGGATCTGCATGGAAAAGACATGTGGATGTGCGCGATTTCATCCAGACCAATTACAAGGGTTATGACGGGGATTCCTCTTTTCTGGCACCGCCGACAGCGCGGACGCAAGAATTGTGGAATGAGGTGCTTGCGCTGATGAAGACGGAAAGCACCAAGGGCGGCGCTTTAGATATGGACACGTCCGTGATCTCTACCATCACCTCGCACGCGCCGGGCTATATCAACGCGGCGCTGGAACAAATTGTAGGACTTCAAACCGACAAGCCGCTTAAACGCGCGTTGATGCCTTTTGGCGGTTTGCGCGTGGCTGAAGATTCTCTGGCGGCTTACGGCTACCAGATCGATCCCAAGGTGCGGGAGATTTTCACCCGTTACTGCAAGACTCATAATGAAGGTGTTTTTGGCGCCTACACGCCGACCGTCAAAAAAGCGCGCCGCGCGGGAATCGTCACGGGTCTGCCGGACGGCTATGGGCGCGGGCGCATTATCGGCGATTACAGGCGTGTGCCTCTTTACGGCACAACGCATCTGATTGAAGAGCGCAAGCAGCAGATGGCGCTTTTGGATGACACAATCAACGAGGAAACCATCCGCCTGCGCGAAGAGATTGCCGAACAAATCAAAGCGCTGCGGGAGCTTGAAACTATGGCGCTCAGCTACGGCCATGATGTCAGGGAGCCCGCGCAGACGGCGCAGCAGGCCGTGCAGGCGCTTTATTTGAGCTATCTGGCCGCCGTGAAGGAACAAAACGGCGCGGCTATGTCTTTGGGGCGGGTTTCGACCTTTCTTGACGTTTATTTCACGCGCGATCTTGAATCCGGTCTTTTGAATGAAGAGCAGGCGCAAGAAATTATCGATCATTTTGTGATGAAACTGCGCATGGTGCGTTTTGCGCGCACGGCTGAATATAACACGTTGTTCTCGGGCGATCCGACATGGGTCACGGAATGTCTTGGCGGTGTCGGCGAAGACGGGCGGCCTTTGGTGACGAAGACCACATTCCGCATGCTTCACACGCTGACCAATCTGGGGCCTGCGCCCGAGCCGAACCTTACCGTTCTCTGGTCGCAGCGTCTGCCGCAGGGTTTTAAGGATTACTGCGCGGAGATGTCGATTGCGACAAGCTCGATCCAATATGAAAATGACGATCTTATGCGGCCCTATTGGGGGGATGATTACGGCATTGCGTGCTGTGTGTCCGCCATGCGCATCGGCAAGCAGATGCAGTTTTTCGGCGCGCGCGCTAATCTTGCCAAGGCGCTTTTGTACGCCATCAATGGCGGGTGTGATGAAATCAGCGGCGAGCAGATCGCGCCGGATTTTGCGCCGATCACGGGCGATGTTCTTGACTATGACGAAGTATGCGCCAAGTTCGATAATATGATGGGCTGGCTTGCCGGCGTTTATATGGATGCTTTGAACGTCATTCATTTCATGCATGACAAATATTGTTATGAGCGGCTTGAAATGGCGCTGCATGACAGAGACGTTCTCCGCACCATGGCTTGCGGTATTGCGGGGCTCTCCGTCGTGGCGGATTCGCTGTCGGCGATCAAATATGCCAAGGTCTCTATTATAAGGGATGACAGAGGCTTAGCGACGGATTTTAAGATTGAGGGTGAATATCCTCAATATGGCAATAATGATGATCGTGTCGATAATATTGCCGTGGATCTTGTCGAGCAGTTTATAAACAAGCTGCGCGCGCACAAAGCCTATCGTGATGCGGTGCCGACCTTGTCTGTTTTGACGATTACATCCAATGTGGTCTATGGACAGAAAACCGGCAGCACGCCTGACGGACGCAAAAAGGGCGAGCCTTTTGCCCCGGGCGCCAATCCTGTGCATGGGCGTGATAAGAAGGGCGCTTTGGCCTCGCTGATCTCGGTGTCCAAGCTTCCTTATGCGCAGGCGCAGGACGGGATTTCGAACACTTTTTCCATTGTGCCCGAGGCGATCGGCAAAACGGAAAAGGATCGCGTGACAAATCTGGTCAATCTTCTGGATGGTTATTTCGGGCGTGATGCGCATCATTTGAATGTGAATGTGTTTCAGCGTGAAACTTTGCTTGACGCCATGGAGCATCCTGAAAAATACCCGCAATTGACGGTGCGCGTTTCGGGTTATGCCGTCAATTTCATCAAGCTGACGCGCGAGCAGCAGATGGATGTGGTGCACCGTACTTTTCACCGCGTGATGTAAATGGAAGATTGCGAAGGCTATATTCATTCAGTAGAAACAGCCGGAACGGTGGACGGGCCCGGGATGCGCTTTGTCGTGTTTGTCACGGGCTGTCCTTTGCGCTGTCTTTACTGCCATAATCCCGATACGCGCGAACTTAGGGACGGCAAGCGGGTGATGGCGTCCGAACTTGTGGATGAGATTGCGCGGTATAAGGATTTTATCCTCCGCCAAGGTGGCGTGACCGTCAGCGGGGGCGAGCCGTTATTTCAACAAAGATTTGTCACTTCCATCCTGCAAGGCTGCAAAGCGATGGGGCTTCATACGGCGGTGGACACGTCGGGCTATCTCGGCGCGCTGGTGAAGCAAAGCCTTTTGGATGTGACCGACCTGTTCCTTTTAGATATAAAGGCCTTTGATGAAGAACTGCACCAGCGCCTTACCGGAAAGAAGCTGGCGCCGGTTTTGGATTTTGCGCGTCATCTGGCGGCGCATAACAAGCCGATGTGGGTGCGCTGCGTGATTGTGCCGGACTTGACGGATAATATGGAGGATCTGACGCGCATGGCCGATTTCCTTGCAGCGCTTGGCTCTGTGGAAAAGGTCGAGATTCTCCCTTTTCACAAAATGGGTGAACCCAAATGGCAGGCTTTGGGCCTGAATTACGAGCTTTCGGCGGTGCAGCCGCCCGAAAAAGAGCAGATTCGCGCGATTTGTGAGCTGTTTCGTGGGCGGGGGTTTGAGGTTGTATAGGCATGCCCCAGCAAAACATATGGACAGACAAGGGGTTAATCTTGACTTGTGCGCTCAGGTTTGGCACCCTTGGGGAACGATTCATTTTTTAACGGTTCGTGGAGAAATCAGCCGATGACCAAATCAGATCTTATTTTGCGTTTAGCCGAGATGTATCCTCACCTGCTGCAGCGGGATATTGAGCGTATTGTCGCCACGGTTTTTGATGAAATCTCGAATGCTCTGGCGCGCGGCAATCGTGTGGAGTTGCGCGGATTCGGCGCGTTTTCCGTCAAACACCGCGATGCGCGACAGGGACGCAATCCGCGCACGGGTGAAGCGGTAGCCGTTGAACAGAAAGTTGTTCCTTTCTTTAAAACCGGCAAACATCTGCGCGACCGCCTGAACGGACGCGACCCGGGCGGGGAAGATTAACTCCCCCTTGTCATTGCGAGGCGGGCCGCAAGGCCCAACGAAGCAATCTCGGGGATCAATGTTGCAGGGATTGCCGCGTCAAGCCGGCTATGGCCGGCTTTCCTCGCAATGACAGAAAGCGGCGTCTGTGGCCCATTTGCCACGGTTGTAGGGGGATGCGCTTGGTGTCTTTGGGGCGAAAAAAGGCTACAAAGTTGTGTATAAAGCAGGTTTTTGACGTTGAGATACCCCGTATTTTAATGTTTGTTTAAAGATTCTTGCTTATAACACAAGATGATTTGGGCGCTATAGCTGTAACCCAAAAGAGATCCGTTTTTAAACCGAAGAAGGAGAGACAAATGTTACTAAAGAAAAATATGGCCCGCTCTGTGCGCGGCTTTACGTTAACGGAAGCTGCGATCGTTCTTGGTATCGTCGGCCTCCTTTTAGGTGCAATCTGGGTTGCGGCGGCGGCGGTGTATAACAACATGCGCATTTCCACAACCACAACACAGATCCTTCAAATGGCTCAAGCTATCCGCGCCATTCATGCTACGTCGCAGACCATTGATGATGGTGTGACTGCGCAAGACGGTGCTGTGCTGATGGCGAGAGCCGGCGCTGTCCCCAAAGACATGCTTGATGACGCCTTGAACCCGAACTCGGTAACAAGCGTTTGGAATAGTGAGGTCACGATTGAAGCTGCGGCAGATACTCAGGGCAATGCTGGTCGTGCTTTCAGAATCACCTATACGGGTGTTCCTCAGTCAGCCTGTTCAGATCTTCTGGTTCGTAACACGGGCGCAGGCCGTGATACAGGTCTTGTAAGCGCTGGCGCAAATGGCGCCGAAGTTACCCGTGATAACATGCCCATCGGTGTTACAACGGCTGTGCAGCAGTGCAATGTTACGACAACAGCTGGAAACGACGTTGCTTTCACCTTCCTGCTTAGGACGTAATGTGAGTTAAGTTTGAATAAGGAAGGGGGCAGAGTTATCTCTGCCCCCTTTTTTTTGTATAGTCCTTCCCACCCCCCTTATGTCATCCTCGAGGCTTGCGCAGCAAGCGCTCGGGGATCTGACGGTGGAGAGATGTTCGGCGTCAGATCCCCGTGCTCTTGCCCGCCTGCGGCAGGCAAGCCACGAGGATGACAAAAAGAGGTTCGCTGCGGCAGGCAAGCCACGAGGATGACAATGGGGGAATAGCAGTTGGCAACCTGAGGGTGACAAAAGAAAGGACTTTCAAAGATGAAAAGCAGGAATACCGGACGCATGGTGATTGTGATTGCGCCTTTGATTTTTGTTTTGGTGGCGGGGGCGCTTTATTTTTCTGTGACGGCCTCGCGGGAGGAATATCGGCTGGGGCGCTCAATGGATCAGATTGTCACGGTGGTGGAGTTTGCGCGGCAGATGAACATAAAGCCGCATATAACGCCGCAGGACGTGCTGAAGGATTTTTTCACTTATTTTAAAGGCTACAGCAGCTCTTATGCCGATACGAGCACGGCGAACTCCCTTTCCACAGGGCGTCTGGAGCAGACCCTTATCAATGGCTGGGGGGATCCTTTATGGATCACCTTTTATCCCGCCCAGCAGCTGATTCGCCTTGAGATGGCCCTGACCCCCGTGCGGTGCCAAAAGTTTGTCATGTTTTATGCCGAGGATACCGACAAGCTGGGCCTTCAAAGCCTTGATATCAGCTATGGCCGTCAGGGCGCGCAGCCGCAAAACGTCTATAGCTCTGTTTCCAAAGGACATACCGATAAAATCTCGCCGGATCTTGTGGCTCGTTACTGCCATGGCCATGAAAGGCCCTATGTGTCCTTAACCTTTTTCACGTTCAAACCTGCCCCTGCGACATGATCTTTTCCCTTTTTTTCAAAAAGAAAGAGAGGTACGTTAAGGGACGTTAAGGTTTCTTTGCTAGGATCGTCTCGCAGCTGGCCTTGAAGGTGGTTTATGTATCTTTTTGTCTTCGTCTTTATCTTTCTTGCCATTCTGGGGCTTTATACCGAGCTGCTTCTTTTGCGTCTTTCACAGATCGGAAACAGCCAGACCATCGTTGCTGAATCCATGTCAACATGGCACGACGGCGCTGTCAGCATGCTTCTTAAAACGCGCGCTTTCAGGGATTTTGCGGAAGTGCCATGTTTTATGACGGAAGGCTTTACGCCTTTGTGCGAGGTAGAGGGCGGCCTTACCTATGTCTTGAACATGGCGGAGTTTGATGGCCGCTATTATCTGCCTTCTGATTATAATTATAATGATGATCTGAAATGGCGTACCATTTTTTACAGGGAGGCTGGCGGGAACAGCTATCTGCTGACCTATGTTCACCGTGATGAGGTTCGCATCGGCTTTACGACAACGCAGATCCATCAGCAGCTGCAAAGAACAACCCTGCCCAAAATATCTTACGGCATTGTGGCGCAGACCACATGCCTTGGTGGCGGGGCGTTCGGAACGTGGCTTGTAACGAATCACTATTCAGGGAGCGGACAGATTTGTTATCCTGTCCCCCCAGGGGGAGACGCCGGGCCTGTACCCGCAGGTTCTGTGGGAATCATATCGATTCTTGGGCAATAAAATGTTTTTGTGACGTAAAGGAGAAAAAACATGCGCAAACAATTTCAGACGCTCTTGCGGCGGAAAAGACTGGGCTTTACATTGGTCGAGCTGGCCATTGTTCTGTCTATTACAGCCCTTTTGGCCGCAGGCTTGTGGCGCATGATGGCTGCCGGTAACACGCAAGTCCGCGATCAGGCGGCGGCTGACCAGCAGCGCGACCTGATAAACGCAACGCGCGCTTATCTGGCCAGCAGTGATGGTACTGCCCTTTTGACTACGCTTACGCAGGGGGGGACGAATGAGACCGTCTCGCTGCCGCTTCCGGCAAGCTGTCCTGACAACACGGAAATAGTGGGATCTTTCTGTAACTTTCTTCCCGAAGGATTTACCGCAAGCACGGTTAACTCCTATGGCCAAAATTATGCCATTCAAGTGAAGGGCGCTTTTGGCGGGGATGGTGAGCGCACGGGCTACTCTTTCATGATAAAAACTGAGGGTGGCGAAATCATTCCTGATACATCCGGCGGACGCATCTCAAGCACCATCGGCAGTGATGGCGGGTTTGTTTATGACGCGAATGTGTGCGGCGACCCCGGGGCACGGGCTTGCGGCGCTTTCGGCACTTGGAGCGCTATGCCGGTGGGGGATTACAATTTTGGGGCGGTTGCTGCCGGTCAAGTGGCTTCGCGGACTTTTGTCGGCACCAGCACTGAATTGAACGCACCATGGCTTGCGCGTGTTTTGCTGCCCGGCGACAGCATCGTTGAAAACTTCAACGGCGATGATATCGGGGAGTCGAACACGCTGCGCACCAGCATCTCGCTGAGCGACCGCACGATTGTCGGCAGAAACGGGCAGATTTCCTTGTCAACGGAGCATGGGAATATGCCGGCTTTGGAGATCATAACAAACTGTGAGACGGACAAGGTCGATGGCTCTGAATGCAGCAATGTGGCGGAGTTTCGCGGGCCGGTTTCTGTTGACAGTATTCTCAAGGCCAATCTCCTCTTTGCCGGCCAGTTCGTCTATGAATCGCCGCCGGATTCTCTGGAGCCATCGGATGAGCGTCTCAAGAATGACATTCAACCGCTGACGGACATGCTTGGAAGATTCAGCCGGATCAAAGCTTATTCTTTCTATCTGAAAGAAGGCGGCCCCAAGAAATACGGCCTGATCGCGCAGGAAATCGAAAAAGAGTTCCCCGAAGTGGTGACGGATATCGGCAACGGCTATAAAGGCCTTGACTATATGGGCCTTGTCGGCCCCGTCATCGGCGCGGTGAATGAGCTGCGGCAGGAAAATGAAAAGCTCAAAGCCGAACTTGAAGCGCTTGCCAAAGAGGTTGAAGCGTTGAAGGGTAAAGCGGCGCAATAGAAAAGCGTGAATAAAAAAAAGAGCGGCGTAATGGCCGCTCTTTTTTTGTTTGGTATCCTCGGCTAACCCCCCTTCTTGTCATCCTCGGGCAACCGCGAAGCGGTTGACCCGGGGATCTGACGTTAGCGCAGGCGTCAGATCCCCGTGCTCTTGCTTCGCAAGCCACGAGGATGACAAGAGGGTGGAGAATGATTTTAGATGTCACCCGCGCGGATTTTATCGACCAGAGGGGCGAAAGTCTTGATGACTTCTTCGTAAACGGGGCGCTTGAAATTGACAATCAGGGATAGGGTTTGCGCAAGTTCGACCCAGCGCCAAGCGTTGAACTCGGGCAGCTCTTCTTCATACGAACTTGTAAGATTTATATCCGCATCCGTGCCTTCAAAAAGGACGGCGAACCATATTTGTTCCTGACCGCGATATTTGCCGTTGAAGACGCCTTTTTCAAACTGCAGGTAATCGGGAAACTCGTAACGCAGCGGCGCGGGATGGCGCATCAGGATCCGGCCTTTGTCGGTTCCGATTTCTTCTTTCATTTCCCGCATCAGGGCCACAGCGGGGTCTTCATCCTTGCGGATTCCGCCTTGCGGCATCTGCCAAGCGCCGCGTTGCTGGCGGCGCTGCGCGCAGAAGACAAGCCCGTCATGGTTAAAAAGGCACAGGCCAACGCTTTTGCGGTAGGGAAGACCTGAGGGCATGGATGTGGTTTCGTGTTGCTGCATGTTTTCCTTTTACGGCACAAGCGCTGAAAGCGGCGCGAGCGCAAAGCCGCGCGCGGCAAGGCCTTTCACCCAAAGATCAATACGTTCAAGAGAAACCGGATAAAGCGCGGTCACCACAATAGCATAGCCGTCATGCCGCGCCTGTTTTTCAACATCATGAAGGGCCTGATCGATGGCGTCAGGCGTAGGGTTTGAGTCAATATCAATGGCGTGCGCCAGAGCCGCTGCGCCAAGACGCGCCGCCACAGGCTCAATCGCGCTGTGCGGTGAAAGGGCGGCGTCAAAAAGAAGAAGGCCTCTTTTATGAAGCTCCTCCACAACAGGCGTCAGTTTGCGCGCGTCTGTGGTGAAAAGATTGCCTGAAGCTGTCGTCACGCCGACATAGCCCGCGCCTCGGGCAAGGTGCCTGAGAAGTCTTTGCACATTTTCCTGATCGGCAAGGCTTGTTAAAAGCGTGTCCGCGCCCGGATCATTGCGCGGAAAATCTGTCGGTTCCATAGGAACGGACAAGAGCGTTTCAAAGCCTTCATGTCTTGCGCGGTCAAGCCAGCCTTGAACATCGCGCGACGGGCTTGCGATCACAAGCGTGGCTTGCGGCGGCAGGCGCGCCAGCGCCGTTTCCGTATCCAAACGCGAAAGGCCCAGCTTTGTAGCCACAAGCGCAATGCGCGGGCGCGGATCATTTTGATTAAAGGGGCGCGCATAGACTTGGCGCGGCAGCTGGCCGTCAGGCCCTATGCGCGGCAGGGCGCCGCGTTCCGTTTGCTCCACAAGATCCGGCTCCGGCGCGGGCGGCAGGCGCAGGGTCGTTTCAGGATTATCATTGGCCGCGATGGCTTGCTGCTGCTGCGCCGTGTAGGAAGAAGGGGGCGGCGCTGGTTCCTTTTTTTCTTCCTTTTGTGTTTTGATCTGCTGTGCTTTTAAAACCGCAAGCGCTGCGGTGGCGCGGACATCTTCAAATTGTTTTTGAACCCCGTTTGAGGACGGAAAAACAAAGGGCAGGGAAGAAAGAGAAACAAACAACAGCAAAGCCGTACCGACTTTAAGCATGCGCGGCAGCCGCGCCAAAAAGGTCTCCTGCCGAGCTGCGAGGGCGGCGGTCAAGGCCTCTTGATATGCCTGCGTCACGGTTTTGTTGCCTTTTCCGTTTGTTGTCCGTAAAGATGGATGCCACGGATCAGATCCAAGGCACGCTCAAGCTGGTAGTCGTAAGGGGCATCTTCCTTGTCTTTGGGTTTTTTGCTGCTGCTGTCGGCTGTGTCCTTGTCCTGTCCGGCTTTTTCGTTGGCAAGCGCGCCGCGCAGATCACCTTCACGCAGGCCTTGTATGTCAATTTCTTCGACCTTGGCGGGCTGCACTTCGATGTCGGGCTCAATGCCCATCACCTGAATCGAGCGGCCCGAAGGCGTATAATAACGCGCCGTTGTCAGACGCATGGCGCCCGCGCCGGCCACAGGGATGATGGTCTGCACCGAGCCTTTCCCAAAGCTCTTGGTGCCGAGGATGACGGCGCGGCGGTAATCCTGCAAGGCGCCGGCCACAATCTCGGACGCCGAGGCTGAACCGCTGTTAATCAGCACGACAATTGGCCTACCCCCTGTGCGGTCGCCGCCACGGGAAAGATAGGACTGATTTTCATCCTTGTGACGCGAGCGGGTCGAAACGATTTCCTTGCCCGCCTCGATAAAGGTGCTGGTGACGGAAATGGCTTGATCGAGAAGTCCGCCCGGGTTGTTGCGCAAATCGATTACAAAACCGGCCAGATCATCGCCATGCTTCTTTTCAATTTCCTTGAGCGCTTTATCAAGGCCCGGCTGTGTCTGCTCGTTAAAGGTGCGGATGCGGATATAGGCGACATTTCCTTTGCTTTCCCAGCGCACCGATTGCACCTGAATGACGGCGCGGATCAGCGTCAAATCAAAGGGCCTTCCGGACAGGCCGCCACGGCGCAAAGTGAGCGAGATTTTTGTCCCCGGGGCGCCGCGCATTTTTTCAACAGCTTCGTTGAGCGTTATCTCGGTAACGGGTTTTCCGCCGATATGGGTGATAAGATCGCCGGGCTGGATTCCGGCCTTGGCCGCAGGCGTGTCGTCAATCGGCGAGATCACTTTGACGATGTTGTTGTCCATGGTGATTTCAATGCCAAGCCCGCCGAACTCCCCTCGGGTCTGGGTTTGCATGTCTTCAAAGCTCTTTTTATTCATAAAGCCTGAATGCGGGTCCAAGGAGACAAGCATGCCGCTGATGGCGTTTTCGATCAGCTTTTCGTCTGTGACTTCATCCACATAATCGGCGCGCGTGCGCTCGAGAATGTCGGCAAAAAGAGTCAGATGTTTATAGGTATCAAGCGCCTTGCTGTCGCGCTGCGCGTAAAGGGGGCAAGGCGTCAGGCAAAGGCCCGTCATCAACAGGGAAAACAGGATAAGGCGCGGCATGGAACAGGACATCAAAAAAAGCTCCCCAAGCGAATCAATGAGGGTGGACAAAAGACGCACCACTTTACGCGGGACAGACGTTGAAGGAAACAGGAGAAATGGGCTCTAGCCGTTCAGGGGATTAACCGGCTGGTTGTTTTTGCGCCATTCGAAATAAAGCTCGGCCTTGCCTTGGGGGGAGGGGGGCAAAAGGCCTAAGGGTTCGCCCGCTTCAATGGTTTGTCCCATGGCGGCCAGAATCTGGTCAAAACCGGCGAGAAAGGTGTGGTATCCTCTCGCATGCTGAAGGATGATAATTTTGCCGTAGCCCTCAAAAGGCCCCGCAAAGACGACTTTTCCGGACTGGGGCGCGACCACAGGCGCGGCGGCGGCGGCCGCGATGGTGATTCCTTCGCTGCTGATGCCGAACTCATCCTTATCACCGAAACGCCGGATGATTTTCCCCACAGCCGGTTGCTTGATCCCTGTTTTAAGATCAGGAAGCCGCGCGGCGCGTCCGGCGCTTACCGTGCGTTCCCATGACGGGGTGCTGACGCGCTCCATCAACTGGCGCAGGTTTTTGGCTTCTTTGGTCAGGCGCTCAAGCTGGGCGGCCATGGCCTCTTTTTCCTGCGCGGTTTGTTTGAGCATGTCCTGACGCGCATGGACAAGCTTGTCCAGATTGCGCCTTTGCCATTCCAGATTCTGGCGCGCGCGCTCCAGCATCTTTTTCTGGGTTGCGGCGCGGCGGCGGACATCTTCAAAAGCTTCGATATCATGCGCCAAAATCGCCGTTTCAGCCTTTAAACGCGGCAAAAGCGCGCGCAGTAAAATGGCGCGGTGAACGACATCGTCCGTTGTCTCTTCGCGCAAAACAACAATCTCCGGCGGATCGCGTGAGACTTGAATCAGCGTGCTTGTAAGCGCCGCCAGACGTGACTGGGCGCCGACCAGCGCTTGTGCGCGCGCGGCGGCTTCTTTTTCAAGCTCCTGCGTGCGTTGCTGGAAATCGTCTTGTTCGGTCTGTTTGGTTTGAAGCTCAACCGTGGCCGCGATCAGTTTGCGGCGCAGCTCCGCAAGCTCGGCTTCCGTTGCTTTTTCCTTGGCGTCCAGATCTTTGGCGGCGGCTTGTCTTTCCGAGATTTTCTCTTCCACCTTCACAAGATCTTGGCGCGTTTTTTTGTCCTGCGCCAGCGCGAAGGGCGACAACATCAAAAGAAGCGCACAGAAAAAGAGGCTAAGGCGCAGCATTCAACAGGCTCTCCCCCGTCATCTCTTTAGGCTGCGGCAGGTTTAAAAGGGCCAGAACGGTCGGCGCAATATCGGCAAGGCGGCCTGAAGATCTCAGTTGTTTGATCTTGTCCTGCCCCACAAGCACAAAGGGGACTTTGGAAAGCGTGTGGGCCGTGTGCGGGCCTTGCGTGCTTTTGTCATCCATCATCTCGCAATTACCGTGATCGGCCGTGATAAGCGCGCATCCGCCGACATCATCCAGCGCTTTAAGGATAAGGCCTAAGCATTCATCAACAGCTTTCACCGCTTTGACGGCGGCTTCAAAGGAACCGGTATGACCGACCATATCGGGGTTGGCAAAGTTCACGATGATAAGGTCGAAGGTTTTTTGATGAATGGCCTCGCATAGTTTTTCAGCAACAGCGTGGGCGGACATTTCAGGTTTCTGGTCATAGGTCGCAACTCTGGGCGAGGGGATCAGAATGCGCGTTTCGCCTTCATAAACATCCTCGTGCCCGCCATTGAAGAAAAAGGTCACATGAGGATATTTTTCCGTCTCCGCAATACGCAGCTGTTTAAGGCCCGCCTTTGCTACGACAGAGCCGAGATCATTTTTAATCACGCGCGTAAGAAACAGGGAGGTCATATATTTTTTAAGCTTGGGCGCATAATTCGTCATGCCGCAGGCTGCCGAGAAAGCGACCGTCCTTTCACGCTTAAACCCATTAAAAGAAGGATCAAGAAGAGCTTCCAGAATCTCCCTTACACGGTCGGCGCGGAAATTGGCGCATAAAAGCCCATCGCCGTCCCTCATGCCGTGATAGCCTTTAAGGGCAAGAGGTTTGACAAACTCGTCCGTGATGCCTTGATTGTAGCTTGCCTTGATAGAGTCAAGAATATGAAATGTTTTTGTCCCCTCGCCTTGCGTCAGGAGCTTGTAGGCGCTTTCAATACGCTCCCATCTTTTGTCACGATCCATGGCGTAAAAGCGACCACAGACCGTTGCGAGTTTGACGAAAGGCAGATTTTTGATCGCGTGCAAAAACACTTCAACAATTTGACGCGCGCTTTGCGGCGGGACATCGCGCCCGTCCAGAAAAGCATGGATAAAAACAGGAATCTTATGGGTGTTGAGAATATGCGCCAGAGCAAGAATATGCCGCGTATGGGCGTGAACGCCGCCGGAAGAAAGAAGCCCCATCAGGTGACAGGCTCCATCTACGGCGCGGAGCTTTTCGATAAAATCTAAAAGATGAGAATTATCCGCCAAGCTGCCGGTTCTTATGGCCATGTCAATCAAAGGCAGATCCTGATAGATCACCCGTCCGGCCCCTATATTCATATGCCCGACTTCCGAATTGCCCATCTGCCCTTCAGGCAGGCCGACATCTTGGCCGCAGGCCTCCAAAAGCGTGTGCGGGCAG
The DNA here is from genome assembly GCA_009779135.1 of Alphaproteobacteria bacterium. GTDB lineage: Bacteria > Pseudomonadota > Alphaproteobacteria > UBA9219 > UBA9219 > UBA8914. Next base: position 15,768 of record WREW01000026.1, read on the forward strand.
CTTTTCCATATTTTATTCCACACAGGCGGCTTGGCGGCTTCGATGGCGTTGTCCTCGCCGCCTTCACGGTAGCCGAAACCATCCAGAACACAGAGAAGAACAGGCCGCTTGGGAGTCATCACGGATGTACCTTTCTAAAGCCAAAGACCGACACGGCGCTTGACCTCTTGCAGATAGGTTTGCGTCAATGCGTCAGCTTTTTCTGAACCGGCGTTTAAAATCGCGTCAATTTCCGCCGGATCGCTCATCAACTGGCGCATGCGTGCCGTGAGGGGCTCCATTTTGGCGATGGTAAGATCCGCAAGCTCCTGCTTAAAAGTTGAGAACTGCGCGCCCGCATGCTGCGTCAGCACAGTTTCAAGGCTCTGGTCCGCCAAAGATGCATAAATGGAAACCAGATTTTGGGCTTCGGGCCGTTTTTCCAAAGCTTTGATCGTATCGGGCAGAGGCTCGGGATCCGTTTTGGCCTTGCGGATTTTAAGCATGATGGCATCGGCATCATCCGTCAGATTGATGCGCGCATAATCCGAGATGTCGGACTTGCTCATCTTTTTCGTCCCGTCACGCAGGGACATGACGCGCGCGGCAAAGCCCATAATCAAAGGCTCCGGCACCGGAAAAGTTTCGCCGTAGCGGCTGTTAAAGGCCAGCGCAAGATCGCGCGTCAGCTCGACATGCTGTTTCTGATCTTCGCCCACGGGGACGCAGTCCGCGTGATAAATCAAAATGTCAGCGGCCATCAGAACGGGATAGCTGTAAAGCCCCAAAAGCTGCTTATCGCGGTCTTTTCCGGCCTTGTCCTTGAACTGCGTCATGCGGTTCATCCAGCCCAGCGGCGTAAGCGTGCTTAAAATCCAGCTGAGTTCCGTGTGCGCGGGAATGGCGCTTTGGACGCACAGGCAGCTTTTGGAAACATCAATGCCGCAGGCGATATAAGCGCAGGCAACCTCACGCACGGCTGCGCGGAGTTTTTCGGGATCTTGCGGCAAGGTCAGCGCGTGCAGATCGACAACGCAGTAGTAGCATTCATAAGAATCCTGCAGCGCCACCCAGTTTTTCAACGCCCCGAGATAATTGCCGAGGTGAAGATTGCCTGTCGGCTGCATGCCGGAGAAAATGCGTTTCATGAGAGAGACTCCTTAATTCTTAGGGAAACAGAAAAGTAGGACAAAAAAAGCATAAAAATATCCTAACGCCATCGAGCGTTATAAAAATTAATGTTTTTTGAATGTGGCATGTTCTCTAAGCTCTCTGACCGTCATGGCACCCGAAAGCTGTAATAGCACAATATAAACAAGGCCGGAAAGGCCTATTATGGCGGCAAGGCCGAAAATCGGCCTCCAGAAGAGGTTTTCTTCAAACAGATCCCGCGTCCCCGCGACCAAGAGGGCGGTGGCCAGCGCCATGCCCAGCGCGCTCAGCAGCATGCGCGGGGCTTTTCTTTTAAGGATGGCGTCCGCGCGGATGGCTTTGGCCTTGCGTAAAAGGATGTAAAGAAGGCTGGCATTGAGCCATGTGGCGCAGGAGGTTGCTGCGGCCATACCGACATGCTCCCAAAACCGCATCAGGATAAAGGCCAGGAGAATGTTGCTGATAATGGCGATCATGGCGACCTTGACGGGCGTTTTGGTGTCCTGCCGCGCGAAAAAACGCGCCGCGAAAATCTTGGCCAGAAGAAAGGCCGGAACGCCTGCGGCATAGGCGCTTAAAGTACGCGCCGTTTGGATGGTGTCTTCATGCGTAAACGCGCCATGCTCAAAAAGCGCCTGAATGATGGGCTGCGCGGCAAGCCCGAGGCCGATAGAGGCGGGAAGGCCTAAAACCAAACAGAACTCGATCGCGCGGCAGGTGTAGTGGCTTACATCTTCGCTTTCGCCGCGCGTTTCATGCCTTGAAAGCACAGGCAGCAGCGTGGTGGCAATGGCGATGCCGATAATGCCCAAGGGAAGCTGGTGCAGGCGGTCTGCGTAATAAAGGTATGAAACAGCCCCTGTGGGCAAAAGCGAGGCCAGAATGGTTGTCATCAACAGATTGATCTGGGTTGCGCCTGCGCCGATCGCGCCCGGGCCGATTTGTTTGAAAAGCGTTTTGCAGGCCTGCGCGCCATAGGGCCAGACCAGTTTTATAAGCGCGCGCGCGCGCCAGCAGCTCAGCGTCAGCCAAAGCACTTGCAAAGCGCCCGACAGCGTAAAGGCATAGGCCAGCGTTTTGCTCACGCTCAGATTCAAAAAGTTTGCGAAGTAGAGGGCTGTGATAAGGGTCAGGTTAAGAATAATCGGCGCAAAAGCTCCGGGCGCAAAAAAGCCGCGCGCGTTCAAAACGCCGCTTTGCAGCGCGGTGACGGAGATCAAAAGCAAATAAGGAAATGTTATGCGCGAATAGGAAACCGCCAGCGCGAACTTTTCCGAACCGCTTTGAAAGCCGGGCGCCATCACAAGGATCACAAAAGGCATGGCGCTTATCATCAAAAGCGTAAAAGGCAGCAAGATCATAATCATCAAGGCCAAAGCTTGCCCTGCGAATTTCTGCGCTTCTTCTTCGCCGTAGCGCTCAGAGGTATGTGTATAAAGCGGGACAAAGGCGGCTGAAAAAGCGCCTTCGGCAAACAGGCTGCGGAAAAGATTGGGCAGACGCTGCGCCACGAAAAAAGCGTCCGCATGCATGCCGACGCCGAGGAAAACAGCCGTCAGCATATCGCGCACAAAACCGGCGAGCCTGCTTATCATGGTAAAGCCGCTGACGGTGACAAGAGAACGCGCAAAACTCATTAGGGAGCGCCATAAAGATAAAGTTGATAAAAAAGACATCCCGCAAGGCTGAGGCATAAGGCCGGCGCAAAGGGGAAGGTTTTTTCGCCGGTCAAAAACCGCCATAAAACACCCATTGCAATTCCGGCGATGCCGGAGGCGAGCAAAAACCATGGAATCTGCATAAAGGGAAGCCAAAGTCCCGCAGCGGCCAGAAATTTGACATCGCCAAGGCCCAGCATTTCCTGTCCACGCCATTTGCTATAGACAAGCGCCAAAAGAAGCCCAAGGCCCAAAAGCCCTGCTGCGTTAATCAGCCCGAAATAAACATCGCCATCCCCGACCAAAAGGCCGATAAGGCCCAAAAGCGCGAGCGTGATATTCAGCTCGTCAGGAATCACGCCAAAGGCAAGATCAATCATGACGATGCTGACCAGAACGCCAAGGGTAAGGCAGGTTGTTATCAGAAACGGATCGAGATCTCCGGCCAGCCAGATGGCGGCGATGCCTAAGACAAAGCCTGAAATCTCAATCATCGGCAGGCGCCAAAAATCCTGTTGTTTTTTGCAGGCGCATGGACGGGCGCGCGCTTTGTGACGCAGGCTCCAGCCCAAGATGGGCAGGCAATCCCACAGGCGCAGCGGCATAAGGCAGTAAAGACAATGTGGGCGGCGGCTTTCGCCGGGCATGCGGTCTGCGGCGCGATAGCCGAAATGCGCAGACAGCGATGCGGCGATCAAAGCCAGCACGCCGCCTAAAAACATATCCAGAAGTGAAGAAACAGGTTCAAGCTCGTCCATTTTGTAACCTCATTGACGCCTGCGGCATAATAAGTTTAATTATCACGGCATGCAATCATTTGAACAGCGGGAGAATCTCATGAAAAAAGTGGCTCTGGCTTTGTTTTTTGCTCTTTTCGCCTATGGCGCGCCCTCTTTGGCGCAGGACGGCACGGTTTTGCAGAAGTTGAAGAGCAGGCCGGAGCTCAGCCAGTTTACAGCTCTGGTCGAAGCCAGCGAGGTCTCCAAGACGCTTGCGCAAGGTGCGGGCGTTTATACCGTTTTTGCGCCCAGCAACAAGGCCATGCAGGCCATCAACGAGGTTATGATGAAGCGCATCCGCGCCAATAAGGATTCGATGCATCGTTTTGTCGGGCAGCATATCCTTGCGGGAAGCGTTCTTATGGAGAGTAATTTGAAAGGCCGTCAGGTTCCCCTTGGCTCCATGACAGGGGACACGATGATGATTGATGGCCGCGCCCAGCCTGTCCAGATCAGCGGCGCCAAGCTTGTGACGTCTGATCTGCTTGCCAAAGACGGGGTCGTGCATGTGATTGATACGGCTATTTTGGCCGCGTCCCTGCGCGAATCCGCCGCGCCCGCTGCCGCC
>WREW01000027.1 GCA_009779135.1 Alphaproteobacteria bacterium
GGACCTTCTCCAGCCCCAGGATGTGATGAGCCGACATCGAGGTGCCAAACGACGCCGTCGCTATGGACGCTTGGGCGTCATCAGCCTGTTATCCCTAGAGTACCTTTTATCCGTTGAGCGATGGCCCTTCCACGAAGAACCACCGGATCACTATGGCCGACTTTCGTCTCTGCTTGACATGTACGTCTCGCAGTCAGGCTAGCTTGTGCCATTGCACTCAACAGCTGATTTCCGACCAGCTTGAGCTAACCATCGCGCGCCTCCGTTACTGTTTGGGAGGCGACCGCCCCAGTCAAACTACCCACCATGCAGGGTCCTTGTCCGTGATAACCGGACGAAGTTAGATACCAAGGAACATAAGGGTGGTATTTCACTTGCCACTCCACACGAGCTGACGCCCATGCTTCAAAGTGTCCCACCTATTCTACACATACGTTCCCTAATACCACTGCAAAGCTATAGTAAAGGTTCATAGGGTCTTTCCGTCTAACCGCGGGAACCCCGCATCTTCACGGGGAATTCAATTTCACTGAGTTGATGTTGGAGACAGTGGGGAAGTCGTTACGCCATTCGTGCAGGTCGGAACTTACCCGACAAGGAATTTCGCTACCTTAGGACCGTTATAGTTACGGCCGCCGTTTACTGGGGCTTCGATTCAATGCTTGCACATCTCCTCTTAACCTTCCAGCACCGGGCAGGCGTCAGACTTTATACGTCGTCCTGTTAGACTTCGCAAAGCCCTGTGTTTTTGATAAACAGTCGCCACCCCCAATTCTGTGCCCCCCACACAAACTTGCGTTCGCATGGGGCCCTCTTATTCCGAAGTTACGAGGGCAATTTGCCGAGTTCCTTCAACATCATTCTCTCAAGCGCCTGAGTATACTCAACTCGTCCACCTGTGTCGGTTTCGGGTACGATCTAAAAGCTGGTGCTATTTCCTGGACGCATATTGGATGCCATCGAAATCCGATAATCTCAAACATCCTTTACACGCCGTCACAACCAGCAGGCTGCGGAATATTAACCGCATTCCCATCGACTACGCCTTTCGGCCTCGCCTTAGGGGTCGGCTCACCCTGCGCGGATTACCCTTGCGCAGGAACCCTTGGACTTACGGCGAGAGTGTTTCTCACACTCTTTATCGTTACTTATGTCAGCATTCTCACTTCCGATACCTCCAACCGCCCTCCCGGGTCGATCTTCACAGGCTTACGGAACGCTCCGCTACCGCATAGCCTTACGGCTACACCCATCGCTTCGGTGGATGACTTAATCCCCGTTACATTTTCGGCGCAGGCCGGCTTAACTAGACCAGTGAGCTATTACGCTTTCTTTAAAGGATGGCTGCTTCTAAGCCAACCTCCTGGCTGTCTTGGCCTTCCCACATCCTTTCCAACTTAGTCACCACTTGGGGACCTTAGCGGATGGTCTGGGCTTTTTCCCTCTCGTCTATGGACCTTAGCACCCACAGACTGCCTCCCAGATTAAACTCTTCGGTATTCGGAGTTTGGTTAAGTTTGGTAAGGCTCGCGCCCCCCTAGCTCATCCAGTGCTCTACCCCCGAAGGTCATCATCTGAGGCTCTACCTAAATAGATTTCGCGGAGAACCAGCTATTTCCTGATTTGATTGGCCTTTCACCCCTAGCCACAGCTCATCCCCGCCTTTTTCAACAGGCGTGGGTTCGGCCCTCCAGTGGGTGTTACCCCACCTTCAGCCTGGCCATGGCTAGATCATCAGGTTTCGGGTCTCATTCATGCAACTAAGGCGCCCTATTCAGACTCGCTTTCGCTTCGCCTCCACCTATCGGTTTAAGCTTGCTGCATAAACGAACTCGCTGACCCATTATACAAAAGGTACGCTCTCACCCTTGCGGGCTCGAACTGTTTGTAAGCACTCGGTTTCAGGTACTTTTTCACTCCCCTCGTCGGGGTTCTTTTCACCTTTCCCTCACGGTACTTGTTCACTATCGGTCACAGAGGAGTACTTAGGCTTGGAGGGTGGTCCCCCCATCTTCAAACAGGATTTCACGTGTCCCGCCCTACTCGAACCTTCTGTCCTTCATCACCTTATACGGGGCTGTCACCCTCTATGGCTCACCTTTCCAGGTGATTCTAATCTGAAAAACAAAAGGATTGGCCTGGTCCGCGTTCGCTCGCCACTACTTGCGGAGTCTCGGTTGATTTCCTTTCCTCCAGGTACTTAGATGTTTCAGTTCCCTGGGTTTGCTTCATGAACCTATGGATTCAGTTCATGATACACCATGCGGTGTGGGTTTCCCCATTCGGACATTTCTGGATCAAAGCCTACTCGCAGCTCCCCAGAACTTATCGCAGCGTGTTACGTCCTTCATCGCCTCTCTGTGCCAAGGCATCCACCAAATGCTCTTGTCATACTTGATCCTTATCAGAAGCCCAGATGTTCTCAAAGATTTGTACCAACAAAATCTTATCTGAGATGCAAGAGCTGACATGTGATCTCAAACGCTCGTCTTCGGAATTTGCGTTTGGGGCTTTTAGGTGAAACCCCGAGAAATCTGTCTTGCGACCTTCTGACATGCTTGCCTTTATCGTTTCCCGCGAAGCTGAGGGACTCGACTCCCCAACCTTGCACGAAAAAGCAAGCGCTTTCACTTGGCAAAACCAGCTTTCATCACAAAAGCCGTTTTGCCTCTTTCCAATTCTATTCACAATGTCCAAGAACTTTTCTCCGTCCACCCAAAAGATGGCGGAAAAACTTTTTTTCTTCTACCGGAAACCTTTTTTTATTTAGGAGCAGCATGGCCAAGAAACTGATATTGATGAAGCCCGTCCATCAAAGCATTTCTTACAGTGTCACGCCGTTCTGGTTCAACATTTGACTTTGACAAATGCTGCCAAATATCATCTCTCAAAGAGATAGGCTTAATCTTGTATTTTTCAACACCTTCATAAGGCCGTCTAATCTCTAAAAAGCAAAACAAATCTTTATCTTTGAATTCAAACTTCAGCTTGCTCACCTCACTATGGCGCGCCGTCAGATATTCTCCATTTTGCCGAAACGCATAACCTACATATATGCCTGTCACTTCATTCATCTGAGCCTCCTTTATTTTAAGGTCGAAGCCTTGAGCTTGGTGGAGCTGATCGGGATCGAACCGACGACCCCCTGCTTGCAAAGCAGGTGCTCTCCCAGCTGAGCTACAGCCCCGCGCGAATACGCTTTTATTAAAAATGGTGGGCCTGGTAAGATTTGAACTTACGACCTCACGCTTATCAAGCGCGCGCTCTAACCAGCTGAGCTACAAGCCCGCTAACCTTCGCCACACAAGGCGGCTTTCTTTCTGGTTTCCGGAGAAGGGATGCGCCGACGGCGTTTTTGTCAGGGCCGTGAGAGCCCCGCGAAATATCAATATCCAAGACTCGCCTGTGAAGTAAATCCCAAGGGATTTAGATCAAACGGGCAAGATCCTTAGAAAGGAGGTGATCCAGCCGCAGGTTCCCCTACGGCTACCTTGTTACGACTTCGCCCCAGTCGCTGACTTCACCGTGGTCGGCTACCTCCCGAAGGTTAGCTCACCGACTTCAGATAAAACCAACTCCCATGGCGTGACGGGCGGTGTGTACAAGGCCCGGGAACGTATTCACCGTAGCATGCTGATCTACGATTACTAGCGATTCCAACTTCATGCACTCGAGTTGCAGAGTGCAATCCGAACTGAGATGGCTTTTGGGGATTCGCTCCGGCTCGCGCCTTCGCATCCCACTGTCACCACCATTGTAGTACGTGTGTAGCCCAGCCCGTAAGGGCCATGAGGACTTGACGTCATCCCCGCCTTCCTCCGGCTTATCACCGGCAGTTCCTTTAGAGTGCCCAACTGAATGGTAGCAACTAAAGGGGAGGGTTGCGCTCGTTGCGGGACTTAACCCAACATCTCACGACACGAGCTGACGACAGCCATGCAGCACCTGTGTTGAAGCCGGCCGAACCGAAGGATTTGATCTCTCAAATCCATACTTCACATGTCAAGAGCTGGTAAGGTTCTGCGCGTTGCGTCGAATTAAACCACATACTCCACCGCTTGTGCGGGCCCCCGTCAATTCATTTGAGTTTCAACCTTGCGGCCGTACTCCCCAGGCGGTATGCTTAGCGCGTTAGCTGCGACACCCAGAGGATAAACCCCCAAACGTCTAGCATACATCGTTTACAGCGTGGACTACCAGGGTATCTAATCCTGTTTGCTCCCCACGCTTTCGTGCCTCAGCGTCAATGTCGGACCAGTGAGCCGCCTTCGCCACCGGTGTTCTTTCCAATATCTACGAATTTCACCTCTACACTGGAAATTCCACTCACCTCTTCCGAATTCAAGCACGATAGTCTCAAGCGCAGTTCCCGAGTTAAGCTCGGGGCTTTCACACCTGACTTATCGCACCGCCTACGCACCCTTTACGCCCAGTAATTCCGAACAACGCTAGCTCCCTTCGTATTACCGCGGCTGCTGGCACGAAGTTAGCCGGAGCTTATTCTGTGGGTACCGTCATCATCGTCCCCACCAAAAGAATTTTACAACCCGAAGGCCTTCATCATTCACGCGGCATGGCTGGATCAGGGTTTCCCCCATTGTCCAATATTCCCCACTGCTGCCTCCCGTAGGAGTCTGGGCCGTGTCTCAGTCCCAGTGAGGCTGGTCATCCTCTCAGACCAGCTATAGATCGTAGTCTTGGTGAGCCGTTACCTCACCAACAAACTAATCTAGCGCGGGCCCATCTTTCGGCGATAAATCTTTCCCCCATAGGGATTATCCGGTATTAGCGTCAGTTTCCCGACGTTATTCCGAACCAAAAGGTAGGTTCCCACGTGTTACGCTCCCGTGCGCCACTGATGTATTGCTACACCCGTTCGACTTGCATGTGTTAAGCCTGCCGCCAGCGTTCGTTCTGAGCCATGATCAAACTCTCAAGTTGAACTTGACTTTTTAGCATTCGCTAAAAATCACTTAGCTATATTGTCTTGTCCAAAGGACAAGAACTCAAACCAAAATAAACAAGGGTTCTTCATTTCTCACTTTCACAAAGTTTCGTAAAGAAACTGTTGTAAAAGGTATTTCGAACTTGTCGACTTAGGATGAGCATCCAACATAACCGAAAACCTGACCTTAAAACTTGAGGGTTTAAGGTCGGCTGATTAAGATATTTCCGGCCAGCAACGCCAGAGATCCCGAAAGATCCCAAAACATCGCCCACCGCGAAAAACGCCGTCTGCGCATCCCTTCTCTATCATCATTCACAATGTCCAAGAAACGAGGGGCCGAAACCCCGAGGAAATCCCATGAAAAAAGCGACACCGTCAAGCGCCCCAAGCTGCTGATTCAGCTTGACTTGAGCCGTCCTGACATATCGCTAGTGTCAACAGATCACCCCTCGGCAGAAGCAATGAAGCATCTACCGACAAAACCCAACTTATTCTTTTTCAAGGGCGTTGTCCAGAGGAAAAATAACAATTTGTTGTGGATAATTAATTTTTCCTAAAAATGCCCTGAAACCCGCAGAAAAGCTTGTTTTTTTTCGCGCCCTTACAGCAAGCCGCTGATTTTAAAGCTCATAAAGCCCCGACAACTGACGATCAGATGGTCGTGAACATGGATTTTGACCGCCGCACAGGCCTGCAGGATCTGTCTTGTCATCTCAATATCCACGCGGCTCGGCTCAAGATCTCCGCTGGGATGATTATGAACCAGAACGATGGAGGATGCGTTTTTGTTCAGGGCGCTTTGGATAATCTCGCGCGGGAAGACCGTGATTTGATCGATCGTGCCGTATTTGAGAACTTCCTCGCCCAGTAAAAGGCCGTTGCGGTTGAGGAAAAGAACCAAAAACCGCTCCTTGCCTTCATGCGCGATCACCGCGCGGCAATAATCAACGATCCCTTCCCAATGTTTTAAAATAGGCTTGTTGATAATGCCTTCCTTCATCCTGCGCCGGCTAAGCTCACGCGAAACACGCAGCAGCACAATAGTCGCATCCTTCAAACCGAACGCGCGCAAATCATCCACCGAGGCGCTGCTGATCGCGTTCAAAGAACCGAATGTCTCAAGCAGGGATTTCACCAGCGGCTTGACATCGCGGCGCGGCATCGCGTTGAAGAAAAGAAGCTCCAAAACCTCATAGTCCGGCATGCCCGTGCCATCTGTTTCCAGAAACCGGCGACGCAGACGCGCGCGATGGCCAACGTAATGAAGATTTGACATGGGGTGATTTCTTTTTCCAGAACTTACAACAAACCATCAAACATAAGGCGGCAGAGTCCACCCTTTGGGGGAAAGCGTGAAAATCTCGCAGCCATCTTCCGTTACACCAAGAGAATGCTCAAACTGCGCCGACAAAGAGCGGTCTTTTGTCACAGCCGTCCAGCCATCGCTTAAAACTTTAACGCCGAACTTTCCGGCGTTAATCATAGGCTCGATAGTCAAAAACATGCCTTTGCGCAAAACTTCGCCTTCGCCTTTTTCGCCGTAATGCAAAACGGAAGGCGCGCAGTGAAACACGCGCCCAAGACCGTGACCACAGAAATCACGCACCACGGAAAAACCCAAAGGCTCGACATAGCTTTGAATGGCGTGGCCGATGTCGCCGATGGTCGCGCCGTCACGCACCACGGCAATGCCGCGCATCATCGCTTCATACGTCGTTTCAACCAGACGCCTTGCTTTTACGGAGATCTTGTCGCCGACATAATACATGCGGCTTGTATCGCCATACCACCCGTTCAGAATAACGGTGATATCAATATTGGCGACGTCCCCCTCTTCAAGCTTGCGCCCGTTTGGGATGCCGTGACAGACAACATGATTAAGCGAGATACATGTCGCGCGCGGATAGCCCCTGTAGCCAAGCGGCGCCGAAACCGCGCCGTGGCTTTTTGTGTAGTGATCGCAAAGCTCATCCAGCTCACCCGTCGTAACGCCGGGCTTGACGAAAGGCGTGATAAAATCCAGAACCTCTGCCGCCAGCCTTCCCGCATGGCGCATCCCTTCGAACCCTTCGGGCCCGTAACAGGGTGAATCATCTAGTTTTTCTTTTTGACCCGGCAAAGCACACCTGCTTTTTTAGCATACCATCAAGTGTAAAAAGCTACATTCATTCGCGCAGCGAGAGCAAGCGGAAAAAGGGGAATAACCCAGATCTTTCCGCTAAAGAAACGATGCCATTTTACGACATTTTAATCAAGCCCTGAAAAAAGCGCACCGCAAGAAAAAACATGGTACCCACCGCATAAAAAAGATAGCTTAGGATTAAGATGCTTCTTCCTGCCACAATGGGGTTCGCCTGATGCTCTACACCCGCTCCCTTGGTGATCGCTATACACCTCTTTTCCTTTTCAACGCTCTGGCGGCCGGCGCTCTGGCGCTGACGTTTTTTTTTCATCTCTCGCTTCTTTTCTGGACGCGCGACAATGTGGCCCTGATGATTTTTCCGGCGCTACAAAAGTTTTTTGATTTCTCAAAACCTAATTATTTGGCGCTTATCTGGCTTTTCGTGATGGGCGCCGGATTTTTGTGGTTTTTGGTGGATCATGTGCGCCTGATGCTTTGGAACCACAAGCAGGAACGCGCCACGCCGCACCCGCTGCGCGCGATCAAGCCGCTTTCCTTTATGATGACGCTTCTCCTTGCCTTTGTGACTTTTGTGTTTTTGATCCCCGGGCTTTGGGGCATTCGTGAATATCTTTTCCCGCTTGTTTTTCTGGGTCTGGCACTCGGCGTGTTTTTCGCCTTCAAAACCATGACGGCGACGCAGCCTTTCGCCACGCTTGAAAGCATCGCGCTTTTATCTTTTTGCGCGATAGGCTTTTCCATGATCGTGATTTTCACGCAGAAGATCGCTTATGTATATGCCGGTCATTTTCTGAGTTTGTTTTGCCTTGCCGGTATTTTCTTTGTCGCGGCAAAAGCCTGTTTCAGCGGCCTTATAACGGCGCTGAAAGACATCAAATCCGCCGTCGAAAAAGCAACTTTGCTGTGGTTTTGTGTCCCTGTTCTTGCGCTTTTGGCTGTTGTCCTACAGCGTCAGGATCTGGCGCTTGTGGTAGGCCTGCAAGGCGCGCGCGCGCCTTTATGGACAATAAACGCCCTTGCTGTTATGCTGAGCTTTATCCTTTTTCTTACCGCCTTGGCCTTGGCGGCAAGCCGCGAAAGCGGCTTTCTTGCGCTGATTTTTAAAAATGATTCCTTTTCCGTAGGCTCCTACACGCTGGTTCTTGGCCTTGTGGGGATTTTTGTGGTCGGGCATTTTCTTATCATGAACGGCCTTGTCACCGCCGGAATCATGGAGCGCTATTCTTTAGGCTTCTGGCTTGCCTACACCCCCCTCGTCCTGATTCAGGCTGGTGCCATCTGGGGTCACCTTAAACTCAACGCCAAGCTTTTCGGGGCGAGGAAAGCTTAGCGGTATCCATTCGGATTCTGCGACTGCCAGCGCCAGCCATCTTCGCACATTTTTTCCAGATCACGTTGCGCGCGCCAGCCCAAAAGCTTTTGCGCATGAGAAGGATCAGCATAAGAGACAGCCAGATCACCCGCGCGGCGCGGCCCTGTTTTATAGGGAATGTTGCGGCCCGAAGCCTTTTCAAAAGCTTTCACAACTTCCAAAACGGACGAGCCTTTGCCGGTGCCTAAATTGACCGTAAAGCTTTCTTCATGCGCCGCCAGATGTTCAACCGCTTTGACATGGCCCAGCGCCAGATCCACGACATGAATATAATCCCGCACGCCCGTGCCGTCCGGCGTGTCATAATCACTGCCCCAGACATTCAAAAAAGGCCGCTTGCCCACCGCGACTTGCGCGATATAAGGGAAAAGATTATTGGGAATATCCAAAGGATCTTCCCCGATAAGCCCGCTTTCATGCGCGCCGATGGGGTTAAAATAGCGCAAAAGTCCCGCGTGGAAACGAGGATAGGCGGCTGTAAAATCGCCGATCATCGCCTCCACCACAATTTTAGTCTGCCCATAAGGATTCACCGCCGCAAGCGGGTGCGATTCCGTATAGGGCAAAAACTTGGGCTCTCCATAAACCGTGGCCGAGGAGCTGAAAACCAGAGCCCGCACATCACGCTTGGCCATGATTTCCAAAAGCCGCAGCGAGCCGGCAACATTATTGTCATAGTAAAGAAGCGGCTTTTCCACCGACTCGCCTACCGCTTTAAGGCCAGCGAAATGGATCACGGCCTGCGAAGGATATTTCTCAAGCGCTTCATCCATGCCTTGCGCATCGCGCACATCGCCAAGGATAAAAGCGGGGCGCTGCCCTGTAATCGCCTCGATCCGGTCCACGACAACGGCGCTGGAGTTGGAAAGATTGTCGTAAAGAACAACCTCATGCCCCGCCTCGATCAACGCCACGCAGCTGTGCGAACCTATATAACCGGCCCCGCCTGTCACAAAAACGCGCATAAAGCCCCTCTCCTTTTTCTTTTCCGGAAAACCCATTATAGCGGCAAAAAGCCGGAAAAAAAAGGGAGCCTAAGCTCCCTTTTTCTAACTTTGCCTGCCATGATACTTTAGGCAGCGCCCGTTTTCTTACGGACGCCATAGGCCGCCAAAGCCGCCATACCAAGGCCGAAGAGCGGCAGAGCCGCCGGAAGCGGCACTTCGCTGCTGTCAAGCGCTGTGACCTTGCCGGTCAGCGTGAAGGAGCCGGGGCCGCCCGTCAGATTCAGCACTGTGGCCTGAATCATCAAACCAATATCAATGACCGCTTGGCTGAGATTGGTGATGGTGATGTAACCGGCATTGGCGGCAACATCCCAAACGGCAGCGATCAGAATATCATCCTGCGCGCCGACAAGCTGTGTTCTTTCGGTGCTGTTCATCCCGAAGGTCGAAAAAGCAAAAATCTGATCCGCCTGAGCGATCGCCGATCCCACCAAGGGAAGAACGCCCGAGAAGGAATAATCAAAACGAACTTCAGAACGTCCGGCCAATGTGCCGACCAGATCAAAATCAAGAGTCGATTCGCCGCGCTGGCCGAAAGCGCCATAGCAACCACAGTCACTGCCGACATAAAAATCCTGCGCATGGTCGATCACCACACTCGCCGCCTGCGCGGGAGCGCCGCCCCACATCATCGCTACGGCAAAAAGAACAGCCCATAGTATTTTTCTCATCACAAAAACCTTTCCTTTTGATTGGAGGCAAAGTTGCTGGTCAGCAATCGCGGAATCAGTTTTAACAAATTACAAAAGAGCAGGCAACAAAATTATGGTTAAACCATGGAGTTATCAGGCCATACTTATGGTTGTTTCACAGCGGGAACAATCCGCATTGTTTATGAATCCGATCTTCCCCTATCGCTCAAGGCGTCGGCGGTGCGCCTTGCAGCCTGTTCAAAAGCACTTGCGCCTCTTTTTGGCCTGCGAAACGTTCTTGTTTTTGCATGGCTTTTTCAAGCGCGCTTTTGGCCTCGCCAAACCGGTTGATCTGATACAGCAACACACCGTAATGATAATAAATCTCGGCGCTCAGATTTTGGTCGTTCGCCATAAGGCGCTCATAAAGAGCCAGTGCCTGAGGATAGCGCTCCTGCTTAAAATAAATCCACGCCAAGGTATCAATCTGGTTCGGGTCCGTGCTGCGGATAAAGCGCTCGGCCAAAAGACGCGCGCGCTCAAGATCCGGCGAATCCGGCGCGCTTGTATCAGCAAGAAACTGCGCCAGATTGTTGAGGATCACCACATTATCGGGGTTGCGTGCAAGAAAAGAATTGTAAAGCTTTTTCACCTCGTCATAACGCCGCGCCGCTATCAAAAGCTCGGCGCGCATCAAGGCAATGCGCAAATTGGCCGGCATGGCATCCTGCGCTTTTTTCAAAAGATCCAAAGCCTTTTCCGACTGCCCCTTTGCAAGATAAAGCCGCGCGCGGGAAAGATAGGGAAGCGGCACCTGTACCCCTTCCGCAATGGATTGTTCAAAAGCCTCCGCCGCCTTTTCAAAATCTTCTGTCTGGCGAAAGGCTTCCCCAAGATAAGTCAAAACCAAAGGCGTTCGGGCCGGCAGCGCCGTCAGATAAACAATCAAGCCCTGATAATCCTTGGCCTCGACATAAAGATCAACCATCGCCGTCAATGCATAATGCGCTGTTGGCGCCAAAGGATCAGTTGCCATGACCTTTTGATAAAGCGCGCGCGCTTTTTCTTTTTCGCCCTGCCCTTGCGCCATCTGCGCTTGCAAAAACAACGCCACCAGACTTTGGTTTTCAAGCGTCTCTAATGTTTCAAGCGCTTTTTGCGCCGCGCTCCAACGTTTGGCGCCTATATTAAAGCGAACCTTGCTTTCCCACGCCACAGCATGCTGGGGGTTCACGGCAATAACATCATCCAAAAGCACCAAAGCGCGATCAGTTTCCCCCCGTGCGGACAAAAGCTGCGCTAAGCGCACCTTGGCCGTGACATTGGTCGGGGCAAGCAAGGCAAGCTCGGTCAACGTATCCACCGCCAGATCCAAAAAGCCCTGCGCTAAAACGGCCTCGGCCAAAAGCTGCCTTGCCGGATGAATCTGCGGGTCATCCCGCAGAATAGTGCGCAAAAGAACAATCGCGTCCTGAAGATCGCCGGTTTCATAAAGCGCCTGCGCGCGCACAAAAAGAGCATCGCGGTTGTTGGGATCTTTTTGCAAAACCTGCTCGGCCAGCTGTTTGGCGACAAGCTTGTTGCCCTTGATAAATTGAAGTCTGGCAAGCGCCGTCTGCGCATGCTGCGCAAAGCTCTGATCTTCAATATGAAGGCCGCCTTTTATGATTTCCTCTAAAAGAACAATGACGCGGTCTGTGGCATCATGCTTGCTGTAAAGCTCGGCCAGCCAGAAATAAGGCGCGCCTTGATCGGGATCATCCTTGATGTAGGCCTTGATTTCTTTTTCAGCGGCTTCAAGACCGTGATTGGCTGCAAGAAAAGCCACAAGCTTTTGCTTCATCGCCCAGCTTGTCGGCATGGCTTCAATACCTTGGCGCAAAACCGCCTCAGCCTCAGCCCTGCGACCGGCCTGAACATAGGCATTGGCTAAATCATCACGAAATCGGACTTCCGCAGGTTTAAGCTGAAAGATGATCTGATAAGCCTCGGCGATTTTATCGACATTCTCCTGCCGCTCGTAAATAAGGGCTTTCAGGCGCAAAAGCGCAACATTATCAGGATTAAGCTTAATCGCCTGCTCGATGGTTTCAACGGCTTTGTCAAGCTGCTGCTGCTCGGCATAAAGACCAGCAAGAACTGTGAAAGCCGTGACGTTTGAAGGCTCCAAAGCAAGCGCATCGCGCGCTTTTTTCTCAGCCTCAACCATATTTTTCATGCCAAGATAAAAGGCCGCGTAAAGCGCATGGGCTTGGGCATCTTTCGGATTCGTCTCAAGCAAGGCCTGAATGCGCGTCAGCGCAAGTTCATACCGCTTGCCGGCAAGAAAATACTGCGCCAGCTTCTCAAGCGCCGGCGTGTAATGAGAGTCCTGCTGCTCGGCGATAAGAAAACGGCTCAAAGCGCGCTGCAGATTGCCTTCCGCCTCGTCAACCAATCCCAGATGGTAGCGCGCGCCGGCGTCAGCCGGATTGATACGCGCCGCGTTAAGATAGGCAAGCCGCGCCTTTTTAAGATCGCCCTGCGCAAAGAGCGCATTGCCGCGCTCGATATATCTGGTCTGCTTTTCTTCCTGACTGTCGCAGCCTGCAAGAGAAAGAACGAAAAACAAAAGGATCAGCGTTTTTTTCATAAAATATTCTCCTATCTGCGGCGGGAAGGCACCAAAGAAAGCTGGTCGTTCAAGACAATGCCCACAACGGCCGCCGCCGATAAAATCTCAAGACAGCGCTTGATGTCGGCGGCCTGTGTCTGGCCTTGCCGTACGACAAGCATCACGGCATCGACATAAGGCAAAAAGGCCAAAGGATCATCTTGCGCCAGCAAAGGCGGCATATCGTAAATAATCAGGCGGTCGGGATAGCGCATCTTCATCTCATGCGCCAGCGCCCCCATGCGCGGGGAAGACAGAATCTCAGAGGAATGGTCAACCCGCCCGCCCGCCGGCAAAAACATCAAACGCTCAAAAGGAAGGCGCAGCAAGCAAGACGCCACATCCGCCGTGCCGGCAAGATAATCCACAAGGCCGCGATCCACTTGAAGACCGAGATATTTATGCGCCGATGGTTTGCGCAAATCCAGATCCGCCAGCAAAATCGTCTGTTTGACGTCTTGAGCGATGCTGATGGCAAGGTTAAGCGCAAGCGTGGTCTTGCCGTCACCATAATTCGGGCTTGTGATCGCAAGCGTTTTAAAGTTGTTTTTACGCATGGTTTGTAAAATCTGCGTGCGCAAAAGACGGATTAAATCCGCTTCCCGCGTTTTGGGATGATGCGCGAAAATAAGGTTTTTCTCTAAAACCTCTTCATCCACCACAGTCGTGGAAGCGGGCAGCACTTCAGGCGCAAACGCTTTGGCCTGCGCAGGCATAGCGCCATGTTCGCCCCCTTGGGCGGCGCGGGCCTGCCGTGCTTTTTCTAAAGCTCTTTCCAGCTTGTCCATAAGTTTACGCTCCTAAACAAAGCCCAGTTTCAACATGACCATCGACACCAGCACATCAAGCGGCATGACGATCATATGAAAAAGCACCATCGCAATCAAAACAACCGCAGCCAAAACCAGAAAACGCCATTTGTAGCGGCGCAGCGCCACATGATGCGGCGTATGATGTTCAAGATGCGGCACGACGACAAGCGGGGCGACCCCGACAAGGCTTTCCAGATGGCGCGCGCCCGTGACGGTCGGATAGAGCAGCTGCCGCGCGACAATCAAGGAAAAAGCCACCATAAAGGACAGGAAAAACCCGCCCACAAGAAACAAAGCGCGCGAAGGCGACGTTTCCGTGGGCAGCTCCGGCGGATTGATGATGACAAGACGCTGGCCGACACGGTCCTGCTCAATCGCCTCCACCATCTCCGAATTGAGTTTTTGCGCTTTAAGCTCACGATAGCGCGTCTGCGCATTGTCATAATCGCGCGTCAGCGCCGCAAGCTGCTTTTCGACATCAGGATTGTCGGCAACGGCCTGCTGGCGTTTTTCAATTTCCGCTATAAGGGATTTTTTCTGCGCCTCAAGCGCGCGCGCCTGCGTTTCACCCGCGCGCAGCCGCGCAACAACCTGCAAATAAGCCGGATTATCCGCATCATCCTGAACACCGGCAAGATCATCCGTCGGCGCTTTGGCAAGCTGGGCCTTATAGCCTTCAATTTTCTTTTTCAGCGCCAGAACATCAGGGTGCTTTTCGCCCTGCGAAGCTTTAAGCCTTGTATATTTGGCTTGCGCGTCATTCAAAAGACCGCGCAACTGCCCTGTCGAGGCCGCGCCGCGCAGCCCCATCTGATCTTCCATAGCCTGAATCTGGCGGGTGATGTTCAGCACATCAGGATGGGCGGGGCCGTATTTGGCTGTGAGGGTCGCATAGTCCGAACGCAAAGCGCGAAGCTGGATCGAAGGCGTGGTCACGGGGCCGCCATCCGAGGTGATACGCGCATAAGGATCAATAGATGCCAGCTGCGCGCGCAAAGCGCCTTGCGTGCCGATATTGGCCGCAATCTGGCTTTCGAGATTTTGCAGATTCAGCAGCATGGACGTCACGGCCTGCTGGTTGAAGGCCAGAGATTCAGGCCTCACATCGCCATATTTGGCGCGAAAGGCGGCGATGCGCGACTCTTGCTCGGACAAAGATTTTTCAAGAACCTTGAGCTGCGATTCAAGAAACGCCGTGGTTTCCTTGGCCTGCGTGCGGCGCATCTTGATATCTTCATCAAGGAAGCGGTTGACGATCTCGCTGGTCACGCGCTGCGCGGCGGCGGGACTTTCGTAATCAAAGCCGACATTGAATGCAATCGCCGAAAGCTGGCCGACCGACATTTTCTGAACGGAAGACGGATTGGCGATGGAGCCGCTTAAAAGATCAATCCGCACGCTTCTGCGCATGCTTTCGGCCACATCGGCCACAGGGCGCTGCTGGCGCAGACGGGGATAAAGATCATATTTCGTGATGATCTCAACCAAAGATCCCGTTGACAAAACCTTCTGCCGTAAATAGCTGATGCGCGTGTCCGCAAAGGTTTCACGCTCGCGGCGGGAGGAACCCTCACTGACCAAAACCTCCGGCAAAGCCACTTCAACCGTAGCAACCGAGCGGTAATTAGACCAGCGCAGCGCAAGAAAAGAAGACAGGATCAAGCCCGCGCAAAGAACGATCAAAAAAAACTTTTTGCGCCGTTTAAGCGCGGAAAGAAAATCAACAAAATCGAACTCTTCCATCTATATCGTCCTTTTCCTTACGCCTGTCTTTGTGCCTTTTAAAGATCCACCTCGGGCTGCCAAGCAAGGCCTAAAAACACAGCGTGACGCTGCGCCGTCTGAGGTGCCCCCCTCAATTTTTCATTCCTATAGCTATAAGAAGCCGTCAAATCCACCGTTTTCGTAACATGATAAAAAAGCCCCAGACGTCCCGCATAAACCCGATCCACATCGCCCAAAACCGTATCACCGGCATCCGAAAACTGATAGCGCAAAAACCCGCGCACGCTGAAATAGGGGTCAAACCTGTGACGCCCTTCCGCAAAAACCGTTGTCAGCAGAGAATCCTGCCCGTTGGCATAGGATTGCTGCGCGCGCATCCCGCCCAGTTTAACCTCGCTTTGCTCGCTTTTATAGCTCAGGTCAGAGGCGAAAACATAATTCCACTTCCAAGCTCTGTCGGGAAGCCCCGCCACCTTATGGCGCGAAGCTTCATGCCCGTAACGCGCCTGAAAATGAAGCCGCTCCGTCAGTGCGGATCTGACCCCGACAAAGGGCCCTGCGCTGTCCACGCGATGATCCGGCCCCTCATCCGATTCATAGCGCCGCCATCGCGCTCCCAAAAGGCCGGTCACCCGCTCCGAAAAACTGTAAGCATAGCTCGGCGCGGCGGAAATCGTATGGTAATCCGTGAAGTAAGTCCCGTCATACCGCGCCACGCGCGCATTGGCCTCAAGCCCCAGACTCCCGCGCTCTGATAAGGCATAGCGGATCTCGGGCCCGCCTTCAAAAACCGTCCGGCGGATGGCCTTGTCCGGCGCAAGCCCCACATCCGAGATCTCGCGCGTCAAAGTCGTGTCATGCACAGCCTTCAGCGCCAGCGCGGTTTCAAGCCTTTGCGTGCGCAGAGCCAGCCGGCCCTCGCCCCCGAAATCCACGCTGTTAAACCGGCCCCTGTCATAAAGATTATTATCCACCCACCCCGCAATATTATAGGAGGAGGTCGGCATATCCTGCTCAAACCCCAGACGCAGAGATGTCTTCGACCCCCAAAGCTCCTGCGGGTTCACATGCCGCATCAAGGGGTTGGAATCATAAACGCCCTGCGTTGACAAACTTGTCTTGAGCTGCGGCGTGGCCATGGCTGCGCCGGCCGTCAAGGCAAGAAGCGCCGCGCCCGCCAGAATGATTTTAAGTCCGTTCATAAAGCCCTCAACCCTTTAAACATTAGAAGATGCCGGAAGTCGGCACCACAATCACATCCCCGGGCAAAAGCCTGAGATCCTCATCAAGTTTCCGACCGGCTGCGATGGCCTTGTAGGGGTAATTGATAGAGGTTTTCTTCCCGTCCACTTCACGCAAGATGATGATTTTGCCCTCACTGGCATAAGGCGTCAGCCCGCCGACATTGGACAAAGCCTGCATCACAGTCATGTTTCCTGTGATAATGACATCGCCCGGCCTTGCGACCTGCCCCAAAACACTGACCTTATGCCCTGCGGGCGAGCGCACCATAATGGTCACGGTCGCATCGGGGATAGCCGATTTAAGCCGTTTTTTGATTAATTGCTGCGCCTGAGCGATGGTCTGCCCCGCCACGGCCACGGTGCCGGCCAGAGGAAAAGTCACGGTTCCATCCGAAAGCACCACAAGCTCGCGGTCCATACCTTCTTCTTTCCACACGGAAATCTGAAGCACATCCCCCGGGCGGATATGGAAAACAGGCTCCTTATCCTGCGCCAGCGCGGGCGCAAAAGACAAGCCCAGCACAGCCAGAAGCAAACAACACAATAAAGGCCTTCTCATCACATAAAACTCCCATGGCAGCAAACGGCCCGCAGAAAAGCAGCACCGTGCGGTACATTATCGTAAGCCTTTCCAAAAAGAAAGGGCACTTCAACAGCTAAAGAAAGAATAAGGCGTTTCAGAGCCTTTTTTTTGGCCCTTGAATGAAAACCCCCAAGACCGCTATAACAACGCCTCATGTATGAGAATTACTTCAACTTTAACGCGCTGCCCTTCACGCTTTTGCCGGATCAGGCGATGCTTTTCCCAAGCCGTCGGCACAAGCAGGTGATGACGATGCTTGACTACGGCCTGTTAAGTCAGGCCGGTTTTATCGTGATTACAGGTGACGTGGGCGCGGGTAAAACCACCGTACTGCGCCGTTTTATGAAAGGCCTTGACCGCAGCGTTGTGATTGGAATGATTACCAATCCCAGCACTTCATTCAGCACGCTGCTTAAATGGGTGGCGCACGCTTTTGATATTGAAAACGCCGCCGCCATCAACGCAGGCGATACGGCCACACTTTATCAGGCCTTCGTTGCCTTCCTGCTTGACCAGTACGCCGCCGGACGGCGCGTGGTGCTTGTGATTGATGAAGCGCAAAATATGCCGTCCGAAATGCTGGAGGAGCTGCGCATGCTCTCCAACGTCAACAATGAAAAAGACATGTTGTTGCAAATGGTGCTGGTGGGGCAGCCTGAGCTTTTGGAAACACTCAAACGCGATAATCTCCGGCAGTTTGTCCAGCGTATAAGCGCGCATTGCCATCTTAACCCCCTGGACGCCGAGGAAACGCGCGCCTATATCCACCACCGCCTTTTTTATGTCGGCGGGCGCAAAGATCTTTTCGATGAAGCCGCCATGGCGGCGATTTATTACTTCGCCAGCGGCGTGCCGAGGCTGATTAATATGCTGGCGGATCAGGCCCTGATCTATGCCTTCGGCGAAGACGCAACCCGCATTAGCCTTGAAATGATCTTCGAGGTCACCGCCGACCGCGCCCGCTCCGGCCTCTCCCCCTATAAACCCCTACCCAAGCCGCAAACCCTGGAAGCCCTGGCCCTGGAAACCAAAGACATCCACAGCCGCTTTTTGACAATGGCCGCACAAGAAAAAGCCTGAACCCTCTTAGCCCTCCCCCCTTGCGGGGGAGGGCTTATTCTCTTGCTTCGAATTACGCTCTGGACAAAACCCAAAAACATTTGCTAAACCCAGCTCTCTTATTATAAGGGCGATTAGCTCAGTTGGTAGAGCAGCTGACTCTTAATCAGCGGGTCGCGGGTTCGAGCCCCTCATCGCCCACCACTTAAAACATAAGCGCTGGACTTAACGCCGCCCAACCCCCCCCTACCCCGCAACCA
>WREW01000028.1 GCA_009779135.1 Alphaproteobacteria bacterium
GGGGGGGAGAAAGGGAAAAAAAAGAGAAAAAAAAATATTAAAAAAAATATGTTAATAGGGGGGGGGGGGGGGGGTAACCTAAGGTTGTGCATCAAAAAAGCCTTTCTGGAGCAGGGCGTGGGATCATATTTACGCACGCGGTGAGTCGGGTCAACATTCATTGTCATTGCGAGGAGGGGGGAGACAAGAAGGCTTATCCATCCCCCATCAACCAGCTTATATCCTGCGCCGTCAACTGGGCTGCTGCTGCGGGTTTTCCGGCGAAGAGGGCGTCGGCCAGACCGGCTTTGCGTTCTTGCAGCGCGACAATGCGTTCTTCGACGGTGCCTTCGGCTATCAGCTTATAGACAAAAACGGGCTTGTCCTGACCGATGCGGTGGGCGCGGTCTGTGGCTTGGTTTTCAACGGAAGGATTCCACCATGGGTCATAATGAATGACTGTATCAGCCGCCGTAAGATTAAGCCCTGTGCCGCCTGCTTTAAGACTTATCAAAAACAGCGGCACTTCGCCCTTTTGAAAACGCGCGATAGGAGTCGCGCGGTCTTTTGTGCCGCCGTGAAGTTCGACATAAGGGATTGCGGCTTTTTCAAGCGCGTCTTTAATCAGATCAAGCATGCTTGTAAATTGCGAGAACAGCAGAATATGCCGTCCTTCTTCAATCATCGTGGAAAGCATGGTCAAAAGCGTTTCCAGTTTGGCCGAGCTTTTCACATGCCGCGCGGCGTCAAGCTTCACAAGACGCGGATCGCAGCATATCTGGCGCAGCTTTAAAAGCGCATCAAGAACGACAATCCGGCTGCGCGCAAGGCCTTTGGCCGCGATTTCTTCGCGCACGCGATCGCTCATGACATGGCGCACAGCTTCGTAAAGATCGCGCTGCTCGTCCGCCAGTGTGATGCGGTGCATGATCTCGGTCTTGGGCGGCAGCTCGCGCGCCACATCATTTTTCAAACGGCGCAGCACAAAAGGCCTTAAACGGCGGGCCAAGAGATCTTTGCGCTCTTCATCATTTCCTTTTTCTATGGGCGTGCGGTAGCGCCGCGTGAAATCCTTGTTGCGGCCAAGAAGCCCGGGCATCAGAAAAGTAAAAAGCGACCACGCCTCGCCAAGATGATTTTCAACAGGCGTTCCCGTCAGACAAAGCCTTTGCTGCGCTTGCAATGTACAAGAAGCCTGCGTGACTTTGGCGGCGGGATTTTTTATGGCCTGCGCCTCATCAAGCACAACGAGACTGAAAGACAGCGTGGCAAGCGCCTGATAATCGCGCGCCAGAAGGGGGTAGGTGGTGAACACAAGATCATAGCGATTTACGCGGTCAAAGTCTCTGGCGCGGTCTTTGCCGTGCAGAACGAGAATCTTTAAATCCGGCGTAAAGCGCTTGACCTCGGCCTGCCAGTTGGCGATCAGGCTTGTCGGCATCACGATAAGGCAGGGCTTTTTCCATGTGCCGCGTTCTTTTTGCGCGCAGATATAGGCAAGAGTCTGAACGGTTTTTCCAAGCCCCATATCATCCGCAAGGATTCCCGAAAGCCCGTAGGTACCGAGAAAATGCAGCCAGTTATAGCCTTCTTTCTGATAAGGCCGCAGCTCGCCGCGAAAACCTTTCGGCAAAGGCATGTCTTCGATGCCTTCGAAAGTTGTAAGTTTATCCATCAGCGCTTTCATCTGCGTCTGCCCAAGCCAGCGCTTATGCGTCAGGGATTCAACGCGTGAAAAAGCCGCCGCAAGATCTAAAGGAAGGCGCAAATGTCCTTCCTTGTCCAAAGGCCTCTCGTCAAAAAGCTCGATCAGCGTTTTAAGGATCAGGCGAATGCGGCTGGCTTCAAGCGCTACAAAACGCCCATCCGGCAAAGGCGCATAGCAGGTTTCATCATCAGGCAGATTTTCAAGCGATTCCTTGTTCAAAGCCGTCTTAATCATGGCGACAAGAAGCGGCAGCAAGGGAACTTTTTTGCCTTCAATCTGGATGCCCAGATTAAGCGAAAACCACCACGCCCCTTGCTGCATAAAATCGGCGTCAATCGCGTCATCGTCCGTTTCAACAACAAAGGCGCCAAGTTCTTCGTCGTGGCTCACGACAAATCCTTTTTCTTCCAAAACGGAAACGCTTTTATGCAAAAACTCATGCCAAAACCATGGGTCTTTGCGTAAAGGAACAAGCGCAGCGTCATCCGAAGAAGGGCCAAGGCCTACGGCTTCCAGATCGCGCAGGATGCGTTGTTCCATGCGCGTGTTGCGGGGATGAACGATCAGGGTTTCTTTATCCCGCGTGATATAATCATTGCGCGTTGTAAAAGCCGAAATCATGGCGCCGTCATAATCAAGGCACAGCCGCGCGGAAATGGTTCGGTCTGTTTTTTCCTGCGCAAGAAAAAGATGGGGGGCGGGCTTGGACGGCGCGCCGTCTTTGGCTTTGATCTTGTAGGGAAGAGGAAAGGGGGATTTGGCCTTTTCAAGCTGCGCGCGCACGGCCTTAATATCCTGCTGCGCCACAGGCGGCGCTTCAAGAAAAACCTGCACAAGCTGCGCGTCTTCTTCAAAGCTCAAAGGCCCGACAAGGCCGCGCGCACTGTCAATATACCAAGGCTGCCTTGGCATAATAAAAAGCAGATCTTCCTGCAAAGGCCTTACGGTTGCATGCTGATACCCATCCGCGTGAAGATCCCAGTCAAGCTTTGCGGGCATGGGAGGGCCGAGATTAAGAGGCTGGAATGGCCGCTCATCCAGAATAACGCGCCCGCTTTCAAGAAAGCGCGTTAAAACATAAGCCGACATCGCGCCATCCGCAGAGGGCGACCATGAAAGCGCATCGCCCGCGCTTTCATCATGAAGCATCATCTGCAAAAGCGTGCGGTCTTGCGCAGACAGATGGGGGCCATAATTGCGCAAAGTCAAAAAGCGCGCGCCTGTAAGAAGATGCCCTTCCTGCCAGCTGCCGTCAGGATTGCGTTGCTGCAGAACGGGCGTAATGGAAATCTCGCGCTGCGGTTTAAGGCGGTAGAGAATGCGCCTGTCCTTTTGCCCTTCATCCTTGGTCGAGAGAGTTTCAAGCCAGCTTGACAACGCATAGGAAATCTTTGCTTTTTTGAATCCTATTTTTTCATGCAGCCTGTTTTCCTGCGCAATCGCTTCGTAAAGAGCGGCAACGCCATGTTTGCACATATAGCCGACCGGACATGTGCAGTGGCTTTCGATATGAACCGATCCTGCGTGTTTTTCGATGGTGACCTTCACGCGGTAAGGCGTTGCCAGTGTGCCTTGCACCAAAGCCTGCACAGCACAGCCATCATCCCGCACATCAAGATGAAGAACATGACCTTCGGTCTGATAAAGCCTGCCGCGATTAAGATCGCGGGCATCAAAAGCGCGCGCAATATCCTGAGACGTAAAAAGCACGAAAAAGCTCTCTTGCCGTGAAAGGGACAACAGCCCAGAATACACGCTCTTGTCGCCCTCGGGCAAGCGTGAAGGATTCTTATTGTCATCCTCGGGCAACCGCGAAGCGGTTGAGCCGGGGATCTAACGCCAGAGCAGCCTCCACCGTCAGATCCCCGGGCGCTGGCTGCGCAAGCCCCGAGGATGACAAGAAGGGGGGGCTTAGAGGGTCGCCATCCGCGCCAGCGCCGCAAGTCTGGCATGGCTTAAAGCATCAAACCCTGCTTCAAGTCTTTCGGGGTGATAATGGCGTAAAAAGGCTTTTTCGCTGGCTTTTATGGCTTCCGGCGTTGTGGTGTCATAGCCGATGCGGGCCAGAAGGGAAGGGATATTCTCTGACTCTGAAACCGGCTCTACAGCCTCTGGCCACAGGCCGAAGCCGTGACGGGCCAGCTCTGGCCAAGGAAAAAGCTCCCCCGGGTCGCACTTGCGCAAGGGGGCTATATCGCTGTGCGCCAAAAACGCCTCGGGCGCCAGAGCATAGCGCTGCTGAAGATCATGCAAAAGCGCCAAAAGCGCCTGTATCTGCGCATCGGGAAAAGGGCGATAGCCGTGCGTGTGCCCGAGATTGACAAGCTCGATCCCTATAGAAAGGCTGTTGAGGTCGCGCTGCCCTTGCCAGAAACTCTCCCCCGCATGCCATGCGCGATATTTTTCATCGACAAGTCGGAAGATCTGGCCGTCTTCCTCAATCAGATAATGCGCAGAGGCGCCGCTTGAAGGATCACGCAGCCGCGCCAGAGCTTCTTGCCCCGTAGGCATATCGGTGTAGTGCAAAATCACATAGCGAATAAAAGAGCCTTCCGCGCGTTCATTGTAATTCATTTAATCCCCCGCAGGCGGCAGATTTCAGCATAGGCGGCGTTGATCTTTTTGATTTTCTCGGTCGCCTCGGCCACTTGTGTGGGCGAAAGCCCCGCCGCCATAAGCTTGTCGGGATGATGCTTGCGCACCAAAGCGCGATAGGTGCGCTTGATGACATCATCGCTGGCGGTGGTCGGCAGGCCCAAAACATCATAGGCCGAATCCTTTTTCGGCGGCGGCGACGTTGTCGTCAGGGTAATGCCCACACGCCTTGCAATGCGGACAAAGTCGGTTTCAGAAAATCCGAAAATCACGCTGACGCGCCGCAGATATAAAAGCTCGTTACGGGTCAGCCGCGTACTATCGGCCAGAGCAATATAAAAAAGCCCCGCCAGCACATCTTCAAGCAAAGAAGGCCTATAGCCGAAAAGAGCCGTCAGGCGCGCGGCATAAGGCTCATACCCCTCGGCGCTGCGGCGCGCTTGGTCAAAAAGCTCGCCGATCTGGGACGTCAATGCGTGCGGCGTGCGAAACACATGGCGGAAGGCCAGAACTTCTTCGCGCGTGACATGGCCGTCTATTTTCGAAAGCTTGGCGCCAAGAGCAATCACGCAAGGCGCAAAAACGGCCTTTTCCTTGCTGGTCATCATAAAGTCGGGGAAAAAATCATCATAAGACAAAACGCGCGAGGTCATGGCGCGGTGCTGCATGCGTACGTCACGCAAAAGCCCGATCAAAAACCCGAGCGCAGCGCCCGGCCAGCCCCCTAGAACAAGACCTAAGACGGCCCCCACATATTTTCCTACGAATCGCCCCATAAGGGGAGAGTATAAAAGCTATGGTTTCGCTGTCCATAGGTTGGGGCCGTAAGCGTTAAGAGCGCGGGCGGTTATGCCTTCCCTTGTTACGGGGGCGGCGACTTCTATCTCTTTGTGGGACAGGTTGGTTATTGGCACCGGCCACAGAGAGATGTCCCTGAGACCGTGAGAATTGATAAGAATATTTCTTACTTCTGCGCCTTTCGCCGGATTGTCCTGAGGTTTCAAAAGTTCACGGCGCATTTCTTGTTTAGTGGCTGGCGCAAGGCATGGCGTGATGAGCAGGCCCGTCAGCAAATTGGCAAAGACAGGGGATGTAAGGGGCAGTTCAACATAAGCCTTGGTCAGCTTTACGGCGTTTCCTTCATCATGCGTCACAATTCTGGCGGCGCAGTCTTTCATGTCTTTCATCATGTCGTCATCATCTTTGGCAATATGCGGTATGCCTTTTGCAAAAAGAGCTATGCTTACATTGTTGATGGTAACAATGCCGTCTTTAATACAGCTGCACACGCTCGAGAAGTGATAAGAAAAACGGTTTTCGTTAGACATAAAAGCCCCCTTTGCGTTCGTAAAAAGTTGCAGGCCACCATAATCCGCCTGCGGTTGGCGCCAAAGCGGTTTTTATGGTTAACGGTTATTTTTTATGGGGTGAAGTTTTTACGCGCATAAGCCTTTGGAGAAATGCGCTCTATTCCTTTGCGGCTGCCTAAAGTTCTTGAAGGGCAAACCGCAGCTTCCATAAGTTTGCGGTTTATTCTTGCTTTGGTTTCGCCCTCAATAATAAACGGCGTGACCAGAATGTCCGACAGCGTTCTTTCAAGAAGAGGGGATGTCTTGCGTGATTCGACATAGGATCTGGCAAGCCTTGTTGCCGTATCGTCACTAATAGGAAGGACATCAAGGAAATGCTGAGCATTCTTATGAGAAAGAGTTGAGATATGAAAGGCAATAGCACAGGCCTGTTTTGTCGAGGGCGTATCAACCTTCACATAGCCGTAAAGAGCTTTCCCGAAAAAAATTGCAGCATCCTCGTTGTACCTCACAATTTTGGTGGCGCAGTTAATCATTTTATCAATCATGGAAACGTCATCTTCCGCAACATTCACGATTCCTTTTGCAAAACGCCTTGTGTTCGTCGTGTTGATGGTTTTGGCACCTTTGAGAATATCATCGCACAGATCCGAAAAGTCAGCGGAAGAAATCTTCTTTATCATGGGAAACGCCTTTCGTTTGCAAAGAATCGCAAAGCATCATAAGCCGCAGCCCGCGAAAATAAAAAACGATTTTTATAGTTAATGCGATATTTTTTTGCTAAAGAAAGAAGAGCGCCCGGACAGAAAAAGAAAGGTTTTAGATGCGGGGATATTTTGCCGTAGGGGTTGAGGGGATCAGCAAAAGCTTTAATCTTGGAAATCTGGTGCGCACTTCGCACGCCTTCGGCGCGCAGTTTTTCTTTACGATCGGATCGGATCTGAATTATCAGCATATCCGCGCCTCGGACACATCGCATGCCGATGTGCATTTGCCTTTTTACGCTTACGACAAGGTCGGGGATTTTTCCTTGCCGCGCGATTGCGCTCTGGTGGGGGTCGAGCTTTTGGATGATGCGGTCGATCTTCCCTCCTTCCGTCATCCTTTGCGCGCGGCTTATGTGCTCGGGCCTGAAAAAGGGTCGCTTTCGCCCGAACTTGTCGCGCGGTGCGATCACATCGTCAAAATCCCCACGCGGTTTTGCGTCAATGTCGGCGTTGCCGGCGCTTTATGCATCTATGACCGCATGATCGCGCTCGGCTCCTTCGCCGAAAGACCCGTCATGGCGGGCGCGCGCCTGCCAAATCGGTCAAAGTCATAAAGCAAAAGCCCCCCCTTGTCATTGCGAGGAAGGCCTTTAGGCCTGACGCGGCAATCTCTGCGATGTTGCCGAGATGGCGCCCGTTGGGCCTGACGGCCCGCCTCGCAATGACAGTGGGGAGGGTTGGGAGGGGGTCTAAAAGAATCATTCCGCCCATGCTTGTGAATAACAATCTGTGGACAGGTTGGTACAAAATCCATCAAGATATTGCGTTGCGAAAGAAAGGGGCTATAGTTTCTTTTCCCCTTCGTAAGGAATCGATCATGCCACCTGTCAGCGAAAAGTTTGTTGATCTTGCCTGTCCCGAACGTCTTTGGGTTGTCGCGGCCATCCACGGCAATCATGAGCGTCTTATAACTTTGCACGATCATCTGGCCGGTCGTTTTCGGGTAAGGGATCGGCTTGTGTACACGGGCAACTATCTGAGCGCGACCTCCTTTGACAATCATGCGGTTTTGGAGGAGCTTTTGGCCTTCCGCGCCGCGCTCTTGGCCAAGCCCGGGATGGAGCCGCGCGATATCGTGCATCTGCGCGGGCCGGCTGAAGAAGCTTGGCAGCGGCTTTTGCGTCTGCAATTTGCGCCTTCGCCAAGTCGAGCGCTCGACCAATATCTTGCGGCGGGGGCCGAGGCTTATTTGCGCCTTTACGGCGTAAGCATGAATGACACGCGCTCGATGGCGCGGGCAGGCAGTGTTTCAATCACGCGCTGGACGAACCAGTTAAGAGGCCTTCAGCGTCAGGCGCTGGGGCATGAGGCTTTGGCATGTTCGCTACGCCGCGCGGCTGTGACGGCGCCTTGTGGTGAGCATCAGGCGCGCGTTCTGATTGTGCCCGCCGGTTATGATATGAGCCGTTCGCTGGAAGAGCAGACAGATCAACTTTGGTTTGGCAAAATGCCGTTTCAGGCCGAAGGGCAGGGCGCAAAGTTTGCGCGCATTATTCGCGGCTTTGATCCGGCGCAGGGCGGGGTTCATCTTGAAGACATCGCCGTGACGCTTGATGGGGGCTGCGGCTTTGGCGGGCCTTTGGTCTGCGCCTGCTTTGATGCGCTGGGGACGTTGCTTGAAATTATCGCCGTAGGCGGCAAGGGCGCGATTGAAACCTCGCGCTTTGAAGATATCGGCCGCGCGCCCATACATGAAAGCGCTTTGCCCGCGCCACGGCCTGCGGCCTCTGTTCATGGTACCGCATGTATCGCGTCATAGGGTTGATGAGCGGCACCTCGTTTGATGCGGTGGATGTGGCTTTGATTGAAACAGACGGAGTTTCCCATGTCACTTTTCTGGCAGCCCAGACGTTCCCTTATGATCCTCTTTTCCGACGACATATGCGCGATGCTATCATGCGAGGCGAAGGCACGCCCTGGCTTGAAGAACAAATTACCAAAAAACACGCCACGGCCGTTGCGGCCTTTCTCCGCGCGCAAAACCTTGCTACGGATCAGATCGACCTTATAGGCTTTCACGGCCAGACCCTTTGGCATAAGCCGAAAAAAGGCCAAACCTTGCAGCTTGGTGACGGCGCGATGCTGGCCGCGCTGACAGGCATTGATGTCGTCAATGATTTTCGCTCTGCGGATATGAACGCCGGCGGGCAGGGCGCGCCGCTTGTGCCGCTTTATCACCGCGCGCTGGCGCAAGAGATAAAAAAACCTCTGGCCGTGGTGAATATAGGCGGCGTGGCCAACATCACTTGGATAGGAAGCGAGCGGGACAAAGACCTCGTCGCTTTCGACACAGGCCCGGGCAATGCGCTGCTCGATGACTGGGTGCTGGAGCATACAGGCCAGCCCTTTGACAAGGACGGCGCTTTGGCCGCCAAGGGCTGCGTTTCTGACAGTTATATGGAGCTTTTTTTCCACCATCCTTATTTTAAGGAAAAACCGCCCAAATCGCTGGATCGAGGAAGCTTTATAAACTTTGTCCCTCAAAGCCTGAGCCTTGAAGACGGCGCGGCCACCTTGACCATGATGACAATCGAAGCCATCGCCATCGCCCTGCGAAGCTTTCCTAAAAAAACCGAAAAGATTTATCTGGCCGGCGGCGGACGGCACAACAAAACAATGATAAGCTGGCTTGCCGAAAGAACAGGCGCTTATGTAGGCTGTGTGGAAGAACTGGGCTGGCGCGGCGACAGTCTGGAAGCCGAAGCCTTTGCCTATCTTGCGGTGCGCTCGGTTAAAGGCCTGCCTTTAACGCTCCCCCGAACCACAGGCGCGCGAAAACCGACCAAAGGCGGGCGGTATTACAAACACTAAGAAGCCGCCATGGCGATGCTTGAAGGCTGGATACGGTGCAAAAGAGCCTTGTCCAGATAATCTTCAACATGGCTTGCAAGCTGGTCGAGCTCATGCGTGAAGAAATGGCCGGCCTGCGGGATCACGCGGTAATCCAAATGGATGCCGCGTTGATGGGAAAGCTTGGTGATAAGTTTGGAGACAAAAGGCTCCGGCACGATTTCGTCCGCGCCGCCATGAAGGATCAATCCCGAAGACGGGCAGGGCGCCAGAAACGAAAAATCAAGCATATTAGCCGGCGGCGAAACCGAGATAAAAGATTCAATCTCGGGCCTGCGCATCAAAAGCTGCATCCCGATCCAAGCGCCGAAAGAAAACCCTGCCACCCACACGCTGCGCGCGTTGGGATTGATGGATTGCAGCCAGTCAAGCGCCGAGGCGGCATCGCTCAGCTCGCCTTCGCCACGGTCATAAGTACCCTGACTGCGCCCGACTCCACGGAAATTAAAGCGCAGGGTGGAAAAATCGCGCTCCACAAAAGACTGGAACAAAGAATAAACAACCTTGTTGTTCATGGTTCCGCCATGCTGGGGATGAGGATGAAGGATCAGCGCCACCGAAGCCGTAGGAGACTTCCCCGGCGTGTAACGACCTTCAAGACGCCCCTCAGGGCCGGTAAAAAGGACTTCAGGCATAAAACTCTCACTTACAACAAGGTATTTTCACGTTTCTTTCTTACCTTCTAGCACAAAGACCCATATGAATTGCAAGTTTTTCAAACTTTTTTATGCTTGCAAAGGGCCAAAAAGAAAAAACCCACCCAAACCCCTTGAAAACATTAACTTTGGTTAACGTACATTGACTTTTGGGGATCAAGGGGGCATGGTTAAAAAAAGGAGGGCGGGGCTATGGATATTTCTGGTTATGGCATAAAAGAACTGTTCGTGTTTGCTGCGGGAGCCGTGACGTTTGGATGGATATTGAAGCGTGTCTTTATTGATGAGCCGCGTGAAGTAAGAGAAAAAAAAGAATATTGGCGGCAAGCTGATGAAAGACATCAAGCCTGGCTGCAAAGCTGCACGCGCACACACTCGGTTCTACCTCAAAAAACGGGGTCGCCTACGCCTAACCCCTAATAGACTTATTTCTGGCCACTTAGGGGCTGGGGTCATTGCTATTTTCAGCCTTTTTACGAAAGATTCTTTGTGCGCTTTTAGTCTTTGGGTTTTCCAGAACTCTCTCATAAAGTGCTTTTCTGTAGTCCTTTGTCGTATGAAAGGCTGTAAATGCCGCTATACTAAGTTGAATTACTGCAACAGCCTCCGGGGGTAACCAGCCTTTTAAAAGATTCTCTGCCGCGGCGGGTATGGCAACAGTCCCCACGACAAACCCAAGGCAATCAAAACGCATTTTTTGTTCCAATTCTTTCCGCCGCGCCGTTACTTCTTCTTTGGCCTTCAAAAAATCATGTTTTATGGATGAAGCTTCTTGCTTATATATTACATATTTCGCATCATCTTTAGAAAGCTGCACATGAATAGCCTTTTGTACGTCGGGCGCAAAATCTAATTTTTCAATGATCCTTTCTTCAAACGCAGTGATATTCTTGAAAGAACATCTGCCTTTGCGAAAAGCCTGCATTTCTTCTTCTATCTTCAAAAGATCTTGCTGTGCCTTTTCCAACGTCGAAGCTATGTCGAGCGTTGCCGGATCAACCTTGTTTGTTTCGATTGCGTGTTGCATTTTGTACCCCATCAAATATTGAAACTTATTTTGCTTACAAAACGACTATACATGAAATCTGGCGTTGCTTCAATTTTTTCTATTATTTTCAATAGGTTAGGTTAATAAATGGTTAACGTCAGCTTATTTCCTTGTCAAAACAAGGGGTTGTCGGAATAATCCCAAATGTAATATTTTTCTATATAAAACAATCATTTACAAAAATCTTGAAAGAAAAACAAAATAAGGCTTCCTTTTACTCTTGAAAAACCCCAATCTGATGCCGAGATTATGTCCAACATACAAAACCGTAAAAATGGTGAGAAAACAAAAAGGAAGGATAAGCAGATGCGTATCAGTACAAAAGGACGACATGCTTTGATGGCGATGGTGGATTTGGCAAACCATGGGGGTCATGAAAGAACCATACCCTTGGCCGAGATTGCGCAAAGGCAGTTGATCTCGCTGTCATATCTTGAGCAGCTTGTGGCCAAGCTTAAAAAGGAAAAGCTTGTCAAAAGCACACGCGGGCCGGGCGGGGGCTATATGCTGGCGCTGAAACCTGCGGAGATTTCCGTGCAGAAAATTGTGCAGGCCGTTGACATCTTTCCTTCTTTGCAGGAAGAGGCTGAGGATAAGGAACAAACAGCGCGCTATCTGACCGAGGCCGTCTGGTACAAAGCGGGCCTTAAACTGCAGGACTATTTAAAGTCCATCACGTTGGAAGACGTACTTCAAAATCAGGTTTAACGGTAGGGCAAGCAGCCCCCACCTAAGCCCCCCTTGTCATTGCGAGGAAGGCCTTTAGGCCTGACGTGGCAATCTTTGCAACATCGCCGCGATTGCCGCGTCAATCCGCCTTCGGCGGCTTTCCTCGCAATGACAAGGGGGGGGACTTAAAAGGTAAAGCCTTCCTTATCCTCTTCGGATGGGGTAGCCGCAGGATCCGAACCCGACGGGCCTTCCGCCAGAGCGCGAGCGTTGCTTTGGTCGATGGCGTTTTGCTCCGCCGCGCGGTTGAAGGCGTCTTGAACCATCACGCGCAGATGAAGGCGATAAGTCAGGCGCTCCTGCGTCTGGGTGGGCAGATCCGTCATTTTCAGAATATTCTTTTTAAGCAGCGCCGTAATCAGATCCTCGAGCGTGCGGGCCATCTCAAGGTCGGTTTTGCGCAGCTCCGCCAAAGTGGCGCTGATGACGCGCGGATCCTGACCGTTTTTCTTCAGAAAAGCCCGCAATTCAGGATGGTCATAGCTCACATTCTCCGCCCCGTGGACGGGCTGGAGCGCAATACGGACAACATTGCCTTCACTGTCGCGGGTGATATAGGGCATGCAAAAAAAGATCCATGACAAGACAGGAATCGGAAGATTGACTCTAGCAGTGATTCGTGTCCTCTCTCCAGAGGCAATTTAAGAAAGGAACCAAGACCTATGTCAAAGCAATCCGGTGAAGTATCCAGCGAGCGTTTGAAGTCTTTTATTTTACGCATTGAAAAGCTTGAAGAATCCAAAGCTGCCGTCGCGGAGGACATCAAGGATGTCTATGGCGAGGCCAAAAGCACGGGTTTTGACATCAAAATTATCCGCAGGGTTATCAGCCTGCGCAAAATGGATCTTGAAAAACGCCGCGAAGAAGAGGAGCTTTTAGACCTCTACAAATCCGCTTTAGGCATGGAGGATTAGGCGCATGTATCGGCTATCGAAAATCGTCGGCGTATTTACCGAGCCGGCCTTTCTTTTTGGCTTTTTGCTTCTTTTCTGCCTGTTTTTAACCTGCATGCCGCGCTACGGGCTTAAACGTCTGGGGCGGCTGGGCGTTTTCTTTTTAAGCCTTGCGCTTATAGCTTGCATGGCGCTGCCTCTTGGCGCATGGGCGCTGCAGCCGCTTGAAAACAGGTTTGCGCATGAGGCTTTGCCCGCGCATGTGGATGGGCTTGTGATGCTCACAGGCGATGAAAATCCCACCATCACCGAAGCGCGCAAAATCCCCATCGGCGGCATGGCAACGCCGCGCTATGTGCATCTTGCGCGGCTGGCCAAAAAATATCCGCAGGCTAAAATCGTCATCGCCGGCAATACGCGGCTGCTTTATCCTTCTAGGGCCGTAACCACAAAAGATATTTCCAAAGATCTTTTAGCGCAGCTCGGCCTTACGCAAGAGACAAGAAACATTGTCTTTGAAGATGAATCGCGCAACACCTATGAAAATGCCGTTTTTGCCGCCAAGCTTGTGCAGCCCGGGCCGAAAGAGCGCTGGGTTCTGGTTACCTCGGCCTCGCATATGCCGCGCTCCATGCTGGTTTTTGAAAAAGTGGGCTGGAAGATGATCCCCGCGCCATCGGATTATTTGACGGACGGCATCATCAAGGTAAGCTTATTTCCGCATATGGAAGTGACTTTGCGGCATCTTTCGATTGCGGCCCATGAATATGCGGGATTGGTTTCTTATTGGCTTATGGGATGGACGGCGCGGCTATGGCCATAAGATTTTTTCTTTTTTTGAGCTTGTTGCTGATGTTGGCAAGTCAGGCCACAGCGCAAAATGATCGGAGCTATAAACGCTGGTTTCAAGAAACCATCGTGCCGCGCGCGCAAGAGCAGGGGATTTCCCTGCGCACGCTGCAATCTGTAGATCCTTTGTTGTTTTACGATGAGCAAGTGATTGCGCTGGATCGCCGCCAGCCCGAAAAAAAGATTACTTTTGAGAAATATCTGCTCAACACAATTCCTTCTTCCCGCGTCAGTCAGGGCCGCGAACTTATGGCGGAGCATAAAGAAACTTTGCGCCTTGTTTCGGAAATGACGGGCGTTCCGGCCTCGATGATTGTGGCTTTGTGGGGGATTGAAAGCAGCTTCGGCCAGAATATGGGATCCTATGATGTCATCAATGCGCTGGCGACACTGGCTTATGAAGGCCGCCGCGCCGAGTTCTTTCAAAACGAGCTGATCGAGGCGCTTAAAATCCTGCAATATGAGAACAGAGATCCCTATGCCATGCAGGGTTCATGGGCGGGCGCGATGGGGCAATGCCAGTTTATGCCGTCCAGCTACCGCCGCTATGCGGTGGATTTTGACGGTGACGGCAAGCGCGATATCTGGGAAAGCGTGCCGGACGTTCTGGCCTCGATCGCCTACTATTTGCAATCTGAAGGCTGGGTACGGGGCCGCCCTTGGGGCCGCGAGGTGATGGTCACGCGCCCCCTTGATGAGGCTCTGGCAGGGCTTGATTCGGGCAAAGCGCTTGAAGAATGGGCAAATCTCGGCGTGATGACCATGCAGCGCCAGCCCCTGCCGCTTGAAAGTGAAAGGGCTTGGCTTGTTCAACCCGATGGCCCGTCTGGACGGCGGTTTCTTGTGTATGATAACTATAAGGTGTTGATGCGTTGGAATCGCTCGACCTACTTTGCAACAGCCGTAGGGCTTTTGGCGGATCAGTTATGATGCTTTGCTCTTTTCTTTCTCAAAATAGGCTTTGGGCCGCGCTGGCCGTGCTTTTGGTTTTGGGCGCCTGTTCGTCAAGGCCCATAACATCGCCCTCCCGAAGCGTTGGAACAAGCGGTTCTGCCGGCGGCACCTACAAGGTCGGGCAGCCCTATCAGGTAAAAGGCCAGTGGTATTACCCCAGCGAAAATTACAGCTATAACGAAACAGGCATTGCCTCATGGTACGGACATCCTTTTCATGGCAAGAAAACAGCCAATGGAGAAATCTTTAACAAGCACGAACTTACGGCGGCGCATAAAACGCTGCCCATGCCTTCGCTGGCGCGCGTGACGAATCTTGAAAACGGGCGTTCAGTTGTGGTGCGCATCAACGACCGAGGGCCTTTTTCAGGCGCGCGGATTATAGATGTTTCGGAGCGCTGCGCGCAGCTTTTGGGATTCGAAAAACAAGGCCTTGCCAAAGTGCGCGTTCAGGTTCTGGCGGATGAAAGCAAGGCCATTGCCGATGCCATGCGTCTTTACGGCGGGCCTACGGGAACGCAAGTTGCCAGCGCGCCGGTGGTGGTGCCGCCTTCGGTGACGATCAAGAATGTCATACCTGTGGATCGCTATGTGCAGCTGCCTGTTTCCGGCGCCAATCAGATTTATGTGCAGGCGGGGTCTTTTGCAAATCCTGATAATGCGGAAAGCCTAGCCTCGCGCCTTTATAGTGTCGGCCTTGCGAATGTGACGCAGGCTAATGTACGCGGCACGACCTATTTCCGCGTGCGGATCGGGCCTTTGGTGTCGGTGGCGCAGGCTGATAAAATCCTGGAGGAAACAAAAAAAACAGGCGTTCCCGAAGCGCGAATTATTGTGGATTAAGGAAAGAGAGACATGACCAGATTTCTTGCTGTTTTGACATTTATGTTTGTGTTTGTGATGCCGGTGAGGGCGCAGACCATTACACAAGGCGTCCCGCCCATCGACACGCTGGCCCAGCAAGCGATCATTGTTGAGGCTGCGACAGGCTATCCGCTTTTTGAAAAAAACGCGCAAGACTCCATGCCGACCTCGTCCATGAGCAAGATCATGACCATGTATCTTGTTTTCGAGGCGATTAAAAACGGCAAGTTCGACCTGCAAGATAAAGTAACGACCAGCAACGCCGCTTTTTCCCAGCCCGGCTCACGCAGCTTTTTGAAAAGCGGCCAGAAGGTGACGGTTGAAGATCTTATTCGCGGCGTTGTGGTGCAGTCCGGCAATGATGCCGCTGTGGCTCTGGCCGAGGCTGTGGCGGGCAGCGAGGGAAGCTTTGCAAGCGTGATGAACGCAAAAGCCAAACAGCTTGGCCTGCAAAACTCATTCTTCCGCAACGCCACGGGCTTGCCGGATCCCGGGCATTTTTCGACCGCGCGCGATCTTGCGCTTTTGGCCTACAGCCTGATACGCGATTTTCCGGATCAATATCATTATTATGGAGAAAAAGAGTTTACCTTTAACAAGATCAAGCAAGGCAACCGCAATCCTCTGCTTTACCGCAACATGGGCGTTGACGGGATGAAAACCGGCCACACGGAAGCAGCGGGCTACGGCCTTGTGGCGTCCGCTTTGCGCGAAGGGCGGCGCGTTATCGTGGTTGTCAACGGACTTGGTTCGATGCAAAAGCGCGCGGATGAATCCGCAAAGCTTATCGAATGGGCCTATCGTGAGTTTGAGGTTCAGACCTATCTGCGGGCAGGGGACAAAGTCGGTGAAGCGCCGCTTTGGCTTGGCGAAAGCAAAACGGTTTCTTTAACACCGGCGAGAAATGTTACCTTTTCCATTCCGCGCGGCGCGCAGGATAAAGTGAAAGTGGCGCTTGTCATCAATCCGGAAACGCAGGCGCCTATTCAAAAGGGTCGCGTTCTCGGCAAGGCTATTGTGTCCGGTGAAGGCCTTGCGCCGTTTGAAGTGCCTTTGGTAGCTATGGAAGATGTCAAGCCTTTGGGCTTTTTCGCAAGCCTTTGGGCAAGGTTTAAACGTCTTATCGGCTGGGAGTAGGAGGTCATGCGGGGACGATTTTTATCTCTGGAAGGTGGCGAAGGTTCGGGCAAATCCACGCAAGCCATTTTTCTTGTCGAGTTTCTTGCGCGGCGCGGCATCAGCGCCGTGGCCACGCGCGAAGTCGGCGGCACGCAAGGCGCCGAGGATATTCGTGAGCTTTGGCTCGGCAAGCGTCAGGGCTTTTGGGATCCTTTGACGGAAGTGATGCTGATTATGGCCGCGCGGCGGGAACATCTTCAAAAAGTCATCCTGCCCGCTTTGGAAAAAGGCCAGTGGGTGATTTCGGATCGCTATGTGGATTCAACGCGGGTTTATCAGGGCATAGGGCAGGGCGTCGGGCTTGAAAAAGTGGATGCGGTTTATCGAGAAATCGCCGGTGACTTCTGGCCGGATCGGACTTTTTTGCTTGATCTGCCCGTCCGGCAAGGCCTTTCACGCATGCATGCGCGTTCCACGCAAAGCGACCGCTTTGAAGACCGCGAAGAAACCTTCCACGAAACCCTACGCCAAGCTTTCCTTGATCTCGCCACCAAAGAGGGTGATCGCTTCACCATCATAGACGCCAGCCAAACACCGCAGCAGGTGCGTGGACAGATTGAAAAAGCTGTTGAAGATTTGTGTTAGTGACCCAGCTAGGTCCCTCTTGTCATTGCGAGGAGGGCCTTCAGGCCCGACGTGGCAATCTCGGCGATGTTTGCCAGAGATTGCCACGTCAAGCCGCCTTCGGCGGCTTTCCTCGCAATGACAATGAATGTTGACCCGACTCGGTGGATTGGCAAATATGGGTGCGTAAACCGTCAGAGAAGGGCCACCATGGATGAAACCCCTTTACACCCCCCCCCCCCC
>WREW01000029.1 GCA_009779135.1 Alphaproteobacteria bacterium
TGCACGCTTAATAAGCGCAAGGCCGTCATATCCGCGAGGGCGGCCAATCTATTAGGGTGGAATCTATATCCTACGCACAACCCTGCAAAGATTGTGGCTATTGACCCTATGCATAAGTTGGATGGAACAAGGGGCCAAAAAGTAACGGATAGCGAGCATTATTTCAGTGACAGCGGTCGAATCTTGTCGAAATTAAACGCATTTTGTTTATAATCTTTTCGAATTGCGTCTATCAGGGGGCACCATTTTTTCTAAGAGGTAAAAGCTAAAAAGCCAGATGGCGCGTTGTGAGCATCGATTAGAATCCACAATTACTTCTTGACAACCAACCATGATCTACGCAAAATCGCTTCATGTTACAGTCAACTGACAGATTCGTATCTCTTAAAAAGTTCTTCGCCAAGAAGCGCTGAGTCAGCGCGCACATTCTCTTTCCCCCCTTTTTCCCGTTTATTTTTCCCCTTTTCTAAAGGGCTGAACTTATGCATCAGATCTGCATAATCAAGGAGATTTGAAATGAACGCCATTTCACATCAAGCGACAAATGTGCCTTTTTACATCCGGCCTGTTACAAAAAAACACGCAGGGGCTTTCTATGATTTGATTCAAGAACAGGCAGAACAACACGATTCCGCCAGCCACGGCAACCGTGAGGCGGAAAGCTGGAAATTGTTTGAGGCCGTTCAAAGAAAAGAAGTGCAAGCCTTTCTCGTTGTGGATCGCAAAACAGATAAGCCCTCTTGCGCGGTCACGTTCTTTGATTGCTGGACGGCGCACGGGCATGGCCTTTATCTCGAAGACATTGTAACAACCAAGAAGCAACGGGGCCGTGGTGTTGGACATTTTGCAATGGCTGCGCTGGCGCAAAGGGCGCTCTCTCAAGGCTATTCCAATCTGGCGTGGGAATGTGCCGCAAACAATCTGACTGCTCATCGTTTTTATGACAGTTTTGGAAGTGAACGGCATGACAATCTTTTGACATGGCGGTTGCCCGGCCCCTTTTCTGCGCCTAAGGGAGGGAAGGGAATCGTACGTCTTGATCCGCCCCATCCCGATATGGTCGTGCTGATGGC
Source organism: Alphaproteobacteria bacterium (assembly GCA_009779135.1). Taxonomy (GTDB): domain Bacteria; phylum Pseudomonadota; class Alphaproteobacteria; order UBA9219; family UBA9219; genus UBA8914. Next base: position 1,074 of record WREW01000029.1, read on the forward strand.
TGCTGACAAGGCGGGCGCGACTCTTGCAAAGAGCATTGCTTATCGCAGCTATTCGACCTTCCGTCTTGTTAGCGGGATGCATGTTGAAACTTTCGCGCCTAACGGGTGCGGCGAGGAAATTATCGCCGCCATGCTCGAAAAACAAATACAAGTCCAAGCAGCCAAGGGCTGGACAGGACATGTTGATTTGACGGTTTCCAAAGACTCTGAAAAATCGCTTGCGCCTGTTATACGAGGCTTTGGTTTCGAACCTTTATCCTACGGTCATGACCGCATGATACCACGTTGCCTGCGCGGCAAGGCGCTTGAAACCGTGGCAAATGCGAAAGGTGCCTTGCCCGTGCATAACCATTCTTTTACGCTTTCCGTCCGCCCCTTGAAGGAGAAAAAAAATGACTCTTTTCTTTTATCATCCCACTTGTGAGCAGCACGACCCCGGCGCGGCGCATTCCGAGAATAAAAAGCGTCTCACAGCCATTATGAGCGCTTTGAAAGCAAAAAACCTGCCTAATCTTCGTTTTGTTGAAATGCCTATGGGATCGCGCGAGACGATAGAGCTTGTTCACACAAAGGACTATATCGACTTTGTTTTCGCTTCCGTCCCGCAAGAGGGTTATAAAGAAATCGAAATCAACGAAATTGTATCCGAACATGACGATGGCGAAGTTACGACGCTTTCCCCGCAATCGGGTGAGGCTCTTTTGCGTTGCGCTGGCGGCGCTGTTGCGGCTGTCGATGCGGTCATGAAAGGGCCGGAGACAAAGGCTTTTTGTGCGACACGTCCGCCCGGCCATCATGCCCTTACGAACAAGGCCATGGGCTTTTGCGTTTTCAGTAATGCCGCTATTGCGGCACGGTACGCACAGAAAACCTACGGGATCGGGAAAATCGTATTCGTAGATTTTGATGTCCACCACGGCAACGGAACACAACAGATATTCGCAAATGATCCCAGCGTATGCGCGATCAGCATCCACCAACTTCCCTTATGGCCGGAATCCGGCTTTGCACATGAAACGGGTTGCGGTAATATCCTGAATGTTCCCGTTGCGCCTGATACTGCGCGCGAGGATTGGCTTCGGATTTGGAAAGAAAAGGTTCTTCCCCGCATTGCGCAAGAACAACCGGAACTGCTTATCATCAACGCGGGTTTTGACGCGCATAAAGATGAGCCTAAGGCCGCGCAAAAGCTGGAAACCGCGGACTTCATAACACTAACCCGCGACCTTGCCACTTTGGCAAACAAGCACGCCAAGGGCCGTGTTATTTCTTTTCTTGAAGGCGGATATAACCTTCAAGCCTTGGCTGACAGCGTTGTTGCCCATGTTACAGCGCTTGGCGAGGCGGATTAAGCCTCCATAGTCGAATCTTGTTGAGATTCAACATATTTTGTCTATAATCCCTCGGGTTGCGTCTATTCGGGCGCGCTATTTAGTTTGTTTTTTGCGAGTTTTTTGTGATCCTTACGCTTAAAATTATACAAGACCCAGCCATGCTTGAAGGCCTTCAAGGGCCTTGGGAGGCGCTTGAGCGGCAGGTTGGGAGCGGGCCGTTTACCTCTTACGCGCTTTTTCGGGCTTGGTGGGATTGTCTTGGGCGGAAAAGCGGGTATCAGCCTCATTTTGTGACGGCTTGGCAGGATGATGTTCTGGTCGGGCTTTTGCCTTTGATGGTGCGCAAGCGCATGGGCGTGCGGATTCTGGGCTGGGCGGGGGCGAATTATTTTGACTATAACGCGGCTCTGGTTGCGCGGGCGGGGATTGTGGATGCTCTTTGGGATGAGGTTTATAACGCGAAGAGCTATGATTTTGCGATTATCACCGACATACGCCCGAACCTTGCGGATCATGCGGCTTTGAAAAGTTTTTCTCTTATCGCGCGCGCGCACACTTCTTATATTTTTCAAAACTCGTGGGAGAATGCGGCTGTCTGGCAAAAATCTCTCTCTCACAAACACCGCCGCAATATGCGCGTGAAGCTGCAGAATCTTCAGGCGCAAGGGCCTGTGCGTTTTGTGCTGCAAAGGCAAGGGGAGGTTTCCGGCGAGGCGATTGATACCATGCTGGCGCAGAAAAAAGCATGGTCTTACCATCACAATAAAAACAGCAGTTTTATGACTGAAGACAGCGCGCGGCTTTTTCATGCGATGGTTCAGCATAAAGCGTCCCGTGGCGAGCTTCTTCTTGTCCAGCTTTTATGCAAGGGTCAGCTTTTGGCCTCTTTTGTCGGATTTGTTCACCACAATAAGGTTTATTACTATTTCACCGCGCATGACATTCACTGGCAGAAGTTTTCACCGGGTACAGTGCTGACGGAATATGCTCTGGGCTGGCTGATTGATGAGCATCTTGATGCCTGCGACTTTATGTGCGGTGAGGAATCTTATAAAAAACGCCATGCGAATGGGAGTCAGTCTTTGATCTCTTATCTTTTTGCCAAAAGCCTTACGGGCCGCGCCAGTCTTTTTCTTTATCTTGGGCTGCATGACGGCAGGAATATTTTACACGCTTTTTATAAGCGTCTTCCTTTGCGTCTTCAGATTAAGATTTTTGCCCTTTATCGCCGTTTAAGACAATAAGTTTCACTTTGTCATCCTCGAGGCTTGCGAAGCAAGTGCCCGGGGATCTGACGGCAGAACGATAATCTGGTGGCAGATCCCCGTGTCAACCGCGAAGCGGTTGCACGAGGATGACAGAAGAGGGAGGAACGGCGTTATTCTGGGGATGATTGACGCTGCATAATTGCTGCGAAAAAACCGTCCGTATTATGCCGCGCGGGCGAGAGCGCGAGATAGGGGCCGCTTGCGGGCAAAGAGGTCAGCTCTGCGCTGGCGCTTCTTGCGGGGATCAAAGAAAAATCGGGGTTGTTATCAAGAAATCTTGTGATCTGCTCCTCATTTTCCTGCGGCAAAAGTGAGCAGGTTGCGTAAACCAAACGTCCCTCGGGCCGCACCAGACGCGCGGCGCTTTGCAAAATGGATGTTTGCAAAGGCACCAAAGCTTCAAGCCCGGGGCCAAGATTTTTCCATCGCGCGTCAGGATTGCGCCGCCATGTTCCCGTGCCGGAGCAGGGCGCATCGACCAAAACGCGGTCAAACGCGCCTTTGTGACGGCGCACCCACGGGTCGCGCTCGCTTGAAAGCGCGTGAATCTGAATGTTGTGAAAACCGGCGCGGCGGAAGCGCTCGGCGCTGCGCTTGAGGCGTGAGGCCAGAACATCGCAGGCCATAATGCGTCCTTTGTTCTCCATCATGGCGGCCATCGCAAGGGTTTTTCCTCCGGCGCCGGCGCAAAAATCGACAATGCGCTCGCCAGCTTTGGCATCGAGTAAAAGCGCGACAAGTTGGGATCCTTCATCTTGAATCTCAAGCGCGCCGTTTTTCAAAAGCGCGATCTGTCCCAAAGAGGGGCGATTGTTCACCCGCAGGCCAAAGGGCGCATAAGGCGTGATCCCTGCGTCAAGACCTGCCTCCTTCAGTTGCGCAAGCGCATCTTCCCGCGTGATTTTAAGCGGATTGACGCGCAGATCAAGCGGCGCGGCGCGCAGCAGCGCTGCAAGCTCTTCCTCAAGCGTTTTTCCGAAATGCGCGGAAAGAGGCTCGTAAGCCCATGCAGGACATTCGCCATATGTTTGCAAAGTCATGGCCGGATGCAAAAGCGTATGGCCTTTCAGCGCTGCCAGAAGTTTCTTTTCCGCCTCATCCAATAAAGCGGGGCTGTAAAGCTCGCCTGAAAAAATCTGGTCAATCTCCTGCGCGGATTTTTTGTCCACAAGCTTGAGATAGACGATCATCCGGTGGCGGGGTTTGGATTCAAAGCCAAGTTTCTCAAGCCACCAATTCAATCTGGCGTGGTGGCGCAGGAGGTCATAAACAAGCTGGGCGATAAAAGCGCGATCTTTGGCGCCCATATAGCGCCGCGCGCGGAAAAAGCTGCTGACCAGAGCGTCTGCAGGGCGCGGGGTTTGCTCCACAATCTCAAGCAACTCCAAAGAGGCGGCCATGCGGGCGGCGGGGGTCATGAAAATGTCTTTCTTGTCTTTTTCATATATCGCCTTTATAAGGCTTTTCTTATGAAAGATACAATCGCCGTTTTGGGACTTGGTTATGTAGGCCTGCCGCTTTTGGCAGCGCTTGCCCGTAAGTTTGATGGGGTCATCGGCTTTGACATTGATTCAAAGCGTATCCAAAGCCTTATTCAAGGGCATGACTGGACGGGGGAAATCGAGGATAAGGCGCTTGAAGGCTGCAAGGCGGTGTTTTCCGACAAACCCTCCTGCATGCTTGAGGCGAGCTTTATCATCGTGACGGTGCCCACGCCGATAGATCAGGCCAAAAGGCCGGATCTGTCGCCTGTTCTAAGCGCCTGCGATACAATTGCGGAAGTGCTCAAGAAGAAAAAGAAAGGCGGTCCTGTGCCGCTGATTGTTTTTGAGTCAACCGTCTATCCGGGCCTTACCGAAGAGATTTGCGGGCGCGTGATTGAAGAAAAAAGCGGTTTGAAACGGGGCAAAGACTTCAAGCTCGGCTATTCGCCTGAACGCATCAACCCGGGCGATAAGGTTCACACGCTTGAGCGCATTCAAAAAATCATCAGCGCTGAAGATGAGGAAAGCCTTGATCGCATGGAAATCGTCTATGGCGCGGTTATCACGGCAGGACTTCACAAAGCCAGCAGCATCCGCGTGGCCGAATGTGCCAAGGTAATTGAAAACACGCAGCGCGATATTAACATCGCTTTGATGAATGAGCTTGCCATTATCTGCGAGAAAATGGATCTGCGCACGCATGATGTGCTGCAGGCCGCCGGAACAAAATGGAACTTTCTGCCCTTTACGCCCGGGCTTGTGGGCGGGCATTGCATCGGGGTCGATCCCTATTATCTGACGGAGCGCGCCAAGGAGCTGGGCTACCATCCGCAGGTGATTTTGGCGGGACGGCAGATCAATGACAACATGCCGGTTTTTGTCGCGCAGAAAATTATGAAGCTTCTGGTTACGGGCAAGCGCCTGCGCCCCAGCGCGCGTATCGGGATTTTGGGGCTTTCTTTTAAGGAAAATGTGCGCGACCTGCGCAACAGCCGCGTGCCGGATATTGTGAGCGAGCTTTCAAGCTTCGGCGTTGAAACGCTGGTTTATGATCCTGTTGTCGATCCGCAGCACGCACATCACGAATATGGGATCACGCTTTGCGCGCGGGAGGATTTGAATAATCTTGATGTGCTTGTGCTGGCTGTGACTCATGATATTCTTTTAGAGGAAGCGCCTTCTTTGATAGCAAACCTGCCGCAAGGCGCTTTGGTGATTGACATCAAGTCTGCGCTTGATCCTGCGTCTATTCCCTCTCATCTGGTTTATTGGAGTTTGTAACATGGCCATTCTTATCACAGGCGCCGCCGGCTTTATCGGCGCAGCTTTGGCCGAGGCTCTGCTTGATCGCGGGCAGGAAGTCGTGGGAATTGACAATCTCAATGATTATTATGATGTCAATCTTAAAAAAGCGCGGCTTGCGCGGCTTAAAACCAAGCATGGGTTTCGTTTTCACCAATTCAACATCGCCGACAAGGATTCTATTCTGGAGCTTAAAGAGTCCTGCAAGGACGTGACGCATATCGTCAATCTGGCCGCGCAGGCGGGGGTGCGTTATTCGCTGATTAATCCTTATGCCTATATTGAGACGAATGTGATGGGCATGGTCACCATGCTGGAGCTCGGGCGGCGGCTGCCTAAGCTTGAGCATTTTATCTATGCAAGTTCGTCTTCGGTCTATGGCGGCAATACAAAGACGCCTTTTTCTGTTGAGGATCCTGTGACCAAGCCTTATTCGCTTTACGCCGCGAGCAAGCGGAGTGATGAGCTGATTGCCCATACTTATGCGCATCTTTACAAAATGCCTTGCACGGGCCTGCGCTTTTTCACGGTCTATGGCCCGTGGGGGCGGCCTGATATGGCGGCTTATCTTTTTACCAGCAATATTCTGGCCGGCAAACCCATTCCGGTTTTCAACAACGGCAATATGCGCCGCGATTTCACCTATATTGATGATATTATCAGCGGCGTTTTGGGCGTGATTGATCACAAACCGCCGCAGGCTTTGGGGCAGGACGCGCCGGTCAAGCTCTATAATATCGGGGGCAACCATACTGAAAAGCTGATGGATTATATCGAGGCCATCGAAAACGCTCTGGGCCGCAAAGCCACCTATAATTTCCTTCCCATGCAGCCCGGTGATGTGCCTGAGACTTCCGCAGATATCGAGGCCACCACGCGCGATTTCGGCTACAAACCGACCACCCTCATTCAGGAAGGAATCCCCAAGTTTATCGCTTGGTACCGTGATTATCATCATGGTTAACAGAAGGCTTGCAAAGATCTTACAAGACGATAGACTTACAACGATTCAGTGACAACCGAGTGATTCGCTTTATGACCGATGTTCAGGATTCAAGCGCCGCCGCCGAGCCATCCATGGAGGAAATCCTTGCTTCCATCCGCCGCATTATCGCGGATGAAAAAGAGGGGACTGCCGAAGCGGAGGCTGAGTCTGCGCCTTTGGATCTGCCGCAGGATGACGTGCTTGAGCTTACGCAGGCCGTTCAGGATGACGGCTCGGTCATGAATGTGAAAGACATGCCTTTGGAACCCATGCCGCCAGAACCACCGCCCGCCCCATCTGTTGCCCCACCACCGCCGCCTGCGCCCGAGGAAGATCTTTTGCTCTCGCAAGGGGCATCAAACGCCGCAGGTTCTTCGCTGGCCGCTCTGGCGGGGGCGGTTGAAAATGAAAGACGCGCCTCTTTCCCGGGCTTTACCCATTTTGGCGATGGGGATAAGACGCTGGAAGCCATGGTGATGGATCTTTTGCGCCCGATGCTCAAGGAATGGCTGGATCAAAATCTCCCCGCCATTGTCGAGCATATTGTTAAAAAAGAAGTTGAACGGATCGCGCGGCGCGTGTCAGAATAAAAAGCGTCTTAAATGCGTCAATAGGGCTTTTTGATTTTGTCAATCTTTTCCCGAAAAAAGAAGAAGGAAAGCGAAGCGGTCGATCGTTCTTCGTGGGTTATTTTCCGGCGGCTGATGATGGTTTATATCAAGCCTTATGCCGGCAGTTTTATCCTTTCCATGATCTTTATGGCTCTCAGCTCCGCCACCACGGGCGGGCTTGCCAAGTCGATCGAGCCGGTCATTAACGGTCTGGGAAAAACGCAAACCCATGCCTATGTCTGGGGGGTAGGGGCCCTTATCACGGCGATCTTTTTTATTCGCGGCACAACGAATTATCTTCACGGCGTTATTCTCAACCGCATCGGGCAAAAAATCATCACGCAAATCCAGCAGCAACTTAGCGCGCATCTTTTAAAAGCGGATCTGGCTTATTTTCATAAAAATCCCTCGGGCACGCTTATGATGCGCCTTTTAAGCGATGCTTATCTTATGCGTCAGGCCGTCAGCGACTGCCTGACCAATGCTTTCAAGGGCGGCGCAACCTTGCTGATTTTGATCGGCATCATGTTTTATCAGGATTGGCGGCTTGCGCTGGTGTCTTTTATTATTTTTCCGATCTCGGCCACTTTGATCGTTTACTTAGGCAAGCATATGCGCCGCTATGCGCGTAAGTCTCAAGAAGAAATGGGGCGTTTCGCCTCGCTTTTAAGCCAGATTTTTCTGGGCATCCGCCATGTCAAAGCCTATGGGATGGAAGATTCCGAGCAGGAGCGGGTCAAAGCCTCCACCCAGATTATTTACCGCCTTTCTGTTAAAAGCTTCCGCGCCAGCGCTTTGACGGGGCCGATTGCCGAGGTGCTCAGCGGTTTTGCCATTATGGCCGTGATTGTCTATGGGCACTGGAAAGTGGCCGAGGGCGCTTTGACGACAGGCGCTTTATTCTCCTTTATCACGGCTTTTATTCTGGCTTATGAGCCGCTTAAAAAAACAGCCCGCGTCAATGCCATGCTTCAGGCCGGTCTGGCCGCCGCACAGCGTATTTTTGATGTTCTGGATACGCCGCCGCAAATCAACGACAAAGAAGGCGCCAAAGCGCTTTCTGTTTTGGACTACAGCATCGCCCTTGAAAATCTGTCCTTTACCTATGAAGACGGCACCAAGGCCTTGGATTGCGTGACGCTTACGGTGCCGCATGGGCAGATGGTCGCTATTGTCGGGGCTTCAGGGGCGGGGAAGTCCACGATTATCAATCTTATTCCGCGCTTTTATGATATTCAAAGCGGCCGCCTGACCATCGGCGGGCAGGATATACGCGATGTTACGATGGAAAGCCTGCGGCAAAACATGGCCATTGTCAGTCAGGAGCCGTCCTTATTCGACAACAGCATCCATGCCAATATCGCCTATGGCCGCCCGAGCGCCTCACGCCTTGAGGTGCAAGAGGCGGCGCGGCATGCTTTTGCCGACCAGTTTATTGAAAAACTGCCACAAGGCTATGACAGCATTGTCGGCGAAAACGGGATTAAGCTTTCCGGCGGGCAGCGCCAGCGTATCGCCATAGCGCGGGCCATGCTGCGCAACGCCCCCATCCTGCTGCTTGACGAGGCCACCTCGGCGCTTGACAATGAATCAGAGCGCGCCGTGCAAAAGGCCTTGAAATCTCTTCAAAAAGGCCGAACCACCCTTATTGTCGCCCACCGCCTATCGACGATTGTGGATGCGGATCTTATTGTTGTTTTAGAGGATGGCCGCGTGGCCGAATCAGGCCGTCACGCGCAGCTTTTGGCGCTAAACGGCACTTATGCAAGGCTTTATGAACAGGATCGCGCCCAAAAGACCTTAAATGAGAAATAGGCTGGATTCCTGACGCCTGTTGCGTTAAGAGTTCCTTCCAGCCGGAAAATATGGAGTGTTTGATGGAAACCGTTTTGCTTGTCATTCATCTTTTAGTTGCTGTGGCTTTGATCGCTGTGATTCTGATGCAGCGCTCGGCTCAGGATGGCGGCGGCCTTATGGGCGGCTCCGGCACCATGGGCGGACTTTTCACGGCGCGCGGCTCGGCCAATCTTTTGTCGCGCACGACAGCAATCCTTGCGACGATCTTTATCTCGCTCAGCCTGATCCTTGGGATTTTGGCCGGACAGCATCACAAGCAAGCCAACTTAACCGAGCAGATCGCGCCTATCACAAAGACGGAAACGCCGCCGCTTAAAATGCCTGAGCTGCCGTCCGTGCCTGAAGTTCCCATTTCGCGCTAATGCTATTTTAAGGAGAAAAACTGATGACCACACGTTTTATTTTTGTAACCGGTGGCGTGGTTTCTTCTTTGGGCAAGGGCCTTGCTTCGGCGGCGTTGGGCTCGCTCTTGCAGGCGCATAATTACAAGGTTCGTTTGCGCAAGATGGATCCCTATCTCAACGTGGATCCGGGCACCATGAGTCCCACGCAGCATGGCGAAGTGTTCGTCACGGACGATGGCGCGGAAACCGATCTTGATCTCGGGCATTATGAGCGTTTTACAGGCGTTTCCGCGCGGCGGACCGACAGCGTCACGACAGGCCGCATTTATTCAAACGTCATCGCCAAAGAACGGCGCGGCGATTACTTAGGCGCTACGGTGCAAGTTATTCCCCACATCACGGACGCCATCAAAGCCTTTATTCTTGCGGATCTGACAGACGAAGATTTTTGTATTTGCGAGATCGGCGGCACGGTCGGCGATATTGAAGGGCTTCCTTATCTTGAAGCCATCCGCCAGCTCGGCAACGAAGTCGGGCGCGCGCGCAGCCTTTTTATTCATTTGACTCTTTTGCCTTACATCAAAACAGCAGGGGAGCTTAAAACAAAACCTACGCAGCATTCGGTGAAGGAGCTGCTGAGCGTCGGCATTCAGCCCGATATTCTTCTTTGCCGCACGGATCGGGAAATCCCTGATAATGAACGGCATAAAATCGGCCTTTTTTGCAATATTCCGCAAGACCGCGTGATTGCGGCTTTGGATGTGGATACGATTTACCGCGTTCCCGTCAATTATCACAATCAGGGCTTTGACCGCGAGGTTCTGCGCTACTTCAACCTTCCTGCGCAGGAGCCGAACCTTGATACTTGGCATCATATTGTCGAGCGCGCCACAGACCCCAAAGAAGGGGCTGTCACCATCGCCATTGTCGGCAAATATATAAGCCTTCTTGACAGCTATAAATCTCTTGCCGAAGCTTTGCATCATGGCGGCATCGCCGGAAATGTGCGCGTGCATATCAAATGGATTGATTCCGAAGTGTTTGAGCATGAGGATGTCGTGACTCATCTTGAAGGCGTTCACGGCATTTTGGTTCCGGGCGGTTTCGGGATGCGCGGGGCTGAAGGCAAAATCAAAGCCATTCAATTTGCGCGCGAGCGGAAGATTCCCTATTTCGGCATATGTTTTGGTATGCAAATGACGGTGATTGAGTCGGCGCGGAATCTCGGCGGTATAGAAGACGCCACCTCAAGCGAGTTTGAAGGAAAAGGCACGGCCATTGTCGGCCTGATGACCGAATGGCTGAAAGGAAGCCAGCTTGAAAAACGCGCCAAAGACGGAAGCCTCGGCGGCACGATGCGGCTTGGCTCTTATCCCTGCCATCTCACAAAAGGGACACAAGCGCATAAGATCTACGGGTGCGATGAGGTGCAGGAGCGCCACCGCCACCGCTATGAGGTCAATCTTAACCATCAAGAGGCCTTTACCCGCGCCGGACTTGTGTTCTCGGGCCTTTCCCCTGACGGGATTCTGCCGGAAATTGTCGAGCGGCCAGACCATCCGTGGTTTATAGGCGTCCAGTTCCACCCCGAGCTGAAATCCAAACCCTTCGCCCCCCATCCTCTGTTCAGCTCGTTTATCGAGGCGGCGAAGAAACAAAGTTCGTTGGTTTAGTTTTCTTGCTTTCTTCCCCTTGTCATCCTCGGGCAACCGCGAAGCGGTTGAGCCGGGGATCTGACGGTTAAGCTATGTTCTAGCGTCAAATCCCCGGGCTCTTGCTTCGCAAGCCCCGAGGATGACAAGGGGTGAGGCCAACCCCCATTGTCTTTCTAGGCCTTTAATGCTTAACTCCCCTCTATCGTTTGAGGCAAAGGGGGGTTTTATGTCCAGTATTGCGCATTTGCATGCCCGTGAGGTTTTAGACAGCCGTGGCAATCCTACGATCGAGGTGGAAGCTACGCTTGAATCCGGCGCGATGGCGGCGGCGTGCGTGCCTTCGGGGGCTTCGACAGGGGCGCATGAGGCGGTGGAGCTGCGGGATGGCGATCTCAAACGCTATAGCGGCAAGGGCGTTCTCAAGGCTGTTGAGAATGTGAATACGGAAATCTCCGATGCCGTGGTGGGGCTTGAGGGAAGCGATCAGCTGGCGCTTGATAGCGCCTTGATTGAGCTTGACGGCACGCCGAACAAATCGCGCCTTGGCGCCAACGCTATTTTGGGAGTCAGTCTGGCCGTGTGCAAAGCGGCGGCCATTGAAACGGATCTGCCGCTTTACCGCTATGTCGGCGGGGTAGGGGCTTCGCTTTTGCCTATGCCGATGATGAATATTCTCAATGGCGGCGCGCATGCCGACAATCCCATCGACATCCAAGAGTTTATGATTATGCCCATCGGCGGCGAAAGCATGGCTGATGCCATCCGCATGGGGGCCGAGGTGTTTCACGCGCTTAAATCTCTTTTAAAAGCTGACGGGCTGAATACCAACATCGGCGATGAAGGCGGCTTTGCGCCCAACATCAAATCGGCGGAAGAGGCTCTTTCTTACATGACTCGCGCCTGCGAAAAAGCGGGCTTTCATGCGGGCGAGGATATTGTCTTTGCCCTTGATGCGGCTTCGAGCGAGTTTTACGAAAACGGCCAATATATTCTTTCCGGCGAGCGCAAGAGTTTAAAGGCCGCGCAGCTTGTGCGTTATTATGAGGATCTTGTCAGCAAGTTTCCGATTGTCTCGATTGAAGACGGCATGGCGGAAGATGATTTTGACGGCTGGGAAATGCTGACGGAAAGTCTTGGCGGTCAAGTGCAGCTTGTGGGGGATGATGTTTTCGTCACCAACCCCATCCGTCTGGCTGACGGAATTGAACGCGGGCTTGGTAATGCCATTCTTATCAAGGTCAATCAGATCGGAACTTTGACGGAAACGCTCGAAACCATCGAGATCGCGCACAAAGCCGGCTATCGCTGCGTGATGTCGCACCGCTCGGGCGAGACCGAGGATTCCACCATCGCCGATCTTGCCGTAGCGACAAATTGCGGGCAGATCAAGACGGGTTCACTCTCACGCTCGGATCGTCTGGCTAAATATAATCAGCTGATCCGCATTGAAGAAAAGCTCGGCAAAGCCGCGCGGTTTGCCGGAACTTCCGTTCTCATGGGATAAAATTGATGAGGAACAAGAAGAAAAAACGCATCCAGCAGACTTTGCTTTCCGCGCTCGGCGCGCTTCTTGTCGGTTATTTTCTTTATCATACCATCCAAGGCGATCGCGGCTGGTTTGCCATGCTGCGGATGGAGCATGAGGTTAAAAGCGCGCAAACCACCCTCGCCGTCCTGAAAAAAGACCGCGAAACCCTGCAACACCGCACAGACCTCCTACGCAGCGAAAGCATGGATCCCGACCTTCTGGACGAAAAATCGCGCGAGCTTTTGAATTATTCCAAGCCGAATGAGATTATTATTCTGACGCCGGAGGAACAAAAATAAACCTGCGCCCCTTGTGGGGGAGGGCTTGGGTGGGGGCGCTACTTCTTCGCCTTGGCCAGCTTCGCTTCGATCAGCGCGAGGGCTTCGTCCAAAGTTAGATTGGCCGGATCATAGGCTTTGGTGACTGTGGCCATGACTTTTCCCCATTTGACATAGGGGCCAAAACGGCCACTTTGAATTGTGATGGGTTTGTTGTCTTTGGGGTGCTCGCCGAGGACACGGGCGGAGGAGGTCATTCTGTCGACGCGGCGGCCTTTTTCGGGTTGGGCCAAAAGATCGACGGCGCGGTCAAGGCCTACGGTCAAAAGATTGTCGCTGGCTTCAAGGCTTTTGTAGCGCGTTCCCATTTTGATATAGGGGCCGTAGCGGCCTATGTCGGCGGTAATCATTTCTCCGGTTTGCGGGTGCCTGCCAATTTCGCGCGGCAAGGCAAGAAGTTTCAGCGCTGTTTCAAGATCAACAAAGTTAGAGTCCATGCCTTTGGGTAAAGACACACGTTTGGGTTTGGGCGCGGGTTCTTTTTTCTTTTTCGCCGCGCGTTTGGGTTTGCCTGTTTTCGGGTTGATTTCGGGCGGCAGATCTTCCTGCGCGGGCGCGGCTGCCGGTTGATCGAGCTGCACATAAGCGCCATAGGGGCCAACGCGTACTGTGATGGACATGCCTGTTTTCGGATCATGTCCAAGCTGCCGCGGCGCGGTGGCGGCGGCTGTTTCTTCCTGCGCGCTTCCCGTCACAACAAGCGGGCGCGTGTTGCGGCAGGTGGGGTAATTTGAACAGCCTATAAAAGCGCCGAACTTTCCAAGCTTCAGCCCCATGCGCCCACCGCACAAAGCGCATAGACGCGGATCGCTTCCATCCTGCTGCGCGGGGAAAAAGTGGGGGCCTAGGGCTTCATCCAGTTCATTGATGACATCGGTGATTTTAAGATCTTTGGTCTTTTCAATCGCGGCGGAAAAATCGTGCCAGAAACTTTGCATGACTTTGCGCCAAGGGATCTTGCCTTCGGCGATATTATCAAGCTCTTCCTCCAGATCCGCCGTGAAATCATATTCGACATAGGTTCCGAAAAACTTTTCCAGAAACGCCGTTACGATGCGGCCCCGATCTTCGGGGATAAAGCGTTTTTTCTCAAGTTTCACATAATCGCGTTCCTGCAATACCTGCATGATGCTGGCGTAGGTGGAGGGTCTTCCGATACCAAGCTCTTCAAGTTTTTTGACAAGGCTTGCTTCGGTATAGCGCGGCGGGGGCTGCGTGAAATGCTGCGAGGCCGCGATTTTCTCAGCCGTCAAAGGATCCTGCGGCGCAACGGCGGGAAGACGGCGTTCATCATCCTGCTGTTCAAGATCTTCATCGCGCGTGTCCTGATAAACGGCAAACCATCCGTCAAAAACGATCGTCGAGCCTGTGGCGCGAAAGGTAGCTTCTTTGCCGGCGGTAATATCAACCGCAACTTGATCCAACACGGCGTTTGCCATCTGGCTTGCCATCGTGCGCTGCCAGATCAAGGTGTAAAGACGCAGCATATCTGTTTCAAGATAACGGGCCGCTTCCTGCGGGCGCAGATTCATATTTGTGGGGCGGATGGCTTCGTGCGCTTCCTGCGCGTTTTTGGCTTTTGCTTTATAAAGCCGTGGCGATGGCGGCAGATAAGAGCTTCCAAAATCCTTGCCGATGACTTGCCGCGCGGCTTCAATCGCCTCGGATGAAAGCGAGACTCCATCTGTACGCATATAGGTGATAAGGCCTACCGTATCGCCCGCAATATCTACGCCTTCGTAAAGCTGCTGCGCAAGACGCATGGTGCGCGTGGCGCCAAGCCCCAGACGGCGCGAGGCTTCCTGCTGCAAGGTCGAGGTTGTAAAAGGCGGGTAGGGGTTGCGTTTGCTTTGTTTCTTTTCGACTTGATCGACTTTGTAGGAAAGCGCCTCAAGCGCTTTTTGCGCGGCGATGGCCTGCGCTTCGTTGCCAAGCGCGAACTTGTCAAGCTTTTCCCCTTTAAAGTGGGTGAGCATCGCGCTGAGCTGTTCGCCGGTTTTGGTTTTAAAAAGACCTTCGATGTTCCAGTATTCGCGTGTTTTGAAATCTTCGATCTCGGACTCCCGCTGCGCGATCAGGCGCAATGCGACAGACTGCACGCGCCCTGCGGAGCGCGCGCCCGGAAGTTTACGCCACAAAACGGGCGAGAGCGAAAAGCCCACCAGATAATCAAGCGCGCGGCGCGCCAGATAGGCATCGACAAGATCCTTGTCAATATCGCGCGGGTGCGCAAGCGCGTCTAAAACAGTTTTCTTGGTGATCTCGTTAAACGCAATGCGCTGGAGGGGTTTGTTTTTGAGAAGATTTTTTTCCTTTAAAATCTCCTGCACATGCCAAGCAATGGCTTCGCCTTCGCGGTCAGGGTCAAGGGCCAGATAGATGCTGTCGGCGGCTTTGGCGGCCTTGGTGATTTCTGTGACATGTTTTTGCGCGCGATCGCCAAGTTCCCAAGACATGGCAAAATCCTGCTCCGGCAAAACCGAGCCGTCTTTGGCGGGCAAGTCCCTTATATGCCCGAAGGATGCAAGGACTTTATAATCGGCGCCAAGATATTTGTTGATTGTCTTTGCTTTGGCCGGCGATTCGACAATAACCAGTTTTTGTGTCACAGAACGGATCCTATTCCTCTTGCACGATAAGGGCGACTTTGTTGCCGGGCTGGCGTTCAAGCCGTCCGGCAAGCTCCCATTCCAGCAAAACGGTTTGCACAACCGGCAAAGAGAGATGACACTGCCGGACGATTTCGTCAACCTCTATAGGATAAGGGCCAATATTTTCAAGGATTTTTCCTCGGGCGGCGGCAAGATCGCCCTCATGAACTTCGATCAACGGCGCGCGGACAAGCGGGGATGGCCGCTCGGCCATATGGCTTGAAAACCGACTTATATGGCTGACAATATCTTGCGCCGACTGGGTTAAGGTGGCGCCTTGCGCGATCAGGCTGTTGGCGCCCGCCGCGCGCGGGTCTAAAGGCGAGCCCGGGACGGCAAAAAGCTCCCGCCCGTAATCAAGCGCCATGGATGCCGTTATTAACGAGCCTGATTTCATCGCCGCCTCGACCACCACCACGCCACGGCTTAAACCGGCAATCACACGGTTGCGGCGCGAGAAAAGCCGCGCCTGCGGCTGCGTGCCCAAAGGATATTCGGCCACGACA
>WREW01000030.1 GCA_009779135.1 Alphaproteobacteria bacterium
CCCTTTCAGCGCAATTAGCGGTTTCATACTTACCAATTCACCGAGTCGCGTCAACCTCATTGTCATTGTCCCCACCTCGCAATGACAATGAGGGGGCACCGAGATTGCCGCGTCAACCCGCCTTCGGCGGCTTTCCTCGCAATGACAGGTGGGGGCCTTCCTCGCAATGACAATCTACATCCTCCCCCAGAACCTGCCGGATAACATCAAAAGAAAAACCGGCGCGCGCCATGGACGCGATATCTTTTTTCTCCATCGCCTTTAAACATTTTTTACGCGCGAATGCACGGGCGGCTTCAAGCTCGGCTTGAGCAGAATCTTCAAACGCGCTGTCTTCCTGCGCAAGAGCTTTGGCGATCACGTCCGGCGCGATGCCTTTTTGTGTCAGTTTTTGCGCAATCCGCCGCGCGCTACCGCCCGCGCGGCGCAGATTACTTGTTTTCATGCTTGCATAAGCCTGATCGTTTAAAACCCCCAGACGACGGTGCTTTTCCAAAATCGTTTCAATATGCGCCACAAGAGAATCCTGCGCCGCGCGATCTGCGGCAAAAGCCTCATCCGCCAAAGCGGCGCGTTTTATTTTTTGCGTTAACACGCGGCGCAAAGAAGCCTCGGACGCCGCGTAGCGGCTAAGATAAAACAAAGCCGCCTGCTCAAGCCTTTCAACCGTGAGCCGACGATAACGACGCTTTTGAGGATAAGACGCAGGCATGTGGCCTTTACTGTTACGGGAACTTGTGGCCCGCGCCGCCAAGAACTTTTATCCTGACATATTTCCTTTTCGGATTTAGACCGGTGTAGTAGCCAGAAGGACAGCCATTACCTTCACAAGACCAAAACGACCCCCACCAGCCTTCAGCAATGACTTGTCTGGAGCCCGCATTCCTTAACCGTTGTTTCTCGTAATGCTGGCTACGAAGCTGCGTTGAGGAACTCACCACAACCCTCTCGCCATTGGGAAGCGTTTGAACAGCCGGCCCCGCAGCATAAGAGGCCGCAGCGCCACCCGCCAAAAGACATGCGCTCACAGCGCAGGCCCGAAACAGTTTTGATATGTTATTTTGCATGGTCATGGTTTTGAAACTCCCTGTTTATCGTGGGCCGCCCCAGCGGGTTCGTATTTCTCTTACACAAAAACCGTCTCTATTGAGTCTGTCACCGCGATCACACCATATGTGCCTGCCTTCACGGTAAGGCCTGTATATTTCTATCGTATCACGCGAACGTCCCCGCGTATAACTATTTCCATAGGGATCCGTATATGTCTCTTCATATGAACGATACTGATTTCCGTCTTTTACTCTTGTTTCTGTTATAATCCCGCCATCAGGAGTCATGCGCCCGCCGATCTCAATCTTATAGCGCTCCTTCGCCTCCGCAGGTGCAGAAAACGCAACAACAGCCGTGCTGGCCAAAAGAGCTACGGCGAGATTATGAAAAGCTTTTTTTATACCTATGATATTTTGCATGTTGACCCTCTTTTTTCTTTTACAGAAAAACCTGTTTTGCCTACTTATTTTACATAAAAACAGGCCCTAAATCCATGTGTCACTATAGTTTCATAAAAAACTATTGTGATTTAATGGCTTAGCGGGGGCCCCTGCCATGAGACCTGCCAGACGCCCCGCCCCTGTTACCTCCCTCAGCTGCGGGGAACGAAGGCCTATCCTGTCCTCTGTTAAAAGACTGGTCAGGCACGTTTCTGGGTGGCAGCACTTGGTGCTGAGGCAGCTCACCATGACCTCCTCCTCCCAACTGCAGTGGAGGCCTATTATGTTCGCCGCCATGCCCCTGCCTTCCGCCACCATGCTTGCTGCCCCAATCGTTATGATGATTCCTGCCCTTATCAATCACAACAATGCGGTCATACCCGTCACGGTGGTGATCATGATGGTGATGCCCACTACTACCCCAGCCCCACCAGCCCCAGCTGCTCCCATAATAAGGGTCTCCATAGTAGCCATCATGATAGGCGCAGGAAGCAAGACTCAAAGTCGCCGTAGCACAAGCCACGATGGCGCATTTGCGAAACAAGTTTTTCACGTCCATAAAAACCTCCCTTTTCTAGGGTAAAAAGCGCGTTTTACAGAAATAGGCTACACAAATAAGCCCCTTCAAGTCTATACTTTTTAATAAAAACCTGCTTACGCCAGCAAAAAGGCCCTGATTTCAGGAACTCCAAGCCCCTTATCCGCGCTGCTGACCAGCACATCCTGCCGCGCAGCGGGGCGCTTTCGGGCCAGAGCTTCCAAGGCCCCTTTCCGCGCCGAAAGCTCGGTTGCCGTTTTAACCTCATCCGCTTTTGTTAAAACAAGCTGATAGGAAACAGCCATGCTGTCGAGAAAATCCATCATCTCAAGATCATTTTTCATCGCGCCGTGGCGGGCGTCGATCAGCAGCATCACGCAGCGCAAAGAGGCGCGTTTTTTTAAGTACAGGCGAATAAGCCTGTTCCATTTTTTGATCTCATCCTTGGAAGCCTGCGCATAGCCGTAGCCGGGGAGATCCGCAAAAACCAGACTCTTGTTAATATCAAAAAAAACAATCTGGCGCGTGCGCCCGGGCGTGTTTGAAGCGCGAGCAAAGTTCCTGCGCCCGACAAGCGCATTAATCAAGGAAGATTTCCCGACATTCGAGCGCCCCCAGAAAGCAACTTCCGGTAAAGAGCTGTTGAACGCCTCAAGATCTTTTTGTGTCGCGGCGGCGAAAAGAAAATCACACGACCCCGCAAAAAAGCGCCTTGCGTTTTCGAGCGCGTCCATGGCGCTAAGACTTCACTGCGGCAGTTTTGGTTCCTATCACTTTGCGCGTGATGTACCATTGCTGCGCGATGCCGAAAACATTGCTGATCGTCCAGTAAAACACCAGCCCCACCGCCATATTGGCCAGCATAAAAGTGAAGATCACCGGCATCCACATAAGAACTTTCATCTGGGCGTTCTCTGTCGTAGGTTGAGGCGTCATCTTCTGCTGCACAAACATGCTGATGCCCATCAAAAGGGGCCAGATTCCGACATGCGGAATAAAGGCCCAGTCAATCAAACCGAACAATGTCAGGACAGAGGAAGGATCAGCCACGGACATGTCCTGCACCCATCCGAACAAGGGGGCCTGACGCATCTCGATCCCGACATAAAGGACTTTGTAAAGCGCAAAAAAGATCGGAATCTGAATCAAAATCGGCACGCATCCTGACATGGGGCTGACTTTTTCACGCTTGTAAAGCTCCATGGTCTCCATGCCGATTTTAGGACGGTCGCCCTTGTAGCGTTCTTGAATCTCCTTCATCTCAGGCTGCAGCGCCTTGAGTTTGGCCATGGAGCGATAGGATTTGATGGACAACGGCAAGGTCACGATTTTCAACATAATCGTGAACAAAATAATCGCAATGCCCATATTGCCGGTCAGCTCGTGCAGCATAATCAAAAGATAAAGGAACGGCTTGGTCAAAAAATAATACCAGCCGAAATCAATCGTCCGGTCGAACAAAGGCAACCCCAGCTGCTTTGCGTATTGGTCCAGAAGAGTCACACGCTTGGCGCCGGCAAAAAGATGCGTGGTGAAATCTATAGACGTTCCCGCCGCCAGAGAAACAGCCGCGCCGCGAAAATCCGTTTGATAAATACCATGACCCTTTGTGGACGACACTTGATCCGGCACAAAAGTAAAACTGGCTGTAAATCTCTCGGTCTGTGGCGGCATCAGAGTTACAAGCCAGTATTTGTCCGTAATCCCAAGCCACCCGCCTGTGCTTTCTATGGCGATTTTAGATTCATCGACAAGATTGGCGAATGTAAGTTCTTTAAGCGTGCCGTTAAGCGCTGCAATCGGGCCTTCATGAAGCACATAAGTTCCCGCTGTCGGAGGCCGCCCATAACGCGCAATAAGGCCGAAAGGATAAAGCGCAACATCTCCGTCCGTTTTGTTGGTCACGCGATCCGCGATCGTAAAAAGATAGTTTTCATCAACAGCAATAACGCGCTCGAAAATAAGACCTTCGCCATTGTCCCATGTCAGCCGCACCGGCTTGTCGATAGACAAAAGCCGGTCGTCACTTTTCCAAAGAGTCTGATCCGAAGGAACCTTGACGCCGCGCGCCGCAAGCCATCCGAAGGAAGCATAATAAGCCCCGTGCGTCTCCTCCGAACCTGCGGGCGAAAGCAGCACGATCTCAGGCGAATTGGGATCTACCGTTTCGCGGTAACGGCGCAGCTCCAGATCATCCAGACGCGCGCCGACAAGATTGATCGAGCCGCGCAGCGCAGGCGTATCAATCCTCACGCGCGGATGATCTTGAAGAACATCTTCCCGCTGGCGCAGAACTACAGGCGCAGGCGCCAGATTCTCCTCGACATGCGTTTCCTGCGCAAGGCGCGTGATAAGAGCCTGACGCTCCATTCTCTCGGCATGGGGTTTCTCATAAAGATAGTGAAACCCGACGAGAATCAGAACCGAGATAACCAAAAAGGCTATAAAATTGGTGTTGTTGTTCATAGCGGCTAGGGTATCTCACTTTTCGCGCAGCGGATCAATCCTTAACTTCCGGTTTGGGCACAGGATCATAGCCATGGCCGCCCCAAGGATGGCAGCGCCCAAGACGGCGCAAGGCAAGTACGCTGCCTTTAAAGGCGCCGTAAAGCTTAATCGCTTCATCGGCATAAGCCGAACAGCTCGGTTCAAACCGGCATTGGCGCCCCATAAAGGCGGAAAGGCTATGGCGATAAAGCCATATCAGGGCGCGAAGAAAAAAGGACATCTCTTAGTCCTCACCATCAAGCAAAGACAAACGCTTTAAAGCCCACAGCATATCGCGGCGCAAATCCTGATAGGGGCAGGTCAAAACAGAAGCGCGCGCAATCAGAACATAATGATGCCCTGTCTTGGCATGCGGCACAAGAACCTCGCGCGCCAACGCGCGCAACCGCCGCTTGGCGCGGTTGCGCAAAACAGCATGACCAACCCGCTTGCTGGCCGTAAAGCCAAGACCCTTTGAGGAACCGGGCGCTGCTTGCAGCACAAAACCTTGTGTGACCCACTTACGGTCAAAGGCCGCGACTTTAAGAAAATCGCGGCGTTTTTTAAGAACATGGGAATCGGGAAGTGTCGGCATTAGGCCGTCAGTTTTTTGCGCCCCTTGGCCCGACGGCGAGCCACGACCAGACGTCCGGCCTTTGTCGCCATACGCGCACGGTAGCCATGACGGCGCGCGCGAACCAGTTTGCTGGGTTGATATGTACGTTTCACAGCGATCTCTCCAAACCAAATACAAGCCGCCCTTATAAGGGCTTCTGGGGTGCCTGTCAAATAGAGAAAAGAATATTAACCATATCTATAGCCCTCCCCCCCTTGTCATTGCGAGGAAAGCCGCCACAGGCGGCTTGACGTGGCAATCTCGGCGATGTTGCAGGGATTGCCACGTCAGGCCTTACGGCCTCCTCGCAATGACAATGGGGGTCTAGGGGGGCCGGCCACTCCTAACTAAACAACGAACTCCGCATCAAAAAGGTAAACTCGGCCGCCATAAGTTCGGCGATTCTCTGGCGCATTTGGGGCTTGACCAGCAATTCCTCGTCCTGCTTGTTGGACAAAAAGCCGGTCTCAATCAGCAAGGAAGGCACATCCGGCGAGCGCAGCACAGCAAAGTTGGCCGAGCGCATCGGCTCATTCAAAAGCTGCCAGCGCCGCGCCATGGCCTTGATAAAGCTGACCTTAACCCGCTGCGCCGTGTTGCGCGTGCGCCGCGCCGTCAGATCAAACAAAATGGCCGCGACCTCTTTGTCATTGACATCCACCGGCAGGCCGCCGAACACATCGGCCTTGTTTTCCTTTTGCGCCAGAAGATTGGCGAAGTCATCCGAGGCCTTTTCCGAAAGCGTATAAGCCGAAAGCCCCTTGGCCGCCTTGTTGGGCGCGCTGTCGGCATGAACGGACAAAAACAGATCCGCCTTGGCCGCCCGCCCTTTTTTGACACGCTCGGCCAAAGGGATAAAAACATCTTCATCCCGCGTTAGCTGCGCCTTGACGCGCTTGCTCCGGCTGTTAATCACGCCCACCATGCGCCGCGCAATATCAAGCGTAATGTCCTTTTCCTTGGTGCCGGAAAGGCCGATCGCCCCAGGATCGCGCCCGCCATGCCCGGGATCAATCATCAAAATCTTGGGCTTTTCATCAGGGTCAGCCAAGGCCAAAGACGGCATAAAGCAGGAAAGCCCCAAAAAAGGCAAAGCCATCCCCATACCGCGCAGAAAATCGCGCCGTGCGGCGTTAAACAGCTTGTCTTCCTCTTCATCCATCAGCAGCATCCTCTTTATTTAAGTCGTCGCCTCAAAAAGTTAATTTTCTTTTAACGCCTTCAAAATAACGTCAAGCACGACGCTCTCATTTTACCGGAATCCTCTATGAATGTCACCTATCAAACAAAACTCATTATTGATAGTGAGGCTTTAAAACATAATTTTGCCGAAATAAAAAAAGCTGTAGGGGATTTTGTTGAAATAGCCCCTGTTGTCAAGGCCAATGGCTACGGATCAAGCGCCGAAATGATTGCCGACCTGTATGGCCATTGTCCCTATTTGGCTGTCGGCGATATTCATGAGGCGGACTCTCTCAGGAAGATTTTGCCTCAAGCCCCGATCCTTTTGCTCTACCAGCCCTTTTCTGCGCATGCGGATGCCGTTGCGGAAAATGATTATGTGGCCTCTGTCAGCCATATTGATTTTACCGAAAGCCTGAATGACGCGGCAAAAAGACACAACAAAAAGCTAAAAATACACATCGAGATTGACACGGGCATGGGAAGGCAGGGCGTTCTTGCAAAAGACTCCGTCCGGCTGGCTAAGGATATACACGCCCTCAGCCATCTGGAAATCGAAGGGCTATGGACGCACTACGCATGCGCGGACTCCCCTGCCCCTGAAGATCTGGCCTTCACCAGACAGCAAACAGATCTTTTTAAGGAGTGCATCTCCGGCATTGAAAATGCGGTCGGCGCGGTAAAATACAAACATGCCTGCGCAAGCGCCGCTATTTTTAATCCCCATGCGGAATTGTTCAACATGGTAAGGCCGGGCCTTATGCTATACGGCTATTATCCTTCTGCCACGCTGAAAGATCATATAACCTTAAAGCCCGCCCTTAAACTGGTCTCCGTCATCACCCAGATCAAAGATGTGGACGAAGGCTTTCCCGTAAGCTACAACCGCAGCTTCATCACAACAAGAAAAAGCAAACTGGCAACTGTGCCTGTCGGCTATCAACATGGGTTAAGCCGGACTCTGTCCAACAAAGGCTCCTTTGTTATCAACGGCCAGCTCGCCCCTATTCGTGGTTTCGTCTGTATGGATTACACGATTGTTGATATAACAGACATACAAGGCCCTGTCTCTGTCGGCGATGAAATCGCTATTTTTGACAATGTCAACATGACGGTTGAAAAAATGGCGTCTCTTTGCGATACGATCAATTACGAAATCATCTCAAAAATACACAACAAGGGAGTCATCTATGGAAACCCGCAAAGAACATGATTTTCTCGGCGAGCTTGATATTCCTGCAGAGGCTTACTACGGCGTGCAGACCATGCGGGCCGTGCAAAACTTTCGCATTTCCAACGGCAGCATTTCCCAGTTCCCCTCTTTCATTCGAGGACTTGCTGTCGTAAAAAAAGCCGCCGCCTTTGCGAATACGGAGCTTGGCGTGCTGGAGCCGAATATCTGCACAGCCATTTGCGCGGCCTGTGATGAGCTGCTTGAAGGAAAAATGTACGATCAGTTTCCTGTGGACACCATTCAGGGCGGCGCAGGCACTTCAATGAACATGAATGTCAACGAAGTCATCGCCAACCGCGCTTTGGAAATTATGGGACATAAGAAAGGCGAATATGAGTTTTGCCATCCCAACAACCACGTCAACTGCTCCCAGTCCACCAATGATGCTTACCCGACCGCTCTACGCATCGCTTTATATCACGAGCTGGGCGATCTGGCGCAGCACATGGCCTATCTACAGCAAGGCTTTGCCCAAAAGAGCCTCGAGTTTGCGGATATCGTCAAAATGGGCCGCACCCAGCTGCAGGATGCCGTGCCCATGACTCTGGGGCAGGAGTTTTCTGCTTATGCCGCCACCATCGGCGAAGACATTCAGCGCCTTGAAGAAGTCCGCAAGCTGGTGCTTGAAATCAATTTCGGAGCCACAGCCATCGGCACCGGCATCAACGCGCCACCTGACTATGCGCGTGTTGTGCGCAATCACCTGCGCCTTTTAAGCGGTCTGGATGTCGTAACTTCCGAAAATCTGATCGAGGCTACCTGGGACACCGGCTGCTATGTACAGATATCCAGCGTGCTCAAGCGCACCGCTATCAAGCTTTCCAAAATATGCAACGACCTGCGGCTGTTGTCGTCAGGCCCGCGCACCGGCATTAACGAGATCAACCTGCCGCCCCTGCAGCCCGGATCATCCATCATGCCGGGCAAGGTCAATCCGGTTATTCCCGAAGTGGTCAATCAAGTCTGCTTTGATATTATTGGCAAGGATGTGACTATCTCTTTAGCGGCGGAAGCGGGGCAGCTTGAGCTCAATGTCATGGAGCCCATTATCGCGCACACGCTTTTCCACGGCATTCAACGCCTCCAACGCGCCTGCGTCACCTTGCAGGATAAATGTATCTCCGGCATTACCGCCAACCGCGAGCGGTGTTATGAGCTGGTCGTCAACTCCATCGGCATCGTCACCAATCTGGTGCCGATCCTCGGCTTTGAAAAAGCCGCCGTGATCGCCCAAACAGCTCTGGCAACCGGCCGCTCCGTTGCCGATATAGCCTTGGAAGACAGATACCTGACCAAGGAACAGCTTGATAAACTCCTCAGCCCCGAAAGCATGATCCACCCAGCACGCGCGAAGTTGTAGCCCCCCTTATTGTCATTGCAAGGAAAGCCGGCGCAGGCGGCTTGACGCGGCAATCCCTGCAACATCGTCGAGGTTGCCACGTCAGGCCTTACGGCCCTCCTCGCAATGACAGGTTTTTTCTTGTTTCATAATCATTAACTATAAATAATGCTTTTCTTTCATTCCTTGTTATATTTAACTCTATCTTCCATGTCTTGAAGAGGTATGTAATGAGCGAAGATTCGATAGATTTTAAGCTAGTGAAAGCAGCCGGATGTTATGTCGAAAGGAAAAAAACGGGTAACGCAACGGATTTACTTCCGGATAATGAAATTGCTTCACTTATGGAACAACTCCTTAAAATAAGCTGCAAACATAATTTTACAACTGAGGATGGTGTTAATCGCATAAATGCCTTTGAGGTGCGAACAGAGCTTCTTGATGAAGATACAAAGCATCTTATCACCCCAGACTTCATCTTGGAAACCGTGCGGCGGGCTGAATCAACGGCACTCTTCATGCGTTCAAGTGCTGCGAGCAAGTGCATGGAAAAAATGGCACATCTTAATCTTGGCGCCATGGAAAAGGCCATTACGCGAACAAATAAGCGTGCCGTTACCTATGCCCTCAAAGCAAAGGTTGATAAGCGTTTGCGGTTGCGAGATGACCCGTTTACTGTACAGGACTATTTGATCAGGTTTTATTTTGCGGCGGCCCAAAAAGAGATCCTTGCTAAAAAAGACGCACTCTCTACAACAGAAATGGACAAAGACGCCTATGCAAGTTTCTGTTCCTCGGTTAACAGACGTTCAACACTCATGAAAGAGATATCTACGAACACAGCTCTGGCCGCCGTAAAAGGGAACACCACGGATGCTTTTAAGCATGCCGCTCAAAGTCTTTTCTATCTGACCAAAACGGGCAATAGCTTCATCCCGGATAGCCTTCCGGATAAACTTAAAGCTATTTGGAAAAGCGATGATACGCCCCCCGTCCAATGCGAGCGTGCCGTCCATCTTTATCGCAAGCTCACAGAACCCGACTACAGCCCCTAATTTCGCTTGAAAATCAAACACCCTAGACCACCAGGCCAAGCACTGATAGGTTTAGCTCTCCGCTTGTCATCCTCGGGGCTTGCGAAGCAAGAGCCCGGGGATCTGACGCTGGGATAACGTCAGATCCCCGGCTCAATCGCTGCGCGATTGCCCGAGGATGACAAGCGGAAGAAAAGTATCCGGAGATGACAAGGAGACATCATTATGATAAGGCCCGCTTTGGACGAGGCAAAAAAGCTTGCCGAGGGCTATACCGTCCTTCCTATCGCGCTTGAAATACTCTCGGATCAGAAAACGCCGATTGAGCTTCTTAGGATCATCAGGCAGAAAAGCGAATGCTGCTTTATTCTGGAAAGCGTAGGCGGCAATGACAACTGGGGACGCTATTCTTTTTTGGGATATGATCCCGCCATGACGCTTTACGCCACGGGCGAGTCCGTCACGGTCAAAAACGGCACGCTGAAAGCCGCGCCTCCCATCGACATGATAAGGGATATTATATCCCGCACCAAAAGCCCGCGTCTGCCTTGGCTGCCGCCTTTCACCGGCGGACTTGTCGGCTATTTTGCCTATGACGCCGTGCAGTATTTCATGACAGGCCTGAAACTCCGCGCAGAAAACAACGAAGGATTCCGCGACTTCCACCTGATGCTGATGGATAAAATTATCGCCTTCGATCACTTTAAACAGAAGATCTACATCATCAAGAACATCCCGACAGAAGATCTTGAAAGCAACTACCAAAAAGGCGTTGAAGAGCTGAGATCCATAGAAAAGCTTCTTTTCGATTCAACGCCCCCTGCCCAAGAAGAACCATCATCCTGCGGCGCGTTTGAACCTGCTTTCACAGAAAACGCATTCAAGGACGCAGTGGCCAAAGTCAAACACCACATTGTCGAAGGCGATATTTTTCAGGCCGTCATTTCCAACCGCTTTAAAGCACCTTTCAAAGGCAGCCTTATAAACACCTATAGGGTTTTGCGCACGCTCAATCCCTCGCCCTACATGGTCTATATGCGGCTCGACGATATGGAAATCGCTTGCTCTTCGCCGGAGACTCTTGTCGCTTTGCGGGATGGGGAAATAAGTTCCTTCCCTCTTGCCGGCACGCGCCCGCGCGGCAAAACAGAAGAAGAAGACGCCGCTTTGATTGAAAGCCTGCTGCAAGACGAAAAGGAGCTGGCCGAGCACGACATGCTTGTCGATCTCGCCCGCAACGACATAGGAAAAGTAAGCTCTTTCGGTTCCGTCAAAGTCCGCGAGCACCGGCAGATCAAACTCTTTTCCCATGTCAGTCATATAGCTTCGCGCGTGACGGGCGAGATACGCAAAGATCTTGACGCCATAGATGTGATTGCCGCCGCGCTGCCCGCAGGCACACTTTCCGGCGCGCCCAAAAAACGAGCTTGCGAGATTATCGATGCGGTCGAAGACACCAAGCGCGGCATATATGGCGGCGCGATAGGCTATATTGATTTTGCCGGCAATATGGATATGTGCATCGGCATTCGCATGGCTTTTCTGAAAGACGGATATGTCCATGTTCAGGCAGGCGCCGGAATCGTAGCCGCCAGCGTGCCGGAAAGCGAATATCAGGAAACGCAAAACAAAGCGCAGGCCGTTATGGAGGCCCTGAAAAGAAATGGGGAGGTCTAAGCCATGCTCCTGATACTCGACAATCACGACAGCTTTACTTACAACCTCTATCAAATCGCGGGCGCGTATAATCCTGACATCAAAGTGGCCTATAACGATCAGATCAGCGTTGCGGAAATTGAAGCCTTGCGGCCCGCGCATATCATGATTTCCCCGGGGCCCGGAAGGCCGAAAGACGCAGGAATCTGCGAAGAAGCCATCAGTTATTTTGCGGGAAAGATTCCCATCCTCGGAATCTGTCTTGGCCATCAGGCGCTTTGTGAAGTCTTCGGCGCGGAAATCACCTACGCCAAGAGTCTGATGCACGGAAAAACAAGCATGGTGCATATCGCCAACGGCAATCCGATTTTTCGTGGCTTGCCGCCGCTTATGCAAGCAGGACGTTATCATTCGCTTGCGGCTGACCGCAGCACGCTGCCGGACGAACTTCTCGTCATCGCTGAAACGGATGACAGCGAAGTGATGGGCGTCAAGCACCGCGACTTTAATCTTTTTGGTTTGCAATTCCACCCTGAATCCATTCTCACGCCGCAGGGCGGAAAAATTATAGAGAACTTTTTGCGGATCGGAGAACAAAGCCGTGATTGAACAAGCCATTTACAATATTCTGGCCGGACGCACGCTCAACCTTGAAACGACCAAGGAAGTGATGATGGAGATGATGGAAGGCAAAGCCACCGACTCCCAGATGGGCGCATTCCTCGCTTCCATGCGTCTGAAAGGCGAAACCATCGAAGAAATCACCGCCTGCGCTCAGGTGATGCGGGAAAAATGCGTCCGCCTTCATCCTGAAACGGATGTTCTGGACATCGTAGGCACCGGCGGGGATGAATTATATAGCTTCAATATTTCTACCGTCTCGGCCTTTGTTGTGGCGGCTGGCGGAATCCCTGTCGCCAAGCACGGCAACCGCAGCGTATCCAGCAAATGCGGCAGCGCCGATGTGCTTGAAGCTCTGGGCGCCAACATTATGCTGACGGCGCAGCAAAGCGAAAAGGTTCTGGCGCAAACCGGAATCTGTTTTATGCTGGCGCAGACCTATCACGCGGCCATGAAGCATGTGGCCCATGTGCGCCGTGAGCTTGGCGTGCGCACGATTTTCAATATCCTCGGCCCTCTGGCCAATCCGGCGGGCGCGAATATGCAGCTTTTAGGCGTCTATGACGAAAATCTTGTCGAACCGCTTGCGCGTGTACTCAGCAATCTTGGCGTCAAACGCGCTATGGTTGTGCATGGACATGACGGCCTTGATGAAATCACCTTGACCGGCACATCCACCATTTGCGAAGTCGCGGACGGCAATCTCAACAGCTATTTCATCACGCCCGAACAATTCGGACTTACACGCTGTAACCTTTCCGACCTGACCGGCGGCGGCCCCGCAGAAAATGCCGAGATTGCACGGCGCGTTCTTGCAGGCGAAAAAGGCCCAAAGCGGGACATTGTACTGTTAAACGCAGCCTGCTGCCTTTATATGGGAAAGAACAACATCACCATGCGTGCCTGCGTGGGGCTGGCGCAAGATCTGATCGACAGCGGAAAAGCGATGGAAAAACTAAACGACTTCATCCGCGCCACAAAAGAGGTTGCGGCATGAATATCCTTGAACAGATCATCACCTCAACGCGCTGGCGCGTTGAAAAGGACAAAAAAACAGGCCTACCGCCCCAAGCCCGCCGCCGTGCGGATTTTCTGTTTGAACAAAAGCTGCGCAGCCCCGATCTTGCCTTTATCTGTGAAGTCAAAAAAGCCTCGCCCTCCAAAGGCATTATAGCGGAAGATTTCCCCTATCTTGACATCGCGCGGGATTACGAAGAGGCCGGAGCCGCCGCAATATCCATCCTTACCGAACCGGATTTTTTCCAAGGCGCAGACCGTTATCTTACTTCCATAAGCGAAACTGCCTCCATTCCCCTGCTGCGCAAAGATTTCATCATTGATCCATTTCAGATTGAACAATCATCTTGCCTTGGCGCTGACGCTATTCTTTTGATTTGCGCAATCCTGACATCCGCGCAACTGACGGACTTTATCAAACAAGCTGACGATCTGGGCCTTTCCTGTCTTGTGGAAACGCATGACGAAGATGAAGTAAAACGCGCCCTTGCCGCCGGTGCACGCGTGATCGGCGTCAACAACAGAGATTTAAAAACCTTTGAAGTGGACATCAACAACAGCATAAAACTGAAAAAACTTGTCCCGCAAGAAATCATCTTTGTCGCCGAAAGCGGAATCCAAACGGCTGAGGATGTAAATCTCCTGCGGCAAAACGGTATCAACGCCGTGCTGATCGGCGAAAGCCTTATGCGCGCGCCTGACAAAAAAGCGGCCCTAACCGCCTTGCGAGGTGAACGTCATGGCTAAAGTCAAAATCTGCGGCCTAAGAAGTCTAAAGGACGTAAAAACCGCCGACTGCGAAATGCCGGACTTTGTCGGCTTCGTCTTTGCACAAAGCAGCCGTCAGATAGACAAAAAAACAGCCGCAAAGCTGAAAAGACATCTTAATCCCATGATTAAAACCGTAGGCGTCTTTGTCAATCAGGATATCGACTTCATCATATCCTTATATGCCGAAAAAATCCTTGATCTTATCCAGCTTCACGGCGATGAAGACAGTGCCTATATCGAAAAATTACGCGAGCGTTGCCGCTGTAAAATCATCAAAGCCGGACATCCGACATCGCCCATGCCGGAAAATGCGGATTATCTTTTGTTTGACAATAAGCGCGGCGGCAGCGGCCAGACTTTTGATTGGAATCTCCTAAAAGATTACAAGGGGCCGCCTTATTTTCTGGCCGGCGGCCTTAACGCTGAAAATGTGGCGCAGGCCATCCGCATGCTTTCCCCGTTTTGCGTTGATGTCAGCAGCGGCGTAGAAACAGACGGCCTTAAAGACATGAAAAAAGTCGAAGCCTTTGTGCGTATTGTAAGGGAGACCCGATAAATGGAAAACGGAAGATTTGGCATATTCGGCGGCCGCTACATCCCCGAAACATTGATGAGCGCCCTGCTTGAATTGGAAGAAGCCTACAACAACGCCAAAAACGATCCCGCCTTCCAAGCAGAATTAAACGACTTGCTTGCAAACTATGCCGGACGCCCATCCCTTCTTTATTATGCAAAAAGCCTTACAAAAGAAATCGGCGGCGCGAAAATCTACCTGAAGCGGGAAGATCTGAACCATACAGGATCCCACAAAATCAACAACGTCCTTGGCCAAGCGCTTCTTGCCAAACGCATGGGCAAAACCCGTATCATTGCGGAAACAGGCGCGGGACAGCATGGCGTCGCCGCCGCCACCGCCGCCGCCTTGCTGTGCATGGACTGCGAAGTCTTTATGGGGAAAGAGGATACCGAACGCCAATCTCTGAATGTCTATCGTATGCGTCTTTTGGGCGCAAAGGTTCACGAAGTAACCTCCGGCACCATGACTCTTAAAGACGCGGTCAACGAAACCATGCGCGAATGGACAAAGCGCGTGGAAGATACGCACTATGTTCTGGGCTCCGTGATGGGGCCGCACCCCTTTCCTACCATAGTGCGCGATTTTCAAACGATCATCGGCAAAGAAATCCGCGCGCAAATGATGAAAACAACTGGCCGCCTGCCGGACGCCATTGTCGCCTGCGTCGGCGGCGGATCCAACGCCATTGGCGCGTTTTACGATTTTATCAATGACAAAACCGTGCGCCTGATTGCTTGCGAAGCTGCCGGAAAAGGTATAGACACACAACAACACGCCGCCACCATGGCCCGCGGCTCTGTCGGCATTTTGCACGGCATGAAATCCCTTTTTTGCCAGGACGAGTTCGGCCAGATCATGCCCGTCTATTCCATCTCCGCAGGCCTAGATTATCCCGGGATCGGCCCGGAGCACGCCTCTTTGCACCAATCAGGCCGCGCGGAATATATCCCCATCACTGATGATGAAGCGGTGGACGCTTTCGAACTTCTCTCCCGCACCGAAGGCATTATCCCCGCGATTGAATCAGCCCACGCCGTAGCACACGCGATTAAACTGGCCAAAGAAATGGACAAGGAAAAAACAATTATCATATGCCTTTCGGGCCGCGGCGACAAAGACGTAGCCGCCATCGCCCGCTACAGAGGAGAAAGCGTCCGTGATTAAAATCAAAGAAGCCTTCCAAAACAAAAAAGCCTTCATCGCCTATCTGATGGCCGGCGATCCGGATCTGCAGGCTTGCGCAAACTACATCCTGACCGCGCAAGAAGCCGGAGCAGATTTGATTGAAATCGGAATCCCTTTCTCAGACCCCATTGCGGAAGGCGAGGTCATCCAAGCCGCCGCCGCCCGCGCCCTAAGCGCAGGCACAAGACTTGACGCCATTTTCGACATGGTCGAATCCATCAAAGACAAAATGCGGATTCCTATGGTTTTCATGACCTATCTGAATCCTGTCTTTGTCTATGGCTATGACCGCTTTTTCGCCCGTTGCGCAAAACTGGGCATAAGCGGAATCATCATCCCCGACATGCCCTTTGAAGAACAAGGCGAAGCCAAAGAACCGGCTGAAAAACACGGCATCGAAATCATCACCATGATCGCCCCCACTTCGGAAAAACGTATTGCGGACATAACGAAAAATGCGCAAGGCTTTGTTTACCTTGTTTCATCCATGGGCGTTACGGGCGTACGCAGCACAATTACAACTGACTTATCGTCCATAATAGAATCCATCAGAAAAACGGCTTCTATACCCATAGCCATAGGCTTTGGAATCTCAACGCCCGAGCAAGCCCAGCATTTTTCAAAGCAAGCCGACGGCATTATTGTCGGCAGCGCCATCGTCAAACTGATCGGCGAACATGGCCATCATGCAAAGCAATCCCTGTATGACTACATAAAAACAATGAAAAATGCCGTGATGATGGATATAATAGCTTGATATAAAAGCATAAAAAAGAAAGCATTGGCGCTATTTATACTTGATTTCGCCGAAGAAAAAATGATTATATACCAGCGGAATAACCGAAAACAGCCGGAACAAGGATTATAAGATGAGATTAGATGAAGCTTTTTTAAAGAAAAGAAGAATAGCTTACAAAAAAGAAGGCGACACGCTTGTTGTCACCGAAAACCTCAATCTTCAAGGCTACTACGATCTCACCTCGGTGGACAATCTCACAGCCAGCGGATCCATCGATCTTCGAGGCTGCCGCAATCTCACCTCGGTGGGCAATCTCACAGCCGGCGGATACATCGATCTTGAAAACTGCCGCAATCTCACCTCGATGGGAAATCTCACAGCCGGCGGATACATCGATCTTGAAAACTGCCGCAATC
>WREW01000031.1 GCA_009779135.1 Alphaproteobacteria bacterium
ATAACTAATTGTTTTATATTGGCTTTTTGCCTGTTTTTGGCCGTGGCTTCACCTACTTTTGCGCGCACAACCCCAACCCTTGGGCAGAAATCCGTAGGCCAGCCTTGCGGGAATCTGGCTAGTTCTTTGGATTTTGATACTTCGGCGCAGTGTAATTCTTCTGCAGTAGGTACAAGTGGGACGATGCAAACCGCGCCGTTTATTTTAGGCACGGTGACCGTTCCACCTTATGCGGCTACGGCATGCGACTCCAGCAAGGCGGGGATGCTGCAGTGGACGGGATCTGCTTTCCAAGGATGTGATGGACAAACTTGGCTTACGTTGGGTGGGACGGTGAATACGGCGTCCAATCCGTTCAGCTTCATCGATCAGACAGGCGTGGCGTTCGACATAACGGTCATCAGCAATGCGATAACTCTGGGCGGGTTTACGGGGCAGTTGCTGGCTGTTTGTAACCCGAGTTGTACGGGGATGTATCGCAATGGTGTGGCGGTGGGGATGTCGGCTAATTTTTCGGCGGGGGATACGATTGCGATTCAGTTGACATCGGCCTCAACCGGTTTGACGCCTACCACGGCCAGTGTCACGGTGGGGACGACGCCTTCGGCGACATGGACGGTTACGACTGCACCAAATGCTTGTGTTGGGACTCCGCCCCCGGGTACGCGGTGCGATGATGGGACGATTTATGCGGGATTGTCGGTGGATGGGCTTGTCCCGATGTATGCTGCGCCTTGCGATGCGGGACAGAACTGGAACGGAACAAGCTGTACCGGCACGCGGCTGAACATGTCATGGGATGATGGATTGGGCAACAGCGTTGCGACAGGATTCACATCACCCGTCACAGGTCGGTCGAATACAGCGGGGCTTGCTGCGTTCGGCACATCGCCATCACCCGCGCCCTATTACGCGGCGCTC
Organism: Alphaproteobacteria bacterium; assembly: GCA_009779135.1. Classification (GTDB taxonomy): domain Bacteria; phylum Pseudomonadota; class Alphaproteobacteria; order UBA9219; family UBA9219; genus UBA8914. The sequence continues at coordinate 922 of WREW01000031.1, forward strand.
TGGTGCCATGAGCTGACGGTGAGCGGGTTTAGTGACTGGTATCTGCCTGCCACAAATGAGTTAATCACGCTTATGGGGAACAGGGGGGCGGACAGCGGGTTTACTATAGAAAATGCTAGTTACTGGACATCCTCTGAATATAGTACCGGTTCTGCGAGTTTCCGAGGCACCATGTCCAGCGGCAGTCAACCCAAAAATTACACATACAATAGTTTTGTCCGTTGTGTTAGGCGGTGATAGACCCCCCTTGTCATTGTGAGGAAGGCCGAAGGCCCTCCTCGCAATGACAGTGTACTGTTGCAGGGATTGCCACGTCAGGCCTTCGGCCTTCCTCGCAATGACAGATTTTTTTTAAACCATCATTTCCGTTGAAAACAACCGGCGGTGTTCCAACACAGCATATCTGTCCGTCATGCCGGCGATGTAGTCGGCGATGATGCGGGCTTTGAGGCTGGTTTCTTCCTCCTGTCCCTGCAATTTAGCATACCAAGGGTTGGGCAGGCAGTTGGGGTGCTCCATCAGGAACGTAAACATCTCGCGCACAATGTGATCCGATTTGGCGCAGACGCGGTTGATGCGGCTGTGGCCGTAGAGTTTCTTTTGCAGGAAATTGCGCAGCGTGCGGATGTTTTGCTGCATGGCAAAACTGAAAGCGACCGTCTGTTCTTTGGCCTTGCGCACATCGTGCGCGCTTTGGATATTCATGCGCTTTAAATTGGAACGTGTCGTGTCAATCAAATCCGTCACCATGGTGCCGAGAACCTGCCGGACTGTGGCGTGTATCAGGCGCGAACGTTCGGCATTGGCATTGTGTTTTTTGATGTCCTCGATAATCGGGCCGAACAAGGGCAGCGATTGAATATCCTCAAAGCTTAAAAATCCCGCGCGGTAGCCGTCATCAATGTCATGCGTGTTGTAGGCGACATCATCCGCCATGGCCGCGACTTGCGCCTCGGCGCCCGGGTAATATTGAAGCTCCAGATCATAGCTTTCATTAAAGGCAGCGATGGTTGAAGGAATAGGAGTCTCGCTGTTTGCAGAGTCAAGAAGCGGGCCGTTGTGCTTGGCAATGCCTTCCAGCGTTTCCCATGTCAGGTTCAAGCCGTCAAAGGCCGGATAGCGGTTTTCCAGCAATGTTAAAATGCGGAAAGTTTGTTCATTATGCGAAAAGCCGCCGTAATCTTTCATGAGATCCGCAAGCGCCCATTCACCCGCATGGCCAAAGCAGGTGTGGCCCAGATCATGCGCAAGCGCGATGGCCTCGGTCAAATCTTCGTTCAGGTCAAGCGTGCGGGCGACAGAGCGCGCGATTTGTGATACTTCGAGCGAATGCGTCAGGCGCGTGCGGTAATAGTCGCCTTCATTTTCGATAAAAACCTGCGTTTTGTTGCGCAGCTTGCGAAAGCCGCCGGAATGGATAATACGATCGCGGTCACGCTGAAACTCGGTGCGGGTTTCGCTTGGCGCTTCGGGGACAAGCCGGCCTCGGGTTTCTTCGGCCTTGGTGGCGTAAGGGGCGAGCACGAGGCTCTTATCTTGCATATATTTTGTCATAGGCGCAGATTAAACACATGTTTGCCCTTTGAGAAGAGGAAAAAATGAAGATCGCCAGCTGGAATATCAACGGAATCCGCGCCAGAATAGGCCTTTTGAAAGACTGGATTGAGACGGAGGCTCCCGATGTTTTGCTTTTGCAGGAAATCAAGTGCGAAACAGACCAGTTTCCGCTGTTTGAGATAAAGGCTCTGGGCTATCACGCTTATGTTCTGGGGCAGAAGGCCTATAATGGCGTGGCGATCATCTCGCGGCAGGAGGCTACAGATATGCGGCAGGGATTGATGAAAGACGATCCCCAAGCGCGGTATATCGAGGCGCAGATAGGCGATATGCTGGTGGCCAGCCTTTATCTTCCCAACGGCAATCCCGCCCCGGGGGAGAAATATGATTATAAGCTTGCTTGGATGGAGCAGTTAAAAACGCGGGCCGAGGCGCTGCTGAAAACAGAAAAGCCTGTTGTGCTGGGGGGAGATTTTAACGTGATCCCCGCGCCTGAGGATGTTTATGACCCGCAAGGCTGGCAGAATGATGCGCTCTATCGCCCGCAAACGCGGCAGATCTGGCGGAGCATTCTGAATCTCGGCTTCACAGACGCCTATCGCGCTCTACACCCGCACGAGGAAAAATCCTATACGTTTTGGGACTATCAGGCCGGAGCATGGCAAAAAGACCTCGGCCTGCGCATCGACCATTTTCTTTTGTCCCCCGAGGCTGCCTCGCGTCTGGACTCCTGCACCATCGACCGCGCCCCGCGCGCGCAGGAAAAAGCTTCGGATCATACGCCGATTGTTGTGGCGCTGACCCCTTGATGTCATCCTCGGGGCCTGCGAAGCAGGAACCCGGGGATATGAAGCTTGCCCCACCGTCAGATCCCCGGCTCAACCGCTTCGCGGTTGCCCGAGGATGACGAGAAGGGGGGACTTGGTGGAGAAGATTGGGGCGTTCAATCAGAAAATGAAAATCAACTTTGAACTTGTTGCAATTCTACGGGAGGAACAAGCCAATAAAGAGTTCGGAGAAGCCATTTTGTTGCATTACGGTGCTTCCCATCGATTAATTTACTCTTAATGCTTTTCCAATCTACTATATTCTTATTGTCATGTTCTTGATTTTTCGTATCTATGCACCAAAATATAGTATCGGGTTTTGTTTTGGCCAACCAAGACTCTAATATAAGTTTTATTTGGATAGTTTCAGGGGTGGAATTGTTCTCATTGGGATATACAAATAAATCGAAATCTTTTAGAAAACCACCCTTATAAGCTGGGACATGATAACCTTCGTCTTCGTATAATTTAGCTATTAGGGTCTCAAACTCCAAGCTTGATAGGCAATATAAATACGCCTGAAAATCTTCAACAGTTTGTTTCTTATTTTGAATTATCCATTCCATAGCTTTGATGTTTCCTAAATAAGAACCACGAGCCGGAATTTCTTTTATTGTGCCTCTTCCCAGCCAAGCATTGGCTTTTATTGTTGATAAGATCAGAGGGGCTTCCTTTATAGGACATTGACCACACAATTCTACGCGAAAACATTTTTCGATCCCCAATTTACCTTCGTCTTGAAATTGTTCCCCATGTTCAAGAGGGCCTGTTTGTTTATAAAGATAAACATCATTTTCTCCAATGGAACAAATAATTGCATCCTTGTTTATACCATTACCAAAAGTTTCATAGAATAATTCTATATCCCGTCTTTGATTTGGGCCCCACTTGGAAAACGAAGATGTTTTATTCTTTATATCTTCTATTGTCGTATCACGGAAAAACAAAGGAGCGCATTTTCTTTCCTTAATATATTTATCCACAAGGTTACCATGTTCTGAAAGTTTTATGTTTAGTAGATAATATTTCACGATAACTCCTTATGTTTTTATCTAGAGCATTGAACGGTTGTATAGAATCCCTAAAACATCAAAAAGGAAAAAATGGTACGGATGAAGGGACTTGAACCCCCACGACTTTCGTCACTGGAACCTAAATCCAGCGCGTCTACCAGTTCCGCCACATCCGCATTTTTTAGGGTTCTAAAGCTTTTTTGCGGTGAGCGCAAGTTAGTGCGTTTCTCGGATTCTGTCTTTAAAGCGGCTTTGGAAGGCTTCGAGCGAAAGAGTCCTTGTTTCGACAGTCGGGCGGCAGGCGCCTCGCACAATATGAAGCTGGAAGTGGACATGGGGGATTCCCAGCTTGTCTTTGGCCACATCAAGCACATAGGCGGTTTCGACAAGGGCGTGGGCGCCTGTGCGGCGGTAGGAGGCTCCGACTTCAATGGGGTTTGCGTAATTTGTCAGCGCGCCTAAAATCATAGGCGGATATCCCTTCTTCTAACTTTGGGGCCTGTAAAAACGCCTTATTTAGGCATAGCTTTATCTTTTTGACAAGCTTTTATCGTATAATTGCCTACTTCATAAACCGCCACAAGCAGGGTCTGCGCGATCAAAACAAGAACGCGGAAACCCATGGCCAAAAGAGCGGCTTCCAGCGGGCTTTGGCCGCCTAAAGCCAGAACGCCGGCCCAGCCCCATTCTATAATACCCAGATTGCCCGGGGTGATGGGGATCAGGGAAAGGCCCGCGACAAGGGGGGCTGCCGCCGCTACGCTTAAAGGGCTGATGATAACGCCCAAGGCAAAGACTCCCCATACAAGGCGCGTCAGGATCAGCAAGACCCTCATAAAAGACCAGAACATGAAATGCGGAAAAAGCGGGAGCCAGTTTTTCCTGAAGCGTTTGACCAGAACATAGCTTGCAAGAAAAACCAGAATGCAGCTTAAAAGCGAAAGCATAATATATTCCATCCAGCCGATGATGCCGAACAAGGCCAGAGCGCCCGAGATCAAGGTGGCGGCGAGGAAAAGAGCCTCGCCCGCAAAATCAATCACGCCGCTGAAAGCGCCTGCGCGGAAAGAGGCGTGTTTTTTCTCGGCCAAACCTCGGCCAAAAATCAGGACAAGCGTGGGCGAGACAAACTGCCCAGTCCAGCTTTGCCAGATGATATGGCGGCGGTAAAATGCCTTGCTTTGGGCGGGCTGCGTTTTATGCAGCATGTGGGCCATGATTTCCCATTTATGCGCCCCCATCAGCGCCAGAAAAAAGGTAAGGATAAAGATGACTCCGCAATGGAAAAGGGAAAGGCGCATCCACAGGGCTTGAAGATCCTGTTTTTGCACACCGACAACAAACGCCAGCCCCACCCAAAGGCCGAGGCCGAGGATAAGGCCTAGGGCGATGTTGAGGGCTTTTTTTCGGGTCATGGGTCAAAACTCCCCTTTTTGTCATCCTCGAGGCTTGCGAAGCAAGTGCTCGGGGATCTGACATTCGAGCATAGTTCCACCGTCAGATCCCCGGGTCAACTGCTTCGCGGTTGCCCGAGGATGACAAGAGGAGGGGAAGGTCGCAAGGGTGACATAAAGGGGGGGGAAACTGGGGCGACCGATGGGACTCGAACCCACGACAACTCGGACCACAACCGAGGGCTCTACCAACTGAGCTACGGCCGCCACATGAAAAATCCCGCCCATATATCCTTGAAAAGCGGTGGGTTGTCAAGTTAAGCTATATTCTTTGCAGGAAGGTAGCGTTAAGCATGTCCGTTTTTCAGTCTGTTCATGAGGCTCTGGGTTCTATCCTTGATAGGCTTGCTTTGGATCTGGGCGACCAGCCAAGGCCGGCCTTTGTTGTCGAGCCGCCGCGCGATCCAGCGCATGGGGATATGGCGACCAATGTGGCGATGGTTTTAACCAAGCTTGCCAAAAAAACGCCGCGCTTTCTTGCGGAGCTTATTAAGCCTGAGCTTGAGGCTTTGCCTTTTATTGAAAGCGTGTCGATTGCGGGCCCGGGCTTTATCAATATGCGGCTGGCGCCTTCCGCATGGCATCAGGAAATCAAAGATATTCTTCTGGCCGGTCTTTCTTATGGCGACAGCTCCATAGGCGGCGGCGCAAAAGTGAATGTGGAGTTTGTTTCAGTCAACCCAACAGGTCCCATGCATGCAGGGCATGTGCGCGGCGCGGTGCTTGGGGATACGCTTTGCCGTTTGCTGACCAAGGCAGGCTATGATGTCACGCGCGAGTATTACATGAATGACGCTGGCACGCAGATTGATGTTCTGGCGCGTACCACGCATTTGCGTTACCGGCAGGCGTTGGGTGAAGATATCGGCGCGATCCCCGAAGGTCTTTACCCGGGCGAATATCTTAAAGACATTGCGCAGGCGCTTGTGGCGCGTGATGGCGATAAGTGGCTTCACAAAGAAGAGTCCGTGTGGCTTGAGCCTTTGCGCTTTTTTGCAACTTCTTATCTGATTGAGGTCATCAAAGAGGATTTGAAACTTATCGGCATCACGCATGATGTGTTTTCCAATGAGCGCGTTTTGATTGAGAACGGCACACTTGATAAAGTTTTCAAGATTCTTGAAGAAAAAGGTTTGATCTATACCGGCACGCTGCCGCCGCCGCGCGGCAAGGTGATGGAGGACTGGTCGCCCGTGCCTTTGGTTCTTTTCCGCTCGAGCCAGTTCGGCGATGATGTGGATCGTCCTTTGAAAAAGCGCGATGGAAGCTGGGCTTATGTGATGCCGGATATCGCCTATCATTACGACAAAATCCGGCGCGGCTTTTTGTTTATGATAAATGTGCTCGGCACAGATCATGGCGGCTATCTTGAGCGCATGCGTCCGGCGGTGGCGGCTTTGAGTGACGGGAAAGCCTCGCTTGACGTTCTGTTCAACAATATCGTGAAGGTTTTTAAAAACGGCGTACCGGTGAAGCTTTCCAAACGCTCGGGCAATCTCATCACTTTGCGCGAGATGGTGGAGCAGGTCGGAGCGGGCGCCGTCCGGTTTTTCATGCTCACCCGCGCGCCCGAGGCTGAGCTTGAGTTTGACTTTGCCAAAGTTGTCGAACAATCCCGCGACAATCCTGTTTTCTATGTGCAATACGCTCATGCGCGCACGCATTCGGTGATGCGTCAGGCTAAAACGCTGATACCGGATTTGGATGATTCGGCGCAGGCTCTTGCCGCGCAAGATCTAAGCCTTATGGATGAGGTTGAGGAGCTTGCTCTGGTACGCAGCCTTGCCTCATGGCCGCGCGCTGTGCAGGCGGCGGCGTTGGCGCGTGAGCCGCATAGGATTGCGTTTTATTTGATGGGCTTAGCTGCGGATTTCCATAGCTTTTGGAACAAGGGCAATGACAAGGCGGCGTTGCGTTTTATCCAAGCGGATGATCTTAAACGCACAAAAGTTAAATTGGCTCTTGTGAAAGCGGTGCAAACAGTTTTAGCTAATGGCCTTGCTGTTATGGGCTGCCGTGCCTTGGAGGAAATGCGCCATGAACAAATCACCCCGTGAGATTTATGCCCAACGCCCCGTGCGTTCTGATTTTGCCAGACGCAGCGCGCAGCCGGCTATCCGCGTGAATATGCGCAAGGCCTTCATGTCTTTTGTCGTTGCCGTTCTTGCGATCTGCCTTGTTTATGGCGTGATGTGGATGCTTGGGAGTCGTGATAGTGCGGACAAGGAAATCCCTATCATCACAGCGCGGGAGAATGTCAAGGAGCGCCCTGCCGATGAAGGCGGCATTGATATTCCGCATCAGGATGTGGATGTTTTCCAGCGCCTTGACAATCAGGGCGCCGCAGGCGGATCGGAAGCGTTTGAGCGGCTTTTGCCTGAGCCTGAGGAACCCAATGTCAGCGCAGCGCAAACGGATTCAGTCGCCATGGAAGAGTTAAGCGAAGAACTTCCTCCTGCCGTAACGGATGCGGGTGAGGAAGCGGCGCCGGAACCACAGGCGCCTGCGCAAGATTCTGTGCCTGAAGTGAAGCAGGAAACGCCGAAAAAAGCTGAGAGCAAGGCTAAGGAAACCGCATCAAGGCTTCCCGCCTCTTTGTTCACCGCGCCTGAAAAGGCTGCTGCTACGGGGCGGCAGGCGCAGATCCAGCTTGGGTCTTATAAGGACGGCGATGTTGCTTCAAAGGAAGTGCTGCGTTTGGAAAAATCTCTGGCCGGTTCGCTGAAAGGGGCCAGCTTGCGCGTGGTGCAGGCTGATCTCGGGAGCAAGGGGATTTTCTATCGTGTGATGTCTTCTTCTCTGCCCGAGCAGGACGCCAAGAATATCTGTGAAACCATCAAAGCGCAAAAAGGAAATTGCCTGGTTGTGCGATAAACGGACATGGCTCAGGAAACCTACACGCTGATTAACGATATTGAGTCTCTCTCCGAAGTCCGCATTTTCGGGCGGGTTGCGGCTGTGCAGGGCTTGCTGATCGAAATTGCCGGTGTGGAACATCATGTTTCAGTCGGCGGGCGGTGCGAAGTCACAGCGCGCGACGGACGCCGCGTTTTGTGCGAAGTCGTAGGCTTTCGCCATAATCATGCGCTGCTTTTGCCTTTTCAGCCTTTGGAAGGGGTGGGGCTTGGCTCCAAAGCGCTTGTTGTTGAATCGCAGCCTTCCATTGCGCCGACTTCGGCTTGGCTTGGGCGAGTTATCAACGCTTTGGGCATGCCGATTGACGGCAAGGGGCCGCTGCCTGTGGGCGATCGCAATCAGCCTATCCGCGCGGCACCGCCGCCTGCGCATAAAAGGGGCCGCGTTGCCGGCAAGCTGGATATGGGCGTGCGGGCGATCAATACGTTTTTAACCTGCTGCAAAGGGCAGCGTATGGGAATCTTTGCGGGCTCCGGCGTGGGCAAGTCGGTTCTCATGTCCATGGTGTCGCGCTATACGGCGGCGGATGTCTCGGTGATCGGTTTGATCGGCGAGCGCGGGCGCGAGGTGCAGGAGTTTATCCATGATGATCTCGGCGTTGAAGGTCTGGCGCGCAGCGTTGTTGTTGTGGCGACCTCGGATGAGGCGCCTTTGATGCGCAGGCAGGCCGCTTATATGACTTTGGCTGTGGCGGAATATTTCCGTGACGAAGGCAAGCGCGTTTTATGTTTGATGGACAGCGTCACGCGCTTTGCCATGTCGCAGCGTGAAATCGGTCTTGCAGCGGGTGAGCCGCCGACAACAAAAGGCTATCCACCCACAACTTTTGCCGAGCTGCCCAAACTTTTAGAACGCGCGGGGCCCGGGATGGAAGATCAGGGTTCAATCACCGGCCTGTTTACGGTGCTGGTTGATGGGGACGATCACAACGAGCCTATTGCCGATGCCACGCGCGGCATTCTGGACGGGCATATTGTGCTCGAGCGCGCGATTGCCGAGCGCGGGCGCTTTCCCGCCATCAATATCCTGCGCAGCATTTCGCGGACGATGCCTGCTTGTAACACGCAGGCGGAGAATGATCTTGTGAATACGGCAAGGCGTTATCTTGCGGCCTATGAAAATATGGCTGAGATGATCCGGCTTGGAGCTTATCGCAAAGGCTCGAACAAGGAAGTGGATGAGGCTATGGAATATTACGGCCCTCTGGAAAACTTTCTAAGTCAGGATAAAAATGAACGTGATGATCTGACGCATGGCTATAAGGAACTTGCCGCTATTTTAGGCGTTGCTTGGGATGAAGATGAAAAGACGGCTCTGGGTGAGCCGTAAAGATGAAAAGCCTGCCCATTCTTATCAAACTTCAAAAGCAGCGGGTCGATGAACAAAGACTCATTCTTGCGCGCATGCGCGAACATCTCGCGCAAATAGAAGCCAAAATTGAAAATCTTAAAAACGAACAGGAAGCGCAAAAAGAACTCGTCAAAAAAGACCACGAGGTCGCCATGACCTATGGCGCATATCTGAAAGACTCCATGAAGCGCATGGACGATCTGAAACAAAAGGAGCGAGCCGCCAAGGCGGCGGTGCAGGTCGCTTTGGACAAACTGGCCGCAGTGTTCGAAGAACAAAAACGCTACGAGATCGCTTTGCGCCATCAGGAAGAGCAAGCCGCGAAACTTGAACGGCAGCGTGAGGGTAAAGCTATGGATGAGATTGGAAGCGTCCGGTTTGTGCGTAAGAAGGAGGAGTAAGTAAATTGTCATTGCGAGGAAGGCCGGCAAAGCCGGCTTGACGCGGCGATCCCCGCAACATCGCCGAGATTGCCGCGTCAGGCCTGAAGGCCTTCCTCGCAATGACAAGGGGGGGCGTTGGGCTTTGCGGTCTTCCTGCCAATGACAGGGTTTAAAGGGCATAGTGATGGAATCTCACAGCGATATAAAACAAGGCGACTGGGTTGATCGTCGTGTGCCGTTTGCGTTTCGGCCTTTTGTGCGGCTCGCGCGGCTTGATCGGCCTGTGGGGATATGGCTTTTGTTGTTGCCTTGTTGGTGGGGGCTTTTTTTGCCGGAAGGGATTTTGCCGTTTGAGCGGTTTGCGGTGCTTGTGTTGTTTGGGATTGGTGCGGTGGTCATGCGCAGCGCGGGTTGTGTTGTGAATGATCTCTATGACAGGCGGCTTGATCGGCAGGTTGAGCGGACGCGCGTGCGGCCTTTGGCGGCGGGGGATGTTTCGGTTTTTCAGGCTTTGGTGCTTTTGTTTGTGCTGCTTTTGATGGGGCTTGGGGTTTTGCTTCTTTTTAACAGGCCGACTTTTTGGCTTGGCGTTTTTTCTTTGGTTTTTGTTTTCTTTTATCCTTTGGCCAAGCGGTTTTGTCCGTGGCCGCAGGTGGTTTTGGGGTTGGCCTTTAACTGGGGCGCTTTGATGGGGTGGAGCGCTTTGACGGGACAAGCTCTGTCAGTCGCGTCCGGTCTTCTTTACAGCGGCGGGGTGTTTTGGACGCTTGCTTATGACACGATTTATGCTTTTCAAGATAAAGATGATGATGAAAAAGTCGGTGTTTATTCCATGGCCTTGTGTTTAGGCGACAGGCCTCGGTTTTGGATTTTTGGGTTTTACGCGGCGGCTTTGACTCTTTTTGCGCTGGCGGGTTTTATGGCGGGGCTGCATGGCGTGTTTTATGTTGGGCTTCTTTTTGCATTTTTGTTTGCGGGCGGCATTGTAAAGTGCTGGCGCGTGGATCATCCTGCGGATTGTCTTGCGCGGTTTCGCGCTAATCAGTATTTCGGGCTGCTTGTTCTTTTCTCCATCATGATGGGGCGTTTGTTTTCATGAATGAAACACAGCGTTTGTTTGAAAAGCTTCTTGGTGATTTTATAGCGTTGAAGCCTGTGGCTTTTTGTCCGCCTATTCAGCTTTATACGTCACAGGTCGCGGCAGAGACTCTCTGGCAGCAGATTCAGGATATTCTTAAAAGCAACGATTTTCCGATTCCGTTTTGGGCCTATCCTTGGGTAGGGGGGCAGGGGCTTGCGCGTTATATTTTGGATCATCCCGAGATTGTGCGCGGCAAGAAGATTGTCGATTTTGCTTCAGGAAGCGGCCTTGTGGCCATTGCGGCTGCGCTTGCCGGTGCTAAAAAGGTTTATGCCTGCGATATTGATCCTTTTGCAAGGCTGGCTATTTTGCGCAACGCTAAAGCCAACAATGTCAAAATCAAACTTAAAACCCTGAGCTTTCACGGCGGCGTGCCGTGGGGGACGGCGTGTGTTTTGGGCGGTGACATTTTCTATGAACATCGCATGGCCTATGGCGCTCTGGCATGGCTGCGAAAACTGGCGGGCAAAGGGATTGAGGTTTTCCTCGGCGATCCGGGCCGCGCCTATATGCCGCACGAGAATATAGAGGAGCTGGCCATCATGAACGTCCCCACGCCTTATAGGCTTGAGGACAAAGACAGCCGCGAGGTTATGGTTTTCAAGCTTATTCGCTGACGGATTCCGCGCCGCTGCGGTATTCCTGAATGCGCGTGGCGCGCAGGCCCGACATGCCGTGATTGTCAAAAAGGCTTGCCCAAGATTTGAACTCTTCTTCCGAGAGGTTATAGCGCTCGCAAGCCTCGGTGAGAGAGAGGATTCCTCTGCGCACAGCCGTGACAACCTGCGCTTTGCGGCGAGTTACCCAGCGGCTGGTCTTTGTGGGCGGCAGTTTATCAAGCTCAAGCTGTCTTTCCGTTGCGCGGACGATATGAACCTGATCGCCGGAGGTCTGAAATGAGGGTGTGGAGCGAGACATAGAAGTGATCCTCTCTTGAAAGTATTTTAGGCTTAAAGGGTATTGTAGCAGATATCCCTTTAAATCACCTTACGTTAACCCTAATATTTCGTTACCGCAACATAAAAAATACTTTCAAGATGGTTAATTTTGGCAAGTGAGAATCCAACTTATTGATTCTTATAAAAAATACGGTTTGGCTTGAAAAAAGATTCATATGCCTACAATATGCCGTCCTCACTATAAGAGGATAGGACATGACCAAGGAAACGCACCGTTTTGACCCTGTTATTCTGCGCGAGTACGACATTCGCGGCATTGTGGGCAAGAATCTGACGGAAACCGACGCTTTGGCTCTGGGGCGGGCTTTCGGCACGATGGTGCGGCGCGCTGGGGGGCAGCGTGTGGTTGTGGGTTATGACGGGCGGACGCATTCCCCCATGCTTGAGGCGGCTTTGGTGCAGGGGCTGACCCAGACCGGCCTTCATGTTGAGCGTATAGGGCTTGGGCCTTCGCCGATGCTTTATTTTGCCGCCTATGACGGCGATGCGGATTCCGGTGTGATGGTGACGGGATCGCATAATCCTGCCGACCAAAACGGCTTTAAAATGCTGATCTCCAAGCGCCTGTCTGGCGGCGGGCCTGTTTATGGCGCGGCCATTCAAAAGCTGGCCGCTATGGCCGCAGAGGGGGATTTTGAAACAGGGCAGGGGTGCGTTACGGAGAAAAATGTTGAAAATGCTTATGTGGCGCGGTTGCTCAAGGATTATCAGGGCCAAAAGGGCTTAAAAGTCGTATGGGACAATGGCAATGGCGCGGCTGGGGTCATTCTTGCCAAGCTCACCGCGCAGCTGCCCGGGGAGCATATTCTCCTTTACGAGACGATTGACGGGCGTTTTCCCCATCATCACCCTGATCCTACGGTTGCGGAAAATCTGGTGGATTTGCAAAAAGCCGTGGCCGAACATGGCGCGGATCTGGGGATTGCTTTTGATGGCGATGCCGACCGTATCGGCGCGGTGGATGAAAAGGGGCGTATCGTGGCGGGCGATCAGCTTGTGGCCATTTATGCGCGTGAAGTCCTGCGCGATCACCCGGGGGCCACGATTATTGCGGATGTGAAGGCCTCACAATCCTTGTTTGACGCCATCGCCAAGGAGGGCGGCAAGCCTTTGATGTGGAAAACGGGCCATTCCCTGATAAAGGTCAAGATGGCAGAGACGTCTTCGCCTCTGGCGGGCGAGATGAGCGGCCATATCTTTTTTTCCGATAAATATTATGGTTTTGATGACGCCCTCTATGGCGGGGTGCGGCTGATTTCCTTGCTCGAACGCTTTGGGACTTCCCTTGCCGCCTTGCGTGATTCGCTGCCCGCCTGCGTCAACACGCCGGAAATCAGGTTTGAGGTTGAAGAAGCACAAAAGTTCGCCATTGTTGAATCGGTGAAGGCGGTTCTTTTGCGTCAAGGCGCGGCTGTGGACACAACGGACGGCGTGCGCGTAAGCACCTCTGAAGGCTGGTGGCTTTTGCGCGCCTCGAACACGCAGGCGGTTTTGGTGGCCCGCGCGGAAGGGCGGGATGAGGCTTCTTTGGCCGTGCTTAAAGCGCAACTGGCCCACGCGCTTGAAGAAGCGGGGCTTACGGCGCCTGTTTTTTGACAAAGATGTGATTCTTGCGTTACGTTATCTACGGTAAACAAGAGGAAAGGGGTTGATGTGAGCCAGACCTACTACGAAGCTATTTTGTTGATTGAGCGCCTGCACCGCCATTTTCTTGAGGTCGTCAAGCTTGACCTTGATGAGCGCGGTGTGCAGGACATCAATAATGTTCAGGCCCTCGTCCTCTATAATCTCGGCCATGATGAGATGACGGTGGGCGAGCTTACGGCGCGCGGCTATTATCTGGGTTCCAACGTCTCCTACAATGTGAAAAGCATGGTTGAGGCCGGTTATCTTGAGCAGGCGCGTTCGCCTCATGACCGGCGCTCGGTGCGCGTGAAGCTGTCGGAAAAGGGGCTTGCGCTGCATACGCAGCTTGTGGCTTTTTTTGAAAAGCAACGCCATATGCTGCCCGAAGCCAGACTGGGTGAAGAGGAGCTTGGCGCCATGCTGGCAGCCATGCACAAACTTGAAAAAATGTGGACTTCAATTATCAATTATGGTCGCGGTGTTTAGTCCTTCGCAAGCCTGCGGCAGGCTGAGAGGTGAAGATTTGACGCATGTTTCTTTCTTTTGAAAATGTAAGTCTGCGTTACGGCACGGGCAGACCTGTTTTATCCGACATCAATCTTGCCCTGATGCCGGGGCTTTTTTACTTTTTGACCGGCCCCAGCGGCGCGGGGAAATCTTCGCTTTTGCGCCTGATCTACCAGATCGAAAGGCCGACTGAGGGCCGCGTGGTGTTGTTCGACAAGGATACATCACGCATGGCACGGCGTTCGTTTCCGGCCCTTCGCAGGCGTCTTGGTATTGTGTTTCAGGATTTCAGGCTGATCCCGCATTTGACGGCGCTTGAGAATGTGGCGCTGCCTCTTTATCTTGCCGGCGCCAAACCTTCGCAGGTTAAATCGCATGTGACTGAGCTTTTGGACTGGGTCGGGCTTGAGGGTCGCCTTGCCGCTTTGCCGTGCGAGCTTTCGGGCGGCGAGCAGCAGCGCATCGCCATTGCGCGGGCCATTGTCAACAAACCGCGCCTTCTTCTGGCGGATGAGCCGACAGGCAATGTGGATGATGAGTCAGCTAAAAAACTGATGCATCTTTTTATGGAACTGAACAAAATGGGCACGACCATTATTTTTGCCACGCATCAGCAAAGTTTGGTGCGTCGCTATGCCCAGACTGTTTTGCGCCTTAAAAAGGGCCGACTTGTGATGCCGCATGAAAGGGGAGGGTGACGATGGTTCCTTCCCATCTTTTCACGATCGCTTTTCGCACGCAGCGGCTTGGGCTTTTATTCGGCGCGATCATGGTGATTATGGTCTATATCGGATCGCTGGCCATGGCGGCGCAGGCTGTTTTGGCGCGCACGGCAAGCAGCTGGAATGTCGGTCTGGACAGCCGCGTGACGATCGAGGTTGAAGCCGCGCTTGATGATACGCTTTCTTTGCGGCATGAGCGCATCAAGCGCATTGAAGACGCCTTGCGCGCGCGCGCGGATGTTATCGAGCTTAACGTGATAACGCAGGAAAAAACCGCGCGTTTGATCGAGCCTTGGATTAAAGATCCTGCGTTGATGGCTTCGCTGCCGCTTCCCATTCTGATTGATGTGGTGCTTAAAGAAAAAAATCATCTTGATGAAGATGCGCTGGCTTTTGAGCTTGGCGAAAAAACAGGAACGCATGTCCGCGTTCACCGCCAAACTTTATGGGCTGATGATATTAAGGGCTTTGTCAAAGGGCTTGGGCATTTGTCGTGGATGATGATTGTCCTGACGGCTCTGGCGCTTGTTTTGACGATCGTTATTGTCTGCCGCGCCTCTATGGCTTTGCAACGGGACACGATTGAGCTTTTGCATTTTATGGGCGCTACGGATCTTGCCATTACGCAGGCTTTTCAACGCCGCATGGCAAGCTTTGCCGTCTGGGCCGCCGGAATCGGGTTTTTTCTGGCCGCCATGACTTTGGCGCTTTTGATTTACTGGCTTGCCCATCTGGGCGGATTGTCTTTGATCGCCAATGCGTCATGGGTTATTGTGTCGGTGGTGATGATTTTGGTTCCTGTGTGCGCTGTTTTTCTTACC
>WREW01000032.1 GCA_009779135.1 Alphaproteobacteria bacterium
CCACCCTTCGGTTCCCCCCCCCCCCCCCGCTATAACTAATTGTTGTATAATAGTTTTTTGCCTGCTTCTGGGCGTTTCTTCCTCTACCTTTGCGCGTACAACTGCAACCCTCGGACAGAAGTCTGTGGGGCAGCCTTGTGGGAATCTGGCGAGTGCGCATGATTTTGATACGTCAGCTCAGTGCAATTCTTCCGCGGCGGGGGCGAGTGGGACTATGCAGGTGGGGCCATTTATTCTGGGGTCTGTGACAGCGCCGCCTTATGCGGCGGTGGCTTGTGATTCAAGTAAGGCGGGGATGTTGCAATGGACGGGATCCGCTTTCCAAGGTTGCGATGGTTCGACTTGGCTTACGCTTGGTGGGTCGGTGAATACGGCTTCGAACCCGTTTAGTTTTATAGATCAGACGGGGGTGGCGTTTGATACGACGGTTATCAGTAATGCGATAACGCTAGGCGGTTTTACGGGGCAGCTGCTGGCTGTTTGCAATCCAAGCTGTACGGGGATGTATCGCAATGGTGTTGCGGTGGGGATGTCGGCTAATTTCTCGGCGGGGGATACGATTGCCATACAACTTACTTCGGCTTCGACTGGGTTAACGCCTACCACGGCTTCCGTCACGCTTGGGACGACGACTTCGGCTACTTGGACGGTGACGACCAATCCTAATGCTTGCCTTGGGACTCCGCCTGTTGGCACGCGGTGTGATGATGGGACGATTTATGCGGGATTGTCGCCGGATGGATTTGTCCCGATGTATGCCGCGCCATGTGATGCGGGCATGAGCTGGAACGGGACAAGCTGCACTGGCGTGCGACTGAGTCTCTCATGGAATGATGGAATGGCAAATCCTGATACTGTTGCGACAGGATTCATATCCACGATCACAGGCCGCGCGAATACGGCGGGACTTGCTGCGCTTGGTAATGGGCCATCGCCTGCGCCTTATCGTGCGGCGCTCTGGTGCCATGAGCTGACGGTCAGCGGGTTTAGTGACTGGTATCTGCCCGCTCGGGGTGAGTTAGCTACGCTTCTCGGACTCAGGAGTGAGAGCAACGGATTTTCTACTTATAGCTATTGGTCATCCACTGAAATGAGCGCTAACACTGCGTTCCACCAAGCCACCACATCTAATGGCGAGGCATACAAAAGCTTCTCATCTAGTTATTTTGTCCGGTGTGTACGGCGGGGATAGACCCACCCCTCCCCCGCAGGGAGGAGGGCTTAGAGGGCGCAACCCTTTTCCTTCTTGTCATCCTCGGGCAAGCGCGAAGCGGTTGAGCCGGGGATCTGACGGTGTGGCGATGTTCTGGCGGCAGATCCCCGGGCTCTTGCTTCGTAAGCCCCGAGGATGACATGAGGGGGAAAAGCCCTCCCCCGCAAGGGGGGAGGGCTTCATTAAACTGTCATTGCGAGGCGGGCCGTAAGGCCCAACGAAGCAATCGCGGCGATATTGCAGAGATTGCCGCGTCAGGCCGGCAAAGCCGGCCTGACGCGCAATGACATGGTTTTTTTTATTTTTTGCGGTGGGCGATTAGATCGGCAATTGTGCCGATTTTTAGGTTGTGGGTTTGGGCGAAGATTTTCAAGTTGGGGAGGCGGGACATTTGGCCGTCTTCGGCGAGGATCTCGCAGATGACGCCGGCGGGGTAGAGGCCGGCTAGGCGCATTAGGTCGATGGTGGCCTCTGTATGTCCGGCGCGTTCCAGAACCCCGCCGTCTTTGGCGATGATGGGGAAGATGTGGCCCGGGGTGACGATGGAAGAGGGATCTTGCGTTTCGTCAATGGCGGTTTTTATGGTGTGGGCGCGATCGAAAGCCGAGATTCCTGTTGTGACGCCGTGGCGCGCTTCAATCGAAACTGTAAAGGCTGTGTGAAAGCGGCTTTCGTTTTTTTTGCTCATCAGCGGAAGGCTTAGGGCTTTGGCGCGGGCGGATGTGATAGGAAGACACACAAGGCCGCGGGCGTGGGTTATCATGAAGTTTATATCTTCGCCGCGTACATGCTGTGCGGCCATTAAAAGATCGCCTTCATTTTCGCGATTTTCGTCATCGACAATAATCACCATGCGGCCCGCGCAGAGATCTTCTAAAAGCTCAGAAATAGGCGCGATCATGAAAGGCCCCGATGGGCCAAAATACGATCAATGTAGCGGGCGAGCATATCAATCTCGAAGTTCAAAAGATCTCCGGCTTTGCAAGCACCAAATGTTGTGACTTTTTGTGTGTGTGAGATAATCGTGATAGAAAATTGCGCGTCCGTGACATCGTTGACTGTGAGAGAAACGCCGTCCAGTGCGATAGAGCCTTTGGGCGCGATCAGTTTGGAAAAGCCTTCAGGCATGGCAAAGACAAGGCGCACATCGTCCGTGCCTTCACTGCGCGAGATAAGAGACAGAACGCCGTCAATATGGCCGGAAACCCAATGGCCGCCGATTTCATCACCGGCGCGCAGCGAAGGTTCTATATTCACGGCCTGTCCGGTTTGCCAGTTTTTGGCGGTGGTTTTGTTTAGGGTTTCTTCGGAAAGCTGGACGGTGAAGCCTTCTTCATCCAGCGCTGTGACCGTCAGGCATATGCCGCTGCATGATACGGATGAGCCTATCTCAAGATTTGCTTGCGTGGCGGGGGCGTTGATTTTGACAGTCCAGATGCCTTTTTTGTCAAGGCTGGTGATATGGCCTATTTCCCGTACCAGACCTGTGTACATGGCTGCCTAGCTTTCCATTGTTTCATGCCGCAGCGTTTCGACAAACTCATTAAAATCAGCCGGTGTGCGGAAATCCCGATAGACCGAAGCATAGCGCACATAGGCCACATGATCCAGCCTGCGCAGAGTTTCCATCACCATGCCGCCGATTGTTTTGGTTGAAATCTCGCCATCGCCTGAGGTTTCCATGCGGCGGACGAGTCCGTTGATCAGTTGTTCAAGCTTTTCTTCATCCACGGGTCTTTTACGCAGCGCGATACGCATGGAACGCACAAGCTTGTCGCGGTCGAAGGGTTTTTTTGAGCCGTCATTTTTTAAAACCGTCAGCTCGCGCAATTGCACGCGCTCGAATGTCGTAAAGCGCGCATCGCATTGCGGGCAGGAGCGGCGGCGGCGGATGGCTGCGTTGTCCTCGCTGGGACGACTATCTTTGACTTGGGTGTCTTCAAAGCCGCAAAAGGGACAACGCATGGGGTTCCTCTAAGGATAAAGGGGATAGTTTTTGCAAAGAGCGATCACGCGCTGGCGTACGGAATCCTCAGCCGCCTGATTGCTTCCGCCTTGCGCTTTGGCGAGCGCGTTAAGGACTTCGGCAACCAGATCGCCTACAATTTTAAAATCGATGTCCGTAAAGCCGCGCGTGGTGCCGGCCGGTGTGCCAAGCCGCAAGCCCGAAGTCACGGTCGGGGGCAGCGGGTCGAACGGAATACCGTTTTTGTTGCAAGTGATGTTGGCGTGGCCCAAAGACAGATCCGCGTCTTTGCCGGTCAGGTTCTTGCTGCGCAGATCAACCAGCATCAGGTGATTGTCGGTTCCGCCTGAAATAATATCAAAGCCCTGCGCCATCAGCGATTGCGCCAGCATGGCTGCGTTTTTGACGATGTTTTGCGCATAGATTTTAAAGGATGGCTTTAGCGCTTCGCCGAGCATCACGGCTTTAGCCGCGATGGTGTTCATCAAGGGGCCGCCTTGAAGGCCCGGGAAAACGGCTGTGTTGATTTTCTTGGCGATCTCGGGATCATTGGTCAAAATCATGCCGCCGCGCGGGCCGCGCAGGGTTTTGTGCGTTGTCGTTGTCACCACATGCGCGTGCGGCACGGGCGAGGGGTGGACTCCGCCCGCCACAAGGCCTGCAAAATGGGCCATGTCCACCATCAGATACGCGCCGACATCATCCGCGATTTTGCGGAAAGCGGCAAAGTCAATCTGGCGCGGATAGGCTGTTGCGCCGGTGATAATCAGTTTGGGCTTGTGCTCATGCGCAAGACGCTCAACCTCTTTCATATCAATGCGGCAATCTTCGGCGCGCACGCCGTAGGAAATGGCGTTGAACCATTTGCCTGTGATGTTGACTTTGGCGCCGTGGGTCAAATGTCCGCCCGCGCTGAGCGAAAGGCCCATAAAGCTGTCGCCGGGCTGCAGCAAAGCAAGAAATACGGCTTCGTTCGCCTGTGCGCCTGCATGCGGCTGGACATTGGCGAAGCTACAATCGAAAAGCTTACAGGCGCGTTCGATGGCGATGGTTTCCGCGATGTCAACCCATTCGCACCCGCCATAATAGCGCTTGCCCGGGTAGCCTTCGGCGTATTTGTTGGTCATCACCGAGCCTAAAGCGTCCAGAACGGCCTTTGATACGATGTTTTCCGAGGCAATCAGCTCGATATGGTGCTGCTGGCGGTTGAGCTCGCCTTTTATAGAGGCGAAAATCTCGGGGTCGGTTTCTTCCAGAGGTTTTGTAAAAAAGTCCTGCATCACGGTATTCATATGCTCCTCAATTTGGGGTGTGACTCAAAGTGCCATGCTTGTTTAAGCTTTTCAATCCTGAAAAGAAAGGGGCTGGCTCTAGAGACCGCCAAGATTGGTCAGGATTTCGCAGCGCTCGGCGTAGCGGCCGCCTAGGGCTTCAGTGTTCAGGAAGATTTTGGCGCAGTCAAGCGCAAGGCCGGTGCCTGTAAGCTCGGCCCCCAAGGCCAGAATGTTTGCGTTGTTGTGCTGGCGCGCCAGCTGGGCCATATAGCCGTTCAGGCACAGGGCGCAGCGTATATGCTGGAAGCGGTTGGCCGTCATGGTCATGGCTTGACCTGAGCCGCAGATAAGGATGCCAAAGGCCTTGGTGTCCGTTTTGAGCGCCTGCACCACCTTGAGGGCGTAATCAGAGGCGTCCACCCGCGTGGCGTCCGTGTCGGGCCCGAGGTCGCGGATTTCAAAGCCTTCTTCCGCAAGCCAATCGGTCAAGGCTGTCTTTAAGATAAAGCCTCGGTGGTCGCTGGCGATATAGACGCGCTTTTCATACATGATGGCGCAGTCTAAAGCCATTAAGGCCAAATGCCAAGGGGGTTAGCCGAGGGTGTGTTGTGCTGTCCTAAGCTTGTGCAAGAACCGCGTGGAAGGCGCAGGCGTAGCGTCGGGCGTTTTGGCAATCTGCGTGAGCCGCCTGTCCTGTGTTTTATTGTGTGTTGTGATGTAGATGATTTGCGTTGATGGGCCGTGGGTGACTTTGCTCATAATTCGCTCCTTTGAAAAAGGGTTGATGGGTTTTACCTTGGGATTATTATAGTTTTTATTTAGGGGGAAATAATACTTTCACGGGAAAAAATGTTGGGGTGTTGAAAATAAAGGATTTTTCTTCACCCAGCCCTCATTGTCATTGCGAGGAAGGCCGTAAGGCTTGACGCGGCAATCCCTGCAACATCGCCGAGATTGCCACGTCAAGCCGGCTTCGCCGGCTTTCCTCGCAATGACAAGGATGGGGCGTGTCTTTAGCTGATTTTCTTGGCGCTATCTTGCGATACGAAAGACATGGCGTGGCCGGTGCTGGAGAGGCGGCCAAGTATGTCTTCGAGTGAGGACATCAAATCATCGCCTTGCAGCTTTAAAGTAACGCGCATGCGGTCAGTGCGTTGCTGCATTTGTTCAATCGCCTGAGTCATGGTGACGATCTGCTGCTGCGCGTTTGTGATGCCGCCTGTCATGCGGCCAACCTGATCGCCATAGGTCTGCGTGACGTTCTGGATGATCGAGGTCACCGTTTGGCCGCCCTCGGCCACCTGACGCATCTGTTTATCAAGCGCCTGCGCGACAGTGGCAAGTTTTTGTGTGGCCGCTTCACTGACCGTTTCCGTCATCACGCGGGTGGCGTTGAGTTTCTCTGCCACGGCGCCGAGCTGCGTAAAGGCTTTGTGCATGTTGCCGGAGAGATCGCCTTCATGGCGCTTAATCATCTCCCCCGCCGTGCTGAGGCGACCCAGAAGTCCGTCAATTTGATCGCCAAAGCCGCTGAGGAGTTTCGCCACTTCCTCGGTCGCCACGCGCATGCGCGCGGTGCGATCCGTAAGCTGGTTGGCCGTATCCTTGCTGGTCTGGTCAAAGCGCGAAGAGATCTTTTCAACATCGACCACCGTGCCGGCCATGACCGAGCGCAGCGATGTGCCGGTGCGGTCAAGCTGCGCCGTGATCTGCATCAGTCCGCGATTGATATCGTCAATCTGGGTTTGGACGCCGCCGCGCACCTGCTCAAGCTGCTCGCGGAAAGAGTGGCTGGCGGCTGCCATCTGGCCTTCAGATTTCTCCGTCATGGCGGCAAGGCCGGCGATTTGCTTGCTTAACGTGTCGCCCGCCGCTGTGAGTTTTTGTGTTGTTGATGTGGCGCGCGATTCAATCGCCGCAAACTCATGCGCCAGTTTGGCTGTTGTTTGCTGCGTATCGCCGCGCAGTTTGGCAAGGCGATCACTTGCGGCGGAAAGCTCCCCAATCGTTTGCGAGGCTTTTTCAACCAGATCTTTTTGCTCACCGCTCAACAGCGTTGCGCCGCTCTTGAGGGCGTGCACTTGATCCTTAATGGCGTCGTTGAACTTGCGCAAAGTGCTTTCAGCCGTGGCGGCCACCTGATCGAGGTTTGAGGCTTCATCCATAATCGTGTCACGGATAGCGCCCGCCGTGCTGATGCAGCGGTCTGTTGTTTTGAGCATGGTGTCCGTAATATCAGCCGTCTGACCTTTGAAGGTCTTGGTTGCCGTTTCAATGTCGGAGGCCGAGCGGTTGAGGATGGCGGGAATCTGTATCAGCTCCTCCCGCACCATGCCGGCGGCTTGATTGAGCGCGGATTCAGAAGAAGCCAGATTGGCCCGCAGCGCATCGCTTTGAATGGCCAATGTCGAGCCTGCGCCGAGTACTTGTTCTGTTGCCTTGGCGGAAAGCGCGGCGATGGTTTGAAGCTCTGATTCAAGAGCTGTGCGGCTTTGCGCAAGACGCTGGGTGGCCTGATCGAGCGCGGCTTTGCTTTCCTTGTCGCTGTCGGCGAGCGTTGAAATCATGGCGACAAGCTTTGTTGTCGCGCGCTCAGCCGTTTCCATCAGGCGGCGGCCATGCGTGTCGGATATATCGCTTGCGTCCGTGATAAGCTTGATGCTTTCGCGCATGCGCTCATTCACGCCCTCAATATGAAGGCCTGATTGCGCCATCACGTTGTTGATGCTGGTGGCTTGTTTTTGCAGCGTTTCGCCCGCATTTTGCGCCATGGCCGAGAAATCAAGCGCTGCTTTGTCCATCGTGCTTGTCACGCCGGTGCTTTGCGTTTTCATCTGATCGACGGTTGATTCCAGTCTGGTCATGACGTCTGCCAGATTTTCCGTCATCTTTTCTGTTTCAGTCTGCAACGCGCCGCGCGCCATCCGCGCTTCATTGTAGATGCCGGATGTGGCTTGCAGCATCGCGCGCACCTGCGCTTCAGCCGCCTGTGTGTGGCCGGAGACATTTTCCGTTTCATTTGCAATCGCGGTGCTGACGGCGCGCAGGGCGGCCATCGTGTTTTGCGTTCTTC
Organism: Alphaproteobacteria bacterium; assembly: GCA_009779135.1. GTDB lineage: Bacteria > Pseudomonadota > Alphaproteobacteria > UBA9219 > UBA9219 > UBA8914. The sequence goes on from WREW01000032.1 coordinate 7,527, forward strand.
CGTCAAGCTCATCCATCTTGCTGGTGATTTCGCTTGTGCTATCGGCAAGGCGCATGGTCGAACGTTCAGCCGCCGCGACGGTTTCATCATGCGCAAGCGTCAGGCGCGTAATCATATCGGCAAGCATCTGGCGCTGCGAATCCATCGCTGAATCCAGATCTCCCTGCTTTTGCGCAATAGTTGAAAGGTTCGTATTTATGGCCGTGGTCTGCTGGCTGATCGTGGCGCTCAGATTGTTGAGCGATTCTTCTGTCGCAGTGCTGGTGCTGCGCAGATCTTTGGCGCGGGTTTCGATCTGCCCCACAGCCGCGTTCAAGACTCCGCTTGTGTCATGCGTTTCCGTGCGCAGGGAGGCGCAGATGTCGCCGGCGCGTCTTTGCATGGCTTCGGCCTGATCCACGAGGTTTTTAACCTGTTGCGCGGCATTTTGCGTGCCGGCAATCAGGGCGGATGTTTCCTGACTGAAGGATTCGCCTGCGGTGTGGATGCTGGCAAGCGTTTTGCCCGCATGCGTGTCAAGATGATCGAGCTGCGCCGTAATCGCGCCCGTACCTGCTGTTGTTTCATCCTGAATCTGCATAAGGCGCGAGGTCAGGCTGCCCATCGCTTCGCGCTGCGCGTCAAGCGCGCTTGACAGATGATGCTGGCGCTGCGTGATTTGATCCATCGAGTCATTCAAAGACGTCACCTGACGATTTAATCCCGATTGCAGCGTTTCAAGCAGCATGCTGGCTGTGCCGCCTACATCATGCATTGTGGCGCTGCCTGTGGTCAGTTGAGTCAAAAGCTCGGTCATAATCACGCTTGTGCGATCGACTTCGGCGTGCAGGGCATCGCGCAACTGGCGGGCCTGATCCTGCAAAGAAGATGTGACGCTAAGGGCTGTGCGTGCCTGTTCTTCAGCCGCCCGCGCGTGCGCGATGAGGCTTGAAGACTGCGTTGCAAAACCGCTGCTTGCGGATTCAACATTTTCAAGCGCGCTTTGCGAGGAGCCGGAGATCTGGCGGATGTGGTTTTCAATCTGCTCCATAGCCTGAATCAGGCGCGCAATGGTGCGTTCCGCCACGCTTGATGCTTCGTTGTGCGCCGATCCCAGTTTTTCAAACAAAGCGACAAGCTGGCTGCGCTGCGTTTCATTGGTTTCCGTCAGGACGCGGTGCTGCGTGGCGATTTGCTCGCCCATAAGATTAAGAGCGGCGACTTGTTTGGTGATGCCTGTGCTGAGCGCGCCGAGCGTGTTTTCGGTTTTGTCCGCGATGCTGAGAAGATCATGCGTTGTGCTGTCAAGCCGCGTTCTGGCGCTTTCCGACAACGAGCTGTAACGCGCCTGCGCCATATCGGCGTTTTCAATGGCGCTTGCGGCTGTGGTCTGCATGGCCTTGCCTGTTTCATCAAGCTGGCGCACCGACTGGCGGAGGCTTTCCACCAGACTGGTGTTGTGCTGCTCCATCGTGCTGCGGATCTGAGTTGACTGCTCGGCAAACAAGGTGGTGGCTTGGTTGAGTTTGGCCAGAGTTTGCTCGATATGCACTGTGGTGGCCCGCATGGTGTCGGCCTGACTTCCAAGGGCGATGCCGGCTTTGTCCAGAGCCTGTACGGCGTTTTCAGAGGCTTCATTCAAGGCCAGATGATGGCCTTGGAAGGTCTGCAGGGATGCATGCATCTTGTCCACGGCCTCATTCGTGCCGGTGACCGCGATGTTTTGTGTTTGCAGGAACTTGTCATGAATGCGCTCGAGATTTTCAATCGCGCGCGTGCCGGTGCGCTCAAGCTGCTGCGCGCCGATTTCAATGCGCGATTCACCGCTCGAGATCATGGCGAGCTGCGATTCCATCGCCGCGTTCAGCGCCTGAACCTTGCCTGTGGTGCTTGAGGCCGTTTCATCAAGCGTTCTGGCGCGAAGCTCGAAATCCTGCGTGGCTTCGGAGGTCATTTTTGTATAATGCAAGGCAACGCGATCCAGCAGGCTATAAGCGCCCTCGGCCTTTTCCTTCAACGCTTGACTAAGCTCGGTGAAGCGTGCGCCGGCGCGGGTCAGTTCGTGATTGATAGACTCGGTCTGGCCTTCAAGGATGGTGCGGGTGGATACCGCCTCTTTCTGCAGCGCCGCGATAACGGCATTAAGCTTGACTTCTGAATCCTTGGCTTCGGCTTGAAGCTGATAGCTTTGCTGGCCGACCTGCACAGCCGCCTGTTGAAGTGTTTGCGCGGCTTCGGAAGCTTTGCCGCCGAGTGTGCCGACTTCGCTGCTTAGGCGCTCGGCCATCGCGTTGAATTGATCGACGGCGCGGCGGTTGGTGTCTTCCTGTACTTCGCGCAAAGTTGTGAACCGGCGGTTTGTATCCTCGATCGACATCAGCGTGTCGCTGGTCATGCGGCTTACGTCCGAGCTCATGAGCGTGATTTGCGCGTTGAAGGCTTCAAGCCTTTCAAGCTGCGTTTGCATGTCGCGGCCATATTGATCCATGGACTCGCCGCCATGACGTGCGGCCTGATTGATTTTCGTTACAACCTCCTGCACAGGCTGCGCGGCGAAGTCGGCAAAGTCCTTGAGATGCTGGTCTGTCGTGTCAAGCCGTCCGCGTATATCGCGCAGCATCGTGATAAGCGCATCGTTTTGCGCGCGCAGCGTGCTTTCCGTTTCCTGCGCCTGTTCTTGCAACTGCAGCGTTGTGTCGCGCAGCGCGGTTTCAGCCACTTGCGATTGAAGCGTGATTTCCTTTTCCTGCCTTGTCAGGCTTTCCGTTGCGGTGCCGAGCGCGTGAACCGTCATGCGCGCCGCTTCGTTAATGCGCGTGATGACACGCTCATTCTGATCCACGGTGGCGCGGAGTTTTTCGGTCAGAACCTCACCGATATTCTGGGTTGCATCGCGCGTGGACAAAAGACGATCCAAAACCTGCTGCAGGTTTTGCGCGGCTATGCTTGCGCGTGCCTGAACTTCCTGTCCCGCTTGCTGCGAGGCTTGCTGTAGCGCGTTGAACTGCGCCAGCTGTTCGGCAATCTCGCGCGTTGAGGTTTTGAGCTGTGCACTGTTGGCCTCGGACAAAGCGCCGAGATGGCGCGTGGCTGCTTCGTACCGCGCCGCTGTTTCCGCCAGCTGGAGGGCGATGTCATCCGTGCCCTGACGCGCTTTGTCATTGGCCTGAGAAAACTTCGCCAAAGTTGCATCCGCACGGTTGCCGAGATCATTGACAGCCGTGTCCATCTGCTGCGCCAGATCATCCGAAACGCCGGCAATGCGCACGACGAGACCTTCCAGATCCTGACGTCTTTGTATCAGGCCGCCGTCAACTTCCTTTACGCGATGGGTGAAGCGGTCAAGCAGCGTTTGCATATTGTCCATCTGCTGTTCAAGCCGCCCTGCAAGGCTGTCCGCCTGATCGCGCGCCAGTTCTTCGCTGGCGTAAAGACGATCCGCCACGCCGCGCAAAATGGATTCAGCTTCGGTGATACGCGCGGGCAGGAAGTTGCTGAGCTCATCCAATGCGCGGGTCTGGGTGTCAAGGGTGCTTGCCAGTTTCTCCGCCTCTTCCCGCGCAAGGCCGGTGCGGCTGAGGAAATGCGCGATGGAGCCGTCAATTTTTCCCGACAGCTCGCTCAAGGTCGAGGCGGCGGTTTCCGCCGCGCTGACAAGGCTTGTTTCCTGCGCGTGGGCGGTTTCGGACAGGCGCTTGCTGTTTTGCGCCGCGCGCTCAACAGATGAGGCCACCGTCAGCGCGCTTGCCTGCACGTCCTGCAAAAGGCCGCCGATGTGATCGCGGATGCTTTCGGTCTGGCGCGCTACATCTTCGCCGCTTTGCGTCAGCTTGTTGTCAAGAATGCGCAGCATCGCAAACTTGTCTTCCATCAGCTGCTCAATATGCTGCATGCTGCGGCGAATGACGTCTTGGATTTCTTTGACTTGGTAGAGGCTGTTTTGCTCAAAACTCTCAAGATCGTTTTTGTGTTCGTTGATCCGGTCCATCAGACTCATCAGCTCTTCATCGCTGATGTTTTTGGTGCTGCGTAAAAGATCAAGCTGTTCCTTGATGGCGTGGTTAAAGCGGCGAACGCGCACTTCGGCCGCGCCGGACTCGCCTGTAATCATCGCAAGCTGGCGGCGCAAAGGCTCCGTCACCGACTGCACATCGGCGGCGCGTTGCAAATAGGCGGCGATCATCCAGATCATCGCAACAGGCGCGACCACAGCGGAGATTCCGATAGCCCATGTCACCAAGGGAAGACCCGCAAAAGTCTGTGTGGTTACGGCCTGACTTAAAACAAAAGCGACAATACCGGCCCAGCCGATTGACAAAAACATTCCCATCCAAAAGGGAGTCGTTGAAAAGTTCGCCCCCTTTCGCGGGTGGCGTATGCCCATGGTCTGGGGCCGCGCTGCACGCTGCGCCGTCGGCGCGGCTTTGGCCGCAGGCGCCTGCTGCCCGGGCTTAGGCGCCTGAGCGGCCGCCTGTCCGGATAGCGGGAGTGTGCGGATGGGCGTGCTTTGAATCTTTGTCGAATCGACCATAGAGTTGCCTCAAAAACAAGGAGTCACAGAAACTTATGCCTTGCCGACGCGCGAAAGACAGCATGCGCATAAAAACACACACCGTCCTTGTGCGATTCGCGCCCCAAGGCCAAGCTGGGCAAGTTTAACAGCAAGATGACGTAAAAGGGAAGCGATAACCTTCATCCAGACCTACAAAAATAAGGTATGAGTCCGAAAAGAAACAGCTTGACGTTTTCCAGACGTTTCGGGGGTGGATTTTGTTTTGGAGTCTTGTCTAGACCCCCCACCCAACCCTCCCCCGCAAGGGGGGAGGGCTAGAGGGGAACACTTCCTCGCAATGACATGTGGGGGTGGGGGAGGGCTATAGAGGGGGTGATTCGAAAGAAAAGAGATCGCTATCGAATCATTTTCTTTTTTTTGTGGATTTCTGTGAGGTCTTTGAGCTTGTAAAGCGCTTCCAAGGCTTCTTTGGGGGTTAAATCGTCCGGATTGAGCGCATAAAGGGCCTCTTGGAGGGGCGAATCGTCCTGCTGGGGCATGCTGGCTTGTTGAATCGGCGCGAAAAGGGGGAGGTCGCGCCCGATTTCAAGAGGCTTGTCTTTCGTTTTTTCCGATTCAAGATGTTTGAGAATTGCCTGCGCCCGCGTAATCACAGACGGCGGCAGTCCGGCCATTTGCGCAACGTGAATCCCGTAAGAGCGGTTCGCGGTGCCGGCCACGACTTCGTGCAAAAAGACAATTTCCTTGTCCCATTCCTTGATTTTCATGGTGGCGCAGGTCATGTTGCTGAGTTTGGCAGATAATTGCGTGAGTTCGTGATAGTGCGTGGCGAACAGAGTTCGGCATTTGTTCTGGTTGTGGATATGTTCCACCGTGGCCCATGCAATGGACAGCCCATCAAAGGTTGCCGTGCCGCGTCCGATTTCATCCAGAATGACAAGCGATTGCGGGCTAGCTTGATGGAGGATGGCGGCTGTTTCCACCATCTCGACCATAAAAGTAGATTGGCCGCGCGCCAGATCATCGGCGGCACCTACGCGGCTGAAAAGCCGATCCACAAGGCCGATATGCGCACTTTGCGCAGGGACAAAGCTGCCCATTTGCGCAAGAATGGCGATCAAGGCGTTTTGGCGCAGAAAGGTTGATTTGCCTGCCATGTTCGGGCCGGTCAAAAGCCAAAGCCTTTGATCCTGACTTAAATCACAATCATTGCTTACAAAAGGTGTGGCGTAAGCTTTTCTTTTCAAGGCCTGTTCCACAACAGGGTGGCGGCCTTGGGTGATTTTAAAGGCCCGGCTGCCATCCAGAACCGGACGCGCGTATTGGCGGCTTTTTGCCAGATGCGCAAGCGAAGCTGTCACATCTAAAGCCGCCATAGCCTGCGCAGCCAGACGCAGGCCTTCAAGAGAGGCAAGAACTTGGTTTGAAAGCTCCTCAAAAATCTCCTGTTCGATGGCAAGGGCGCGATCGCCGGCCTGACTGATTTCATGGCTGAGTTTATTAAGCTCAAGAGTCGTAAAACGTATGACGCCGGCAAGGCTTTGCCTGTGGATAAAAAGCGTGGGCTGCGCCATCAGCTTGTCGCCATTTGCGGGCGAGACTTCGATGAAATAGCCGATCACCATGTTGTGTTTAATTTTGAGCGTGTTGATTCCGGTTTTGTGGATGTATTTTTTATTCAGCGCCTCAATAAGGCGGCAGCTTTCTTCGTGAAGCGTGATTTGCTCATCAAGTCGCGGGGCGTAGCCTGGTGCGATGAAGTGACCATCGCGCGCAAGCAAAGGCAGCTCATCGCGCAGCGCGCGCGCAAGAAGGTCCTGCAAATAAGCGTAGTCGCCGAGATCTTCAAGATAGCTGTGCAAGGCGCGCGGCAGGGTTTGCGGATCCTGCGCCAAAAGAAGGCCGCGCAGTCTTTGGCAGCTATATAAGGCATCGCGCACGGCGCCCAGATCGCGCGGGCCGCCGCGTTTTAAGGAAAGACGCGCCAGCGCGCGTTGCAGATCAGGCGTTGAACCCAGCGTTTTACGAAGATTTTCGCGCAAGGCGGCGTTTTCTAAAATATAGCTGACAGCGTCAAGGCGCTGGTTGATCCGGCGCAGATCAATCAAAGGCGCGGAAAGACGCGCCGCCAAAAGTCGCGCGCCTGCGCCTGTGCAGGTCATATCTATAATGTCCAAAACTGAGCCTTGGCGTGTGCCGTTTTGCGTGCTCAATATTTCAAGATTGCGCTGCGTGGCGGCGTCAATCAGCATGTAAGGTGTGTCCTTGATTTGCTGCGGCGGCCTTATATGAGAGGTGTCGCATTTCTGCGTGATTGTGATGTAATCAAGCAGACTGCCCAAAGCCGTGACGCAGGCGCGCGGAAAATCGCCGAAGGAACTTAGATCCGAAATGCCGTAAATCTCGAGAAGGCGCGTTTTTGCGTTCTGGCTGTCAAAGCGGCTTTGTGGTTGCGGCGTTATCATGCCGCGCCATGACGTCAGAAGATCCTCAAGCGCGGGATCTGTAGCAAGCTGGTCGGCCATCAGGATCTCGCGCGGGGCAAGGCGGGTCAAAGTGGCGTCAAGCATGGATTCATGGATGGCCTCGCACAAGGGCGCGGCGGTGGCGAGGTCAATCCAAGCGATCGCCATCTGGTTGCTTACGCGCGTGATGCAGGCAAGATAATTGGAGGCGCGGGAGTCCAAAAGCTGCTCTTCCGTTACCGTGCCCGGCGTGACGATGCGCACAACTTCGCGCGCCACAAGGGCGCGGTAGCCGCGCTTTTTGGCTTCTTCGGGACTCTCCGTCTGCTCGCAGATGGCGACATGGAAGCCTTTGCGGATCAGCCGCGCCAGATAGCCCTCATAAGCATGAAACGGCACGCCGCACATGGGAATATCCTGACCTTGAAAAGTGCCGCGGTTGGTAAGAGTGATGTAAAGCGCCCGAGAAGCCTCGATCGCGTCCTCAAAAAAAAGCTCGTAAAAATCCCCGAGGCGGAAGAAAAGAAGGCAATGAGGGTGCTGCGCCTTAATAGCGAAATACTGCGCCATAAGCGGCGTGGCTTTGTCGTCAGCCGCAAAGGTTGTTTTTTCAAGAGGTTCCGGTTGGCTCATGGTCTTAAATCAATATGTCCTTGCTCAGTCGTTTTGCGCAACTGTTTTGCGGTCTTGGATTTGTCTTTTGGGAGGCTTCGGATGTAAACCATACACAGCGTCTAAATAGCACTGTGCAAGAAAATCCCCCCGCCAGGCGGCCCTGTTCAACCATGTCACCGCCTTGGTGTCGTTTTTCTCTACGCCCTGGCTCTTGGCATACATAACGCCCAAATAGTAATGTGCTTCAGGATCTTTCTTTTTGGCGGCCCTGAGATACCATTTTCTCGCCATACGATAGTCTTGCGGCGTATCATCGCAACCACAAGAATATTTATGACCTAACATGAGCGCCTCGCGGGCAAGTACTTTTGTTTCCCAAAACTGTTTTTCCGCATGGTTCATAGGATTTCCTTAGTTTTTGTTTGAGTCACAGGATCATAAAGAGTTTTTGGCCTGAAAATCAAGGGTTTCTATGCCGCGTTCAAAGATTTTCCTGCCGCACGCCGCTGCTGTGGGGGATGCTGTGGATAAAGAACACCAAGGTTAAACCCGCTGATAATATCTTCTTTCCTCTTTTGCTGCGCGGACGTCAGGGGCGCAAGAGTCTTGGCTTCATGGGCTGCCTGCGCATGATGCGCAACTTCCCAGATTTCAGCAGCCTTTTTCCAAAGATCAGCGTTTGCGGAATCTTTAACAGCACGTTTCCGCGCATAATGGATC
>WREW01000033.1 GCA_009779135.1 Alphaproteobacteria bacterium
AAAATCTTTGAGAAAAGGCTTTGCCTCTTCTTCAGTGGCAAAACAAAGCTCCTTTTTACCGCCATCCGTAAGAACTTCTTTGATCGCACGATTTTCCATACCATCGGAGTCCAGCCTGACATGGCTTAATCCTTTCCAGACAGAAGGCATCTCTGATATACTAACAATCGCGTACACAATATCAGTCTCTTGCCATGTGCCGTCTTTACGCTCTACAGATGAATTGTAGTCGTAATCAATAAAGAAAAGCTTCCCATTAAATGAAGAGATTTCCCCATGCGAATATCGGTCATCGCCATTGTCGGACGCGAAAGAACATATCAATTTGGGCTGATTGTCATCCATCGCTAAACGAGGACTCCAGTTTTTTGTTGAGACGTATTCCAATGGATTAGTATTTAGGAACATCTTAAACTCTCCTTTTTCGTTGTTCAAATGCTTTCATGCGAAACCTCAAGGGCGTCAAATCACTAAAGCAACACATGTCATGATTATATCACAAAATCCTGAAACTAATTCGATTTCAATGGTTTACAAACCGTTAACGATTTCCCCGCACCTACCAAAAAAAGGTCTATTCTTACCTATTATAGGTAGAATCAGGGCGAAAACATATTAACAGCGTATGAGCCATAGTAGAATAAAGAGAAATTGAGAGGGCTTTTTTACTGCGCCTGAGCGTAACGGCGGGCCTGTTTTTCCATCAAAGGCGGGGTAGGCCACTGGCCTTGCGCCATTTGCGTGATGGAGGGCTCGGCCCGTCCGAGCTGCGCGCTATAGGCCCAGTAATAGGGCAACACTTGCGCGATATACTGGCGGGTTTCGCGCACGGGAAGGCTTTCCATAAACAAGAGCGAATCTTTCCGGCTGCGGCTTTCCATCCAGCGCAAGGCCTTGCTGGGGCCGGCATTGTAAGCGGCCAGAAGAAGGATAATATCATGGCCGATGCGCGGATGGCGCATCAAATCCATAATATATTTCTGCCCGAGGGTTATGCTGAAAGTCGGATCTAAAAGAAGCTCCTGTTCATCCATAGCCCTTTGCTGTTTGGGATCGGAAACAAGGCCCTTGGCCGTGGCCGGCATGATCTGCATCAGGCCCTGCGCGCCGCGCGGGCTTTTGGCGCGCGGATTGAAAAGCGATTCCTGCCGCGCAAGCGCAAACAAAAGCGCGCGATCAACCTTATAACCATCCGAAGGCTTCCACGGCAAAAGCGGAACTTGCGCCTGACTTGTCCTTTGCAAAGATAAACCGGAAAGCTGATAGGCCTCGGCCACAAGCTGCACGGCCTGACGCAAAGCTTCATGGCTTTGAGGTAAAAGCTTCTCAAACTCGGCGCGCGCCAAAGCCTGCTCGCCGACCTGCAAAAGCGCCAGCGCCCGCCAGCCGCCCTCATCAGCGGCCAGCACGGCTTTATGTTGCGCCTGAAAAGGCAGATCCGAGGCAAAAACACTATCTGCAAGACTTTGCTCCATCATGTGGCGCGCCAGAATGCCGTAAAAACTATTGGCGCTTTTGGCGGCCTGTTGAAGATGTTTTTGAGCTTTCTTTCCTTGTTTCAGCCGCGCCGCTGTGCGGTAAGTCCAAAAATGCGCCGCCGCGCGATCCGCCGAGTCAAGCGCAGGATGCGCCGCAAGCTGCGCAAACATACGCAGGCCTGTATCATGATCCCCGATCTCAAAAGCAATCAAACCGCGAATCCAAAGTCCCAGAGGCTGCCCCGCCACAGAAGCGGCCTGCGCCAAAGCCAAAGCCTGCGGCCTTTCGCCGAAGCGGAAAAAGGCAGCCGCAATCACCGCCTCAATCTCATGCGAAAAAGTTCCGTATAAGGTGCCCTTGGCCCGCGCGGCGATCATGGCATCACGCGCTTTTTCAGGCGTGCCTTGGCGCAAGGAATTCAAAACAACCCGCGCCAAAGCGCGATCCGCGCTCCCCTGACGCTTGAGGAGATCCGGCATGAAATCCGCCGTGCCGATGGGATGTTTGCGCGATTCCTGCTTGATCGGGTTCGTCACCGTTTTAACACCGGCGGCGCGCGCCGCCTTGTAAAAAGCAGCCGCCTGAGGGTGGGAGCCGTAAAGATGAAGCCATCTCTCATAGGCCTCGCCCGTGACAGCAGATCCCTGCTGCTCAAGTGCCACAGCCAGAACATGGCCCGCAAGCCGCGTATCGGAAAGCTGCTCAAGAAGAAAGCGCATATCCTTAATACGATCCTTGCGCACAGCGGCAAAAGCCAGACGGTAAAGCGCCGCATCCCGCGCCGAAAGCACAGAAAAGACCTGCTCTTCCGTCTGCGCAACAGGTGGCGCGGCAGGCGCAGATGATTCCAAGGCAGGCGTCATGACTGTCTTTTTCAAAGACACGGGCTGCGCCGTACTGTCATGTGTTGTCGTGGTCAAAGCGAAACATAAAACTGCGACAAGAACAAACTGACCCCATCGCAAAAAGCTTTGACCTAAAGTCGTTTCTATAACCATACGATCCGGAAGTTGCTCTTTTTCCGTTCTGTAATCAATAAAAAACTTTTACTTTCAAGATGTTAACTATTTTTAAGCGCGATTTCAAGGAGATAAACCGTTAACTTTTTCCTGCAAAAGCAGCAAATCCGCCCAGGCCTGCCGCTTGGCGGCAGGCTGATGCAAGAGATAAGAGGGGTGGTAAAGCGGCAGACAGGCGATCGGCTCCCCCGAGGGCAAAGGCTTGTAGAGCTGCCAGCGCCCGCGGATTTTGTTGAAAGCTGTTTTTTCAGAAAGAAGATTCTGGGCCGGCAAAGCGCCGAGAGCCAGCAGGATCTTAGGCGCGACCAGCGCGATATGCTGCCGCGTAAAGGGAAGACAGGCCGCAACTTCTTGATCTGTGGGTTTGCGATTGCCGGGGGGGCGCCAGAACACAAGATTGGTGCAATAAACATCTTCAACTTTAAGGCCGATGGCCTTGAGCATATTGCCCAAAAGAACCCCCGCCGCGCCGGCAAAAGGACGGCCCTGACGATCTTCCTCTTCCCCGGGAACATCGCCGATAATCATAATATCGGCTTGAGGATTGCCCGCGCCGAAGACCAGATTGATGGAAGTCTGCTTCAAAGGGCAACCTTCAAAAGCCAGCAGTGCCTTTTGCAGATCCTCAAGCGTTTTGGGCGCCTGTGTCCAGGCGGCAAGACTGTCAAGCGGCGCGGGTTTGCTTAAAACGGCCTTGGGCGATGTTTGCGTGGGCGCCGCCTGCGCTTTGGGCTTTTCCGCGCCCCACCGCATAAGGCTGGCCTGCGTAGAAAGCGCCTCATCCGCGCCCATCTCCACCTGCCAGGCAAGAGAATGCGCAAGAGTTTCAAAAGAGTCCGAACCAGAATCCATCATGCTTCTGTTGTTTCACGCCTGTTGACGCAAGGTCAAGCGGGAATAAAAAAGCGAAAAATTATATCCCCCACGCCCAAAACATAGTTAATGAAGCCACTGGAGCCCCATCTTAACCCTTTATCCCTGAACAAGAAAAAGGTTAAATTAACCAGTCATTAATTAACGCATTGAAAATAATAGCAAAGTTGTATGGGGCCTGAATTTATGGCATAATAGGCTCACGCCAGACGAGCCAGCATAGCGATGAAACTATTTGAAGAAAGCAAAGGAAAAGATCTATGTTAGGTACAAGATTGATTGAAACAACCCGTTCCATGCAAGCCTTTGGCGCTGGAGCGCAATATACGAAAGCTTCAAGATGCCGCCCTATGATCCCCAATTGCGCCATGTGGCTACAATCGTTGACGGGGGCGGTGTGGTTGAGAGGGGCTACCCATTGGGTGAAATCTGGCGCGGGCCTGACGATCTGTTCGTTCATATCCCCCTTGAGCGTTTCAGATATGTCTTTTCAAAAACAACCCATCTGTCCAAAGCAAGTGCCGTTTATAAAAGGCTCAAAGAAAACACAGAAAAAATTACAGATATTTTTTCGGAATATGATTTGTTTATCAAACGCCTTAAAAGAGACGGGTTCCTTAAAGAAGACGAGCCTCTTACAGAAGATCATCATCTTATTAAGCTACTTAAAAAAGAAGAAAGGGTTCCTGAGTTCGAAAGGCCTTCTGAAAAATATAGAGGCGAGCCTTTGCAAGGAAAAGAGCTTGAAGATTTTCGAGTTGCGTTTTGGCGAAATATTAAGCTTCAAAATCTGCAACGCACACGTCAAGGATGGGATCTTTATCGTTAAGCAATGGGGAGTCCGGCCATGACTCCCCTGCAACGCGATGCTAACGACCTTATTGAGCGCGTTAACGTCATCATCCGCAGAGATGGGACGGCAGCTTTGCCTTATAATGGACGCGCCCGCCTTTATAGTGGCGCGCATGAAGAAATCACAGAACATGTTCCTGACTACGACCATAATATTCACAGCAACCATGTTCGCGCCATAGAGCTTGCTTTTCTTTTGGGCGAAACCCTTATTGATAACACGAACATTTTTAAAGAGGTTTTGGAGAATGTCGATGGTTCTGGGCTGAATCTTTATGATTATCTTAAACGGCAGCAAGATAAGCTTGTTTCTCAAAAACATGAAGATGAAGCCAAACCTAAAGACGAAACCGGATTCAAAATCGAAGCCGATCGTGTCATGCGTCACGCTTCGCTGCATTTCGTTGATAGCCTTTGGGGAGAGGTGAACACATCTGTTTGCGGCGCTGCGCGAAATCGTGTCTTTTTTGAAGTGGAGTTTCCGCGTTTAGGCGAAGAAACCACCAACCTTATCACAGGCATTGCCAAAGCACGGGATATTGAGATCGTTAATGATGGTTCCATTATGGACATCGGCAAACTCTTCAAACACCACGCTATTGAAACAGCCTACCGACTTGTCTGTATCAATGAACAAGACATGCTCCACCGTATGGCCTGGGAAATGGGGTCAGAGAAGATTATGCGGCATTATCTCGATGTTCGGGAATATTACATGATCGACCGCGAACAAGCTTGGAAAGCGGCGGCGCAAGAGCTGTTCCAAGGCAAAGTCCCAGCCACCGAATTGATACGACTTGATCGCAAGATGACCCGCCGCGACCACATGGCAAGTCGCGCACCGCGCCATTACGGCGTGCCGGAAGACAGGTTTTCGCAAAAAGAAATCCAGCTGGTCGCGTTTGTTGCCAAAGCTGCCGCTACGGCCTTTTGGCCCAAGGCGGCGCTGCGGATGTCGTAAAAAGAAAAAGACTATCTTTCCGCCGTAAAATGCCTTATGCTCCCTTATTAAGGAAGGAAGGCTGCAGGATACGATAGCTCTTTAATCCCTGAGGCCCTAATAGATACACCTCCGGGAGCTGTCACTGGTTAAGGTCGTGGCCTTGACTATATGGCGCCCACCTGCACCTTGCAGGCCACAGAGGATCTATCGTTGGCATCGGTCATTGTGGTTTCCTTCCCCTTCTTCAATTTGACAGCGCCGTGACGGATTCTTTGAATGCCTCGTGATTTCATTAAAATGCATGGTCTTGGTAATGATTTTGTCGTGATTGATGGTCGCGCGGACGGGTTCTGCCCCACTGAATCCTTTTGCCTTAAAGTCGCCGACCGCCATCGCGGCGTGGGCTACGATCAATTAATTATTCTGGCGCCGCCGCAAGACCCGCAGGCGGATGTCTTTATGCATATCTACAATGCCGACGGCTCGACAGCCGAAGCCTGCGGCAATGCCACGCGCTGCATAGGGCATCTTTTGTTCAAGGAAAAAGACTGCAAAAAAGTAACCATCCAGACAACAGCCGCGCTTTTAAATGTTTGGCAGGAAGATCCGCACACGATCGGCGTTGCGTTTCCTCCGCCCAATCTTGGCTGGCAGGAGATCCCGCTTGCGCAGCAGGCGGACACGCTCAATGTTCCGCTTTTGTCTTCGCTACCGCCGGCTTGCTGCGTGAATGTTGGCAATCCTCATGCTGTTTTTTTCCTCCCCACCATCCGCGCGCTCGACCTTAAAGCGCTGGGCCCGCAGCTTGAGCATCACCCCATGTTCCCCGCCCGCGCGAATATCGAGTTTGCGCAGGTGCTCGATAAAAAACACATTCGTATGAGGGTTTGGGAGCGCGGCACGGGCATCACCCAATCCTGCGGCTCCGGCGCTCTGGCCACGCATGTTGCCGCCGTGCGCCGTGGGTTAACGGGCCGGAAAACCACGATCATCCTTGATGGCGGGGCCTTGCGTGTCGATTGGCCCAAAGACGATGCGCCCCTGACGCTGGCGGGGCCGGTATCCATAAGCTTTTACGGCCGTTTGGATGAGTCTTTTGAAGAAGAATCCAAATAAAACTTTGGGCTTTGACCTGTCCGCCGCATCGGATTAAAATGCCCTCATCGCTTCTTTTAAACGCGGCAAATATCTCCATGATTTCCTTCTTCAAAGATCTGGTTGGAACTTTTTACAGCGCGCCTTTTTACCGGCAGCTTTTGAGCGCGCGGCGTGGCATAGGCCTGCGCTTTTTGCTTGTGGCCATGCTTTTTAATGCTCTGGGTTTTTCCTCAGATCTTTACCGCATGGCAAGCATCACAGGCTTTGACCCTTGGTCGGTTTTTGAGCATATGCCGGATCTTACCAAAGAAAAGGGCCGTTTTTCCGTCACGGTTGAAGAACCCTACCGCATTGATTTCCCAAGACAGGACGAGGCCACCCCCTTCGGCATTGTCTTTGACACAAAAGCGCCTTCACAGACCGAAGCTGAGATTATGAAAAGGATGACAGATGAAAATATCATGGTTCTTATCGGATCGGATACCATAACTTTTTACAATCCGGTTCAGGATCAATTTGCCTTCCAGCCCGCCGCGCGGTTTGAAGATTTCGCCTTAACGCAAAAGGAATGGCTTGAGATCGCCGATCTTCTCAAAGGGCTTTTCGTGCCTACGCTTTACGCGGTTATGTTCACAGCCTTCTTTTTCGGCCATCTTTTTTCGGCTTTTCTGGGCAGCATGTTGATCCTTATCATAACACCTTTATTTGCGCTTGATATGAAGCTCGCCGCCGCCATGCGCATCTCTTCCGCCGCGAAAGTCCCTGTGGCCTTTGCCGCTCTGTTTCTGACGCCGCATCTCATAGCCAATTTCCTGATCTGGCTTGGCTTTGTAATTTTCGCGTTGTCCGCCAACAAAATACCAAAATTAAAACCAGAATAAGCGACTCATGACTTCCCAACGACGCCCTTCAAACGAATCTGCGGTTTCTGCGGCACCTCAAGGCGCCGCAAGCCGCAGCGGTTATGAAACCGAGCGCATCGGCGATATCCTGCGCCGCGTCCGCCTTCACCGTGGTGAGGAGCTTGAGGATATCTCGGACTATTTGCGTATCCGCCCGCATTTTCTTTACGCGCTTGAGCAAAGCCGCTATAGCGATCTCCCCGCAGACGCCTATGTTGTAGGGTTTTTGCGCAGCTATGCGCTTTATCTTGGCCTTGATGAACGCGGCGCGATTGACCAGTACCGCCGCGAGATGGCCGGCCAGCGCCATCCGCCCCAGCTTACCATGCCCAAACCCATACCCGAAGGCCGCGCCCCGACCATGGCCATTTTAGTAAGCGCCGCGCTTATGGCCTTGGCTGTGTATGGTTTATGGTATTGGCTGTCCTCGCCCAGCCGCGCGCCGCTTGAAACGCCGCCCGAGCTTCCCTCGCAGGCAAGGCCGGCCTCTTTCCTTGAGATCCCGCCTCAAGAAGAAGAAACAACCCCGCCCCAGGAAGAGCGTGACGAGACGCCCGCGCCGCCAGCTTCTACTTTGCTTTTGGACAGCACAACCTTAAACGGCATTACGCTTTCAGAAACTTTGGTGGCGCAGTCCGAGGAACCGCCGGAAATCCTGCCGCAAGAGCCGCCCAGACCCGCCCTTTACGGCACACGAGGCCGCACGCGGCTTGAGATTTTGGCCAAAGAAAACAGCTGGATTCTTATCACGGACGAAAAAGGCAACACGGTTTTCGACCGCGTCTTGAAAAAGGGCGATAAATACCGCGTCCCCGCAGGCCAGATCTTTAAGCTTACAACCAGCCAAGCGCCTTTATTGACGCTTTTGCTTGACGGACAAGTCTTGCAGGGCGCCCCGGGCGCCGGTAAAATCCTGCGGGCTTTGCCGCTGGATCCGGATTCCGTTCAGGCCGACTGGGGCAGGCTTTAAACCCTATTTTTAAAGGCATGTTTTTCTTATGACCAACGTCAAACAAAAAATCATCCGGCGCAAAAGCCGCCAGATCATGGTGGGCAATGTTGCTGTGGGCGGCGATGCGCCCATTTCCGTGCAGTCCATGACCAACACGCTGACGGCGGATGCGCAAAGCACCATCGCGCAAATCAAACGCATGGAAGCTGTCGGCGTGGATATCGTGCGATGCTCTTGTCCGGACGAAGATTCCACAAAAGCGCTTTCAACCATCATCAAATCCGTTGCCGTTCCCGTTGTGGCGGACATCCATTTTCATTATAAGCGCGGCATCGAAGCCGCTCAGGCGGGCGCAGCGTGCTTGCGCATCAATCCGGGCAATATCGGATCAACTTCGCGCGTGGCTGAGCTCGTAAAGGCCTCCAAAGATCACAACTGTTCCATGCGCATCGGCGTCAATGCAGGTTCGCTTGAGCAGCATCTTTTAGAAAAATATGGCGAGCCCTGCCCCGCAGCGATGGTGGAAAGCGCGCTTGCGCACGCCAAAATCCTTGAAGATCATGATTTTTACAATTTCAAAATCAGCGTCAAAGCCTCGGATATTTTTCTGGCTGTAGAGGCCTATCAGGAACTTGCCAAAGCCTGCGATTATCCTTTGCATGTCGGCATTACCGAAGCCGGGGGCCTGCGCACCGGCACGGTCAAAAGCGCCATAGGTATGGGCCTTTTGCTGCGGCAAGGGATAGGCGATACCATCCGCGTCTCCCTCTCCGCCGAACCTGAGGAAGAAGTGCGGGTTGGTTTTGAAATCCTCAAAGCTTTGGCCTTACGCTCACGCGGGATCAATATTATCTCCTGCCCCACCTGCGCGCGTAAAAATTATGATGTCATCAAGACTGTCGAAGAACTTGAAAGGCGCCTCGCTCATATCACAACGCCTTTAACGGTTTCCATTATCGGCTGCGTGGTCAACGGCCCGGGCGAAGCCGCGCACAGCGACATCGGCATCACCGGCGGCGGTAACAACACGCACCAGATTTATATAGCCGGCAAACCGGATCACCGCCTCAAAGACGGCGATATTGTCGAACATCTCGTCACGCTTGTGCAGCAGCGCCTTGCCGCGCAAAAGAAAGATTAACCCATGTCGCTTGAAGATATGTATGATCGCGTCCTTTCGCGCCATGATGAGCTTGGAGCTCTCTTAGCCGTAAGCAACTTGACCGCCGATGAACTTGCGCGGATGTCCAAGGAATATAGCGACCTCACCCCCGTCACGGACGCGATCAAAGCGCTTTATAAAACACAAAAAGAATATAAAGACGCACAAGAGCTGACAAAAGATCCCGCCTTTAAAGAAGAAGCGCAAAAAGAAAGCGATTACTTACGCGCGCTGATTCCCTCTTTGGAAAAACAGGTGCAGCGTCTTTTGATCCCAAAAGATTTCACAGACGAGCGCAACGCTATTTTAGAAGTCCGCGCAGGAACCGGTGGCGATGAAGCCGCCCTTTTTGCCGCGCTTTTGTTTGACATGTACCGCAAATACGCCGCCCTCCACGGCTGGCGTTTTGAGGTGATGAGTCTGTCCGAAAGCGATCTCGGCGGCCTGAAGGAAGGCACCGCCCTTATCACAGGCCGTGGCGTTTTCGCGCGCCTCAAGTTCGAATCCGGCGTTCATCGCGTGCAGCGCGTGCCGCAAACGGAAAGCAGCGGGCGCGTCCATACCTCAGCCGCCACAGTCGCCGTGCTGCCGGAAATGGAAGATGTTGACGTTACTATTGAAGAAAAAGACCTGCGTATTGACACCTATCGCGCCTCCGGCGCGGGCGGTCAGCATGTCAACAAAACCGACAGCGCTGTGCGCATGACGCATATTCCCACGGGGATTGTCGTGGCCATGCAGGAAGAACGCTCCCAAATCAAAAACCGCGCCAAAGCCATGACGATTTTACGTGCAAGACTGTACGAAAAACAACGCGCCGAACGCGACAGCGCCTACGCTGCAAGCCGCAAGGAGCAAGTCGGTTCCGGCGACCGCTCCGAACGCATCCGCACCTATAATTTCCCCCAAGGCCGAGTCAGCGACCACCGCATTGATCTGACGCTCTACAAACTTGACGATGTGATAAACGCAAACGCCTTGGATGAAATTATCGAACCGCTCATCCAGCACGAAGAAGCGGAAAAACTCGCCGCATTGACGGCCATCTAACCATGCGTTTGTGCGATTTCATGAGGAAAAGCTACAGGGTTCTCAAAGAGGTCGGTATTGACCAGCCGATTTTTGATACACGCTTTTTGACCGCGCAGGCTTTGCAATGTGACCGCGCCGCGCTGCTCGCGCAGGCAGAGCGCGATCTGACGGATGAAGAGCAAGCAGCCATTCAAACGCTTATCACAAGACGCGCAAACCGCGAATCCGTGGCGCGTATTCTGGGCGAGCGTGATTTTTGGGGCCTGTCTTTCGCCCTGAACGAAGCCACGCTGGAACCACGGCCTGACAGCGAAACTTTGATTGAAGCCGCGCTCCATTTTTGTCAAAAACATGCGGCTATCTCCATTTTAGATCTCGGCACAGGCTCAGGCTGTCTTCTTCTGGCGCTTTTATCCGCGCTGCCGGCAAGCAAAGGCCTCGGCATCGACCAAAGCCCCCGCGCCCTTGAACAAGCACAGCTCAACGCAAAAAATCTTGGCTTCGAGTCCCGCGCAAACTTTCTGCAAAGCCACTGGCTCGACAATGTCGAAGGCCTTTTTGACCTCATCGTCTCCAACCCGCCCTACATCAAAACGCAGGATCTCAAAACCCTGCAACGCGAAGTCCGCGACTATGACCCGCACCTTGCCCTTGATGGCGGCGAAGACGGCCTTGATGCTTATCGCACACTTATCCCACAACTTAAAAACCACATGAAAAAAAACGCCCTCCTCCTCTTCGAAGTCGGCGCAAGTCAAGCCCCCCAAGTCAGCGCCCTTTTGGAAAAAGAGGGTTTCAGCGACATCCGCTTTCACAAAGACCTAAACATCATCAACCGCGTGGTGAGTGCGAGGAACTAAAACAAAATCTGTCATGGGCAGGAAGGCCGACAATCCCCCCCTAATGTCATTGCGAGGAAGGCCGGCGCAGCCGGATTGACGTGGCAATCTCGGCGACATGGGGAACGAGATTGCCGCGTCAGGCCTAAAGGCCTTCCTCGCAATGACAAAGATGCTTACGCAGCAAGCCACTAAAAAACCAACGCGTTTGCGGGAAAAGATCCAGCTTCATAAGATCATCAATGGAGAAAAAACCATATTCCGCGATTTCCCTGCTATCGCAGGAAATCTGGCCGTCCACGACTTTCGCAAGCCACCAATAAAGACGGTTAACTTTGTAATCGGCCTCTGTTGTCGCAAGCCTCTTGATGGGAACAACGGTTAATTGCGTTTCTTTTTGGCTCATCCGGAAATCTTTCTTCCAAAATCAAAAAAAAGCCCCATAAAGGGGCTTTTTTCATCTTGAACCTGTGAAGGAACTGGAAAGATTTTTTCTGTCTTGAAGATCTGGCAATGTCCTACTCTCCCGGGCCTTAAGGCAAAGTACCATCGGCGCAGAGGGTTTTCACGTCCGAGTTCGGGATGGGATCGGGTGCAGGCCCCTCGCTAAAACCACCAGATCATCAAGACAGAAAAAAGTGAAAGCGTTTGTCAGAATGTTTTTTACTGATCTTCTGATAAGGATCAAGTCAATCGAGTTATTAGTACCGGTTAGCTTCATGCGTTACCGCACTTCCACATCCGGCCTATCAACGTGATGGTCTATCACGACTCTCAGGGAATTCTAGTTTTGAGGTAAGTTTCACGCTTAGATGCTTTCAGCGTTTATCTTTTCCGTATTTAGCTACCCGGCGGTGCCGCTGGCGCGACAACCGGTACACCAGAGATACGTCCATCCCGGTCCTCTCGTACTAGGGACAGATCCTCTCAAAATTCCTACACCCACGGCAGATAGGGACCAAACTGTCTCACGACGTTCTGAACCCAGCTCACGTACCACTTTAATCGGCGAACAGCCGAACCCTTGGGACCTTCTCCAGCCCCAGGATGTGATGAGCCGACATCGAGGTGCCAAACGACGCCGTCGCTATGGAC
>WREW01000034.1 GCA_009779135.1 Alphaproteobacteria bacterium
GGGGGGGGGGGGGGGGGTAACCGAAGGTTGTGCATCAAAAAAGACCCTTTCAACGCAATTTGCGAGTTCATATTTGCCAATTCATCGAGTCGGGTCAACATCTCTCTTGTCATTGCGAGGAGGGCCTTCAGGCCCGACGCGGCAATCTCGTTCCCGATGTTGCCGAGATTGCCACGTCAATCCGGCTTCGCCGGCTTTCCTCGCAATGACACTATTAGCCCTCCCCCCTCCGCGGGGGAGGGCCTGCGTGGGGGAGCCACCTACGCCCCCTTCTCATCCTGCCCTGCAAGCCGCGCGGCCAGCGATGCTTGCAAGAATCTATCAATATCGCCATCCAGAACATCCTGCGTCTGGCTGGTTTCAACGCCGGTGCGTGTATCCTTGACCATCTGATAGGGCTGCAAAACATAGGAACGTATTTGATGCCCCCAAGCAATATCGCTTTTGCCCGCTTCAATCAGGGCCGCCGCGTCCTCGCGCTTTTTAAGTTCAATCTCGTAAAGCTTGGCGCGTAGCATCTCCATGGCCTTGGCGCGGTTTTTATGCTGTGAACGCTCCTGCTGGCAGGACACAACAATCCCTGTCGGTATATGCGTAAAACGCACGGCGCTGTCTGTTTTGTTGACATGCTGCCCGCCTGCGCCGGAGGCGCGGAACGTATCGACCTTCAAGTCCTTTTCCAAAATCTCAACATCAATCGTATCATCCACCACAGGCATCACAGCAATGCTGGCAAAGCTTGTATGACGCCGCGCGTTTGAATCATAAGGGCTGATGCGCACAAGCCGATGAACACCGCTTTCCGTTTTAAGCCAGCCATAAGCATTGCGTCCGCTGATTTCAATCGTCGCCGATTTAATGCCCGCTTCTTCCCCGCGCGATTCATCCAAAAGATGAACCTTATAGCCGTGCCGCTCGGCCCAGCGCGTGTAAAGGCGTAAAAGCATCTCGGCCCAGTCCTGAGCCTCAGTCCCGCCCGCGCCGGCATTGACCTCAAGATAACAATCGCGCCCGTCCGCCTCGCCGGAGAGAAGGCTTTCAATCTCTTTCTGCGCGGACTCTTTCTGCAAAGAAAAAATATGCGCCACAACATCGTCAATCATGGCCCCATCATCTTCCGCCGTCGCCATCTCGAGCAAAGCGACGGAATCGCGCAGCTGCGTTTCCATGTCCTTGTAATCCCCCAGCGCGGATTCAAGCTGCGTGCGTTCCTTCATCAGGCTTTGCGCGCGCGCAGCATCGTCCCAGAGCGCAGGATTTTCGGAAAGAGCGTTCAGCTCCTCAAGCCGTAAAAGAGCTTGATCGTAGTCAAAGATGCCTCCTCAGCAGCGCCAAAGATTTCTCTGTCGCCGCCAAAGCCGCTTGAACATCAGCGCGCATGGGATTTGATCTCCTGTTTCAAAAGCAACTTTTTTTTAAAGCTAAAACACAGGCAAGGCAAGAAGCTTAAAGCTCATAAGCCGAACGCCCCCGCTGCGGAAAAAGACTTCCCTGCTGCGGCTGCGTTGGTTTGAGTTGGGATCTGGTGCGGCCCGGCCACATCCGCAAGGCCAAGATTTCCGCCTCTTGCAAAGAAACTTCAATCTTAAAACGCTCTTTTGAAAGCATCTGTTTCGAATCGGCAAAACGAAAGCAGATGGTCTGCAAAGGAAGTTTCTGCGGTTTGCCCGTTTCAAGCGGCAGGAACATCTGGCCCAAAGGAACCGAAACGGCATAAAACGGCGCGGCGCGGCCAGATCCCCGCCCTTCATGCGCCCACTCATCCAAAGCCACAGCAACAAACCCGACCAGCCATGAATGCTGAACCACCAGAGGATGCCGCCCGCAAAGCCTGCAACCGGCTGTTAAAATCGCGTTTCTGTATTCCTCGGAAGGCAGTTTTTCTGTGCCCAGAACCCTTTCATAAATCCCTTTCACCACAGCCTGATGAAATGACTTCATGGAAGGATCTTCCGCCACTTTATCAACCAAAGCGGTTCCTTTTTTAAAAAATTGTTTCAGCTTTTCCTTTTCACTTATCATGGCAAATGTTCCTGAAAAATTATTCCGCATGAAAAACAATACGTTTTTTTCACCTTGAAAGCAAAAAAAGAAAATTACTGTTTGATTTCAAAGACACTTTCTTAATAAAGCCCGCCGGTTCCCTCGGTCGCCGGCACGGAGGGGGAGCCATTTTCGCCATCTGTGGTGGGCGCTGCGTTTACGCCTTGCGCATATTCGCCGGTGATGCTGCCGTCCAGAACCGTCATAACCTCACCCTCACGCGGCTCGGTGCCCGGGATAAAGGCTTCCCAGATCGCGCCCGCCGCGCTGGGGGCCGCCAGAGCGCCTGTCGCCGCATCCACTTTCACAAGGCGGATTCCCTCCGGCATGCGAAACGGTACGCCTGGTTTGTCCGTCATCGCCTGCGCCATAAAAGACTGGAAGATCGGCAGCGCCACGCTTGAGCCCGTTTCTCGCCGCCCGAGCGTGCGCGGATCATCAAACCCGACATAAACCGCCACGACCAAATCCGGCGTAAAGCCGACAAACCATGCATCGCGGCTTTCATTGGTGGTGCCGGTTTTCCCCGCCACGGGAAAACCCAGAGCATTGAGCCGCGCCGCCGTACCGCGCTGCGCAACGCCTTCAAGCATGGAGGTCATCTGATAAACAATGCGCGGATCGCCGACTTCCGGCCGCGTATCGGGAATGTCGGGCGCCTGCATGCCCGGAAGGAAGGTAGGCGCCTCACAGCCCTCACAAGCGCGCACATCGGCGCGCCAGATGGTTGTGCCGTTACGATCCTGCACGCGGTCAATCACGCTGGGCGTTACTTTTTTTCCGCCATTGACAATGATGCTGTAGGCCGCCGCCATGCGCAAAGGCGTGGTTTCCTTGGCGCCCAAAGCAAAAGAAAGAAGGCTCGGCATCTGATCGACAACGCCAAAACGTGTGGCCGTTTCCACGACAGAGTCCATGCCGATGGCATTGGCCAGCCGCACGGTCATGACGTTGCGCGATTTTTCAATTCCCTGACGTAAAGGTGTTGGCCCGTAAAAAGTCTGCGAGTAATTTTCCGGCCTCCACATAGGCATCCCGGGCCCTTGCACATATTCAAAAGGCGCATCCATCACAAGCGAAGACGGCGTAAAACCTTTTTCAAGCGCCGTGATATAAACAAAAGGCTTGAAGGCTGACCCGGGCTGACGCCATGCTTGCGAGGCGCGATTATACTGGCTGGTCTGCGAGCTGAATCCACCCGTCATCGCAAAAACGCGCCCTGTGTGAGGGTCCATCACAACAATAGCCCCCTGCACGGCAGGCACCTGACGCAAACCGAATGTCCGTGGCGCATAAGCTTTGCCATCTTGATCCTTATCGACAGGCTCGACCAGAACAACATCGCCGACCTTGACAACATCCGAAGGTTTGGAAACCGCAGGGCCGAACTGATCCTTGTCATATTCACGTCTGGCCCAGCGCATTTGCTCAAGCGGTATAAGCCCGCCCTGTCCATCGACAAGACCAATAATGGCGTCCTTGGCGCTTATCTTAATCACCACAGCCAAAAGCCAGTCTTCGCCGCCCGCAGGATGCGCAATATTCACAAGCTGACTGCGCCAGTCCTGCAAAGACGACAATTTTGTTACGGGCCCCCGCCAGCCGCGCACGCGCCTGTCATAAGCGATCAACCCCTCGCGCAGTGCGCGCGTGGCCATCGCCTGCAGGCGCGGATCCAGACTGGTTTTCACCGCAAGCCCGCCTTCCAAAACGAGCTTTTCGCCGTAATCAAGAACAAGCTGGCGGCGTACATCTTCGGCGAAATAAGCGCCGCCCTCAACAATCTCCGCCGCATCGCGCGCGCGCATCACCAAAGGCTCGGCCATCGCCGCATCGGCCTGTTCCTGCGTGATGCGCTTATCTTCAAGCATGCGTGCAATCACCCAGTTGCGCCGCGCCAAAGCAGCATCATGATCGTGCACAGGATGATAATTGCTCGGCGCCTTGGGAAGAGCCGCAAGATAAGCCGCCTGCGCCAAAGTCAGCTCATCCAAAGATTTGTTGAAATAGTTCAAAGCCGCAGCCGCCACGCCGTAGGAACGATTGCCAAGAAAAATCTCGTTCAAATAAAGTTCTAAAATACGGTCTTTCGTCAGCACATGCTCAAGACGCGAGGCGAGGATGGCTTCGCGGATTTTGCGCTCATAAGAAACCTCGCCGCTTAAAAGCATGTTTTTCGCCACCTGCTGCGTGATGGTCGAAGCCCCCACAGGCCGGCGGGTATTGCCGAGATTTTGGAGATTCACCAAAACAGCGCGCACAATACCGGTCATATCCAGACCTGCATGCGAATAAAAGTTCTGATCCTCCGCCGCTAAAAAAGCGTCAATCACCAAAGGCGGAATAGCGCTGATCGGAACAAAGACCCGATTTTCAGCGGCAATGGTTGCCATCATGCGCCCGTCATCCGCATAGATGCGTGTGACGATGGGCGGCTGATAATCTTTCAAATGTTCGTAATCCGGAAGATCCTGACTGTAATATTGAAACACCACGACAGCCGCGACCAAAGCCGTGACTCCGAGAAAAAACAAAAGAGAAAAAAGAGAAGCCAGAACGCGCATGACACCCAAAAACTTTCAAAGCTCGGTGAAGCTAACAACAAACAACCCCTTTTGCAAAAGGAATGAGACAAAAAAGGAACCCGCGCAGGAAAAAGAAGCTTCATCCGTGAATAAGCCTGAAAAGACCTTGCACCGGAAAGCAAACAGCATCATGATGGGCCTTCAAAAAATCACCCGCCTTACCTCTATGTTCACCATGAAAAAGAAAAAAAGCACCCGATTTTGCCATCAAGCCCTTGTTTTAACGGCGCTTGTTTTGGCCTCGGGCGGCTGCGCGGTGGGGCCTAATTTCAAGCCGCCTGAAAAGCCTCTTGTCGCCTCCTATGGCGCGGAGCCTGCGCCCTATGTAACGGCCGAAGCCAAAACGCGCCTCGGTGGCATGCAGCGTTTTGTCCATGGCGGCGATGTCCCCGAAGCTTGGTGGACTCTTTTTGAATCCCCCGCCCTGAACCATTTGATTACGCTTGCGATTGAAGGCAACCCCAATCTGGACGCCGCGCGCGCCTCTTTAAGGGTGGCTGAGGAAAATGTTCTGGCGCGGCAAAGCGGCTTTTTCCCTTCGCTTGACGGCAAGGCCTCGACCGCCCGCAATAAAAGTCAGGGGGGCAGCCCTTATACGCTTTACAACACCTCGGTATCCATAAGCTATGTCCCCGATATTTTCGGCCAGAACCGCCGCGCTGTGGAGCAGCTGGCCGCGCAAGCTGAGGCGCAGCGCTTTGAGCTGGAAGCCGCCTATCTGACGCTGACCAGCAATGTCGTAACCGCCTCTATTCAGGAAGCCGCGCTGCGCGCGCAGATCCGCGCCACAAAGGACATCATCGCGGCGCAGAAAAAGCAGCTTAATATTATGAAGACCCAGTTTGAAGTCGGCAGCATCGCCAAGCAGGATCTTTTAACGCAGCAAACATCCGTAGCGTCAACAGAAGCCTCTCTGCCGCCGCTTGAACAACAGCTCGCCGCCACACGCCATCTTCTGGCTGTGCTTTTGGGCCGCTTCCCAAGTGAAAATCCGGCCCCCCTTTCTGATCTCGCGCAACTGCATCTTCCCAAAGATATCCCGCTTTCGGTGCCCTCGCAGCTGGTGGAGCAGCGTCCGGACATTATGGCCGCGCAGGCCCGCCTTCATGCCGCCAGTGCGGGCATAGGGGTCGCCACAGCCGCCATGTTCCCGCAAATATCCCTCTCGGCCAGTTACGGCGTGGGCGCATCGCACATCGGCGATCTGTTCAACGCCGGCACCGCCATGTGGGGTCTGGCCGCAGGGCTGGCGCAACCTCTTTTTCATGGCGGCGAACTTTGGCACAATCGTAAAGCCGCTCAGGCCGGCTTTGACCAAGCCGCCGCCACCTACCGCGCGACTGTTTTAGTCGCGTTCCAGAATGTGGCCGATGCGCTGAAAGCCCTTGAAGCCGATGCGCTTGCTTTAAAAGCGCAGGAACAGGCACGTGATGCCGCCGCGCAGGCTCTTGATCTCGCCACGCAACGCTTTAATGCCGGCGCGACAGACTTCATCACGCTCCTTATAGTGCAGACAAACTACCAGCAAACGGAAATCGCCTTTATCAAAGCCCAAGCCCTGCGCCTGAGCGATACAGCCGCCTTGTTCCAAGCTTTGGGCGGCGGATGGTGGAACCGCCCGTATGACCTCAAGACAAAAAAGGCTTCAGCCAAAAACTGAAGAAAAAAAGGAGCTCATGATTATGACCAAAAGAATGATTATCATGCTCATCCTGTGCGCTTTGGTTTTGGGCTCTTTATTTGCCTATAAACAGTTTATCAGCACCATGATGATGAAGCACATCACCGCCATGTCGTCTGTCCCCGTTTCTGTGTCCTCGATAGATGCGGAAATATCAAGCTGGCAGCCTGAGATCCGCACGGTAGGCTCACTGCGCGCCGTCAAAGGCACGGATGTCGCGCCGGAAGTGGCGGGCATGGTTGAAAATATCTTTATCGACTCGGGGCAGGATGTCACGGAAGGCGCCTTACTCCTTCAACTGCGCAGCGCAGATGATCGCGCCAGACTTGACTCATTGATCGCAAGCAGGCAGCTGGCGACCCTGACTTTTGAGCGCAGCGCAAAACTCCTGCAAGTCAACGGCATAAGTCAGGCCACCTATGATGCGGACAAAGCCAATCTCGATAATTTAACCGCGCAGGTCGAAACGCAGCGCGCGTTGCTTGAGAAAAAAACAATCCTCGCGCCCTTTTCGGGGCGGCTTGGGTTAAGGCGCGTTGATATCGGCCAGATCCTGAGCGTCGGCACAACCATCGTGACGTTGCAGCAGCTTGATCCCATTTACATCGACTTTTTCGTGCCGCAGCAATCGCTGGAACAGCTGTCCGTGGGACAAAAAGTGCAGGCAACGCTTGATGCTTTGCCGGGCGAAGTCTTTGAAGGTGAAATCTTGGCCCTTGAAGCGCGGATTGACACCAGCACGCGCAATATCGAAGTACGCGCCACCTTGAAAAACCCTGACAAAAAATTGCGCCCGGGCATGTTTGCAACCGTGGCTTTGGCCAACGGCCCGCAGCAGGATTTCATCACCCTGCCCCAAACCGCCGTGACGTTTAATCCCTATGGGAGCGTTGTATATGTCATCAAAAAAGGAAAAGATGAAAGCGGTCAGGACGCCTTGCGCGCCCACATGACTTTTGTGGAAACCGGCATGACGCGCGGCGATCAGATCGCCATCACCAAAGGCATCAAAAAGGGCGACACTGTCGTCACAGCCGGACAGATGAAATTGCGCAATGCCACGGTTGTGACGATCAACAACAACATTGTCCCCGCCAATGATCCCAACCCCTTGCCTGAGGACAGGTAAATGAAGTTTACAGATATCTTCATCCGCCGTCCTATTCTGGCCGCCACGATCAGCCTTCTGATTTTGGCTGTGGGCCTGCGGGCGCTGCTTTCCTTGCCTATTTTGCAGTTTCCCTATACGGAAAACGGGCAGATCACGGTCACAACAGCCTATTACGGCGCGGACGCCGATGTTGTGGCGGGCTTTATCACGACGCCGCTTGAAAATGCGGTAGCGCAGGCCAATGGCATCGACTATATGACCTCCCAAAGTCAAAACGGGCTGAGCACGATCACCGTCAATCTGCGCCTGAATTATGATTCCAACAAAGCGCTGTCCGAGATCAGCACCAAAGTCAATTCCGTCATCAACCAGCTCCCGCCGCAATCGCAGCAGCCTGTTATAGGGATGAGCATGGGCACAACGCTGAATGCGATTTATTTCAGCTTCAAAAGCCCGACCATGCCGCGCAACAAAATCACGGACTACATGCTGCGCGTTGTCCAGCCTCGTTTTCAAGCGATTGAAGGGGTTCAGTCGGCAACGATCCTTGGCGCGCAAAATCTGGCGCTGAGAGCTTGGCTTATTCCTGAAAAGCTCGACGCCTACGGCATGACAGCGGCAAATGTCGCGGCGGCGCTGCAAAAAAACAACTATATTTCCGGACTTGGCCGCACAAAAGGACAGATGGTGCAGATTGACCTGCGCGCCTCGACAGATGTGCGCACGCTTGAAGATTTCCGCCGCCTTGTGATTAAAGAAAATAACGGCGCAATCGTCAGGCTTGAAGATGTAGCCAATGTCCTGCTCGGCTCGGACGATTACGAAACACGCATCGCCTTTAACGATGAAGAAGCCGTCTATCTGGCCCTTTCCGTCACGCCGACCGCCAATTTGCTTGAGGTCGTGCAGGCATCCAAAAAACTGTTCCCAAGCATCCAAAAAGAACTGCCCGAGGGGCTGAGCGCTACAATCGCCTATGACTCAACCGTGGTCGTCGAAAGCTCCATCCGCGAAGTGGTCTATACTTTGATCGAAGCGGTTTTGATTGTGACGGCTGTGATCTTTTTGTTTTTAGGATCGCCGCGCTCCGTTCTTATTCCGCTTGTGACCATTCCGCTTTCCCTGATCGGCGCTTTTTTTGTCATGCTGGCGCTTGGTTTTTCGATCAATCTTCTGACGCTGCTGGCTTTGGTTCTTGGAACCGGCCTTGTGGTGGATGACGCCATCATTGTCGTTGAAAATGTGGATCGCCATATGGAGGCAGGCCTTTCTCCCTTTCAGGCAGCCATAAAATCAGCGCGCGAACTTGCCTCGCCTATTATTGCGATGATGACGGTTCTTGTCGCCGTTTATATCCCCATCGGATTCCAGCCCGGCCTGACAGGCGCGTTGTTTACGGAGTTTGCTTTTACGCTCGCCGGCGCTGTGGCCGTTTCAACCCTTGTGGCCTTGACGCTTTCGCCCATGATGTGCGCAAGGATTCTTAAACCGCACGATCCCAACAACCGCGTCTGGTACGAAAAGTTTGTAGATTTTCTTGAGCATCACTTCAACCGCCTGCGCGGCGCTTATGAGCGTATTTTAGACAGAAGCTTTAATTATCTTCCTGTGACGGTGGTTTTCTCGCTTATTATTTTAAGCAGCATTTATTTTCTTTATACAAGCTCTCGCGCTGAACTTGCGCCGCAGGAAGATCAGGGCATCGTCGTAGCTTTCGGCATGCCGCCCACCAGCGCAACGCTTCAACAAAGGCTTCTTTACACGCGCGAAGCCTACAAGCTTTATTCAGCCTATCCTGAAACAAACGCCGTGTTCCAGATTGACATTCCGGGCCTTTCCATCGCGGGCATTGTGCTCAAGCCTTGGGAAGAGCGCAAGCGCACCGCCAGCGACCTTATGCCGCTTATCCAGCAGGATATGGCCTCACTGCCGGGCGTGATGGGCAACGCCATTCAACCGCCATCCCTGCCGGGGGGCCGTGGTCTGCCTGTGCAGTTTGTTATCAAAACCACGGAAGACTGGTACCGTCTTTTTGAAGTCGCCAACAATTTCCTTGACGAAGCGCGTAAATCAGGTGTGTTCCTGTTTATCGACAAAGATTTGAAAATCGACCTGCCGCAAGCCACGCTGACCATCAACCGCGACAAAGCCGCTGTTCTGGGCCTCGGCATGAGCGATATCGGCGCGGCGCTGAGTGCGATGCTCGGCGGCGGCTATGTCAATTATTTCAGCTATGACGGGCGATCTTATCGCGTCATTCCGCAAGTTCAGCAACAAAGCCGCCTGAATGTCGATCAGATTCTTGACTATCACATCAGCACACCGAGCGGCGCTTCGATTCCTCTTTCCACGATTGCCGATGTGCAGATTAAAGCCACGCCGCAAACGCTTAATCACTTCCAGCAGATGAATGCCGCCACCATCGGCGGCGCGACTTTCCCGGGTATTGCGCTCGGCACGGCGATACAAACGCTTGAGGAAGTCGCCAAAAAAACCCTTCCCGAAGGCTATCTTGTGGATTATGGCGGCCAAGCAAGACAGTTTCTGGACGAACAGGCGGGCTTTGTTCCGACCTTTATGTTTGCATTGATTATCATCTTTCTTGTTTTGTCGGCGCAGTTTGAAAGTTTCCGCGATCCGATCACGATTTTGATTTCGGTGCCGATGGCCATTATGGGCGCTTTGTGCTTTATCACGCTGGGCCTGCGCGGCGCCAGTATCAATATCTACACGCAAGTCGGGCTTGTGACGCTGATGGGGCTTATTAGTAAACATGGCATTTTGATTGCCGAGTTCGCCAACCAACTGATGCTGCAAGGCATGCCCAAACGTCAGGCGATTATCCACGCCTCAGGCTCACGCCTGCGGCCTATTTTGATGACGACAGCGGCGATGGTTCTCGGCGTGATGCCCTTGGTTTTTGCCACCGGCGCCGGCGCGCTCGCGCGCTTTAATATGGGCCTCGTGATCGCCGGAGGCCTCTCCATCGGCACACTGTTTACTTTGTTCGTCCATCCGGCTGTTGTTCTTTTAGTGGGCGAAAACCACACCAAACACCTACAAAAAGAAGCCGCCCACAATGCGGAAATAAAAGCGGTCGAAAATCCGGCGTAGTATTCCCCCCACCTGTCATTGCGAGGAAAGCCGCCGAAGGCGGATTGACGCGGCAATCTCGGCAACATCGCAGAGATTGCCGCGTCGGGCCTAAAGGCCCTCCTCGCAATGACAATGATGTTGACGCGACTCGATGAATTGGGGAGTATGAAACCGCAAATTGCGTTGAAAGGGTCTTTTTTGATGCACAACCTTCGGTTACCCCCCCCCCCCCCCCC
>WREW01000035.1 GCA_009779135.1 Alphaproteobacteria bacterium
GCGAAATTTTTTTAAAACATTGTCCCCCCCCCCTCTTTTTGTCGGGTTGCCTTTATTTTTTGGCTGTCCCCCACAAAAAAGTTGTTTGTGGGGGGGGGGGGGGGGGGGGAGATTCAAGTCTTTTTCGATAAATGCATAAAAACCGGCGGATGGTTTTTGAGTGCCTATTCTACATGAAGCATAGACTTTTTTAATTTTTCCAGAAAAAAGCCGCTCGATTTCAAGCGCTCTGAGAAGGGATTGATTGGTTCCGATGTATGAATGTTTTTTATCCAAAAGCGGAAGAAGAGATTTATTTAAACGCACATCCTTTGCCAGCCAATAGGAGATAAAATCTTCAGATGAAAGAGAAAGCCCGTGCTTCAAAAAAACGCTGGAGATATGCTGTTTGGGATCGCCTCTACCTTCTAAAACAGCATCCCAGTCGCCGGAGAAAACATCGCGTAAAGCTTCTGGTGAGACATGAAGATCTTCTTTAATGGTCTTTGACCAAATAAAATCCTTATCTTCATCAAAAGTCTCAAACAAGACGCCATCCGCATCCCATATAATGGCGCGAGATTTAAAAAGAAGGGGGTGTTTTTGGGTCAATGCAAGTCTCCGGTTATGTATGCGTTACGCATGGGCGGCCTAATTCTTGCGGTTTTGAAACTCTTTTATTTCTTCCAGAGAAAAAAAGACGGGTTTTTTGTTTTTGTGGAAGTGTTCGACTTCCTGATCGGCGCCTTGGGATGGGCCTTTTATGCGCAGGCAGGCGTCGCAGCGTTCGCTCATCGCAAGGGACAAGGGCATCATGATGCGCTCGAAAGCGTCCGCGCGCGAATCGTTTTGGATAAGGGGAAGGGCGCAATGAACGCCTACAACCGGCGTCAGGCCCATTTCGAAAACGGCTAAGGCCGCTTTATTAAGCGCTTCAAGGTTTTTTTGCCTTTGCGCTTTCTTTGCGCCGCCCGAAGAATAGGGGCCGGCAATCATGATCCATTTTATGCTGTGTGGTTTCATAGCGCCTGCACCTTGATGGGTGTGCTTCCTGAAAGATCATGGATGCAAACATCCCAAGGGAAAGGTTGTTTGCTGGCAGCAGGGGTGAAGCTGTAGATGGAGCAGTTTTTGACGCTGTCCATCTTGCACTGGTAGAGCCGGAGCAGTGCTTTAAAGACGCCGCCATGTGTTACGATAAGGGGCGGCCTGTCAGGTAGGGACAGGATTTCTGAAAGGCCTTTTATGGCTCGGCTTGTCAGCATGTCCATGGATTCGCCGTTTGGGGGTTTTTCGCCGGACATCAGGCGATCTCGAAGATCTTCCCATGGCTGGCCCATCCAATCGCCATAGCATTGCTCCGCGATGAGGGGGGTTTCGATCTCCGGCAAGTTGGTTTTTTGGTTGAGGATCTGGGCCGTATCTTTGGCGCGCGAAAGATGGGAATGGGCAATCAGCGCGGGTCGAGGTGTGAGCGTTTCGAAAATCCGGCGGGCATCCAGCGCCTGATGGCGCCCCTTTTCTGTCAAGGGCGTATCAAAGGAACCGGCGGCGTAGCCTTCGGCGTTTGATTGGCTTTCGCCATGGCGCATCATATAGAAAGTTTTTAGCGGTATTTGTGTCATGGCTCCTTTTAAATGGTTTTTCCCTGTTAAAAAAGGCCTTATTTTTCTGTGTGAGCTATTATAAGATGGGTTTGCCATGAGTTTTACTGTACGCCCTTTGCTTTCGGACGATGCCGCTGCGCTTGATGCCTTATTGGCGCCGCGCACGGCGGAGGCTTATTATTTGCGCTCGAACGCTCTGGCGGCGGGGCTTGTTTATGAAGGCAAGGCACTTGAGGCTGAATATTTCGGCGCGTTTGAAAGGGAAAGGCTTGTCGGAGCTTTGGCCTATACATGGATTCATACGATCCTTGTTTATGCGGAAAAGCCGGAGATCTGTCGGCTTTTGGCACAGGCTGCGCGTGCGGCCATTGTCAAGCGGGGCGGAGTGCTTGATGGGATTCTCGGCCTTGCGGCGCATGCGGATGCTGTTATTGCGAGCCTTGCTCTTCCGCAGGATGTGCTTCGCTTGCGCGACAATACCGGGCTTTTTCGTCTTGATCTTGAAAAGCTGCGTCTGCCGTGCTGGCCGGAAGATCTTTCTTTACGGCTTGCCGAAGAAAAAGACCGTGCTCTGCTGGTTGAATGGTGCATGGCGTTTAACATTGAAGCCAACAGCGCCGCGCCTGGGCCAAAGCTGAAAGCTTCGGTCGAAAAGGAAGTTGATCTCTGGCTGAAAAGCAAGCCGACTTTTATGCTTGAGAAGGCAGGCGCGACGGTTTCTTTCTGCGGCATTGGCGGTGACATTTTTGACATGGTGATTGTTGGGCCTGTTTTTACGCCCGTGGCGTTACGCAATCAAGGCTATGGGCGGGTTGTGACAGGGTATGGTCTTAAAACGCTGATGGGCGAGCGGCCCGCTTTGCGTGAAGCGACTCTTTTCGCCTCGCGTCCTGACGCTATTCGGACTTATGAAAATCTTGGCTTCTTGCGCACGGATGATTGGGGATGGGCGCTTGTAAAGGAAGATTACAGGGTGACAGGGCTACAAGCAAATTATGGTTAAAGCTCACAATTTCACGGTACGCCCGTTGCTTTCGGACGATGCCGCTGCGCTTGATGCCTTATTGGCGCCGCACACGGCGGAGGCTTACCATTTGCGTTTGAACGCTCTGGCCTACAAGCTTGTTTATGAAGGCAAGCCGTTTGAGGCTGAATATTTCGGCGCGTTTGAAGAGGGTCGGCTTGTCGGCGTTTTGTCTTATTCATGGAACAATACGATCCTTGTTTTTGCGGAGAATCCAGAGAGTCTGCCGCTTTTGGCGCAAGCTGCGCGGGGAGCTATTGTCAAACGGGGCGGGGTGCTTGAAGCTGTTGTCGGTCTAGCGCCGCATGCGGGAGCTGTGATTGAGGGGTTGGCCATTCCGCCGGATGTGCTTCGCAAGCGCAATGAAGGCTGGCTCTTTCGTCTTGGTCTTGAGAATCTGCATCTGCCGCGCTGGCCGGAAGATGTTTTCTTGCGGCTTGCCGAAGAAAAAGACCGCATTTTGCTGGTGGCATGGCGCATGGCTTTTAACATGGAAGCCAAAAATGCGGCCTCGGGGCCAAAGCTGAAAGCTGCGGTTGAAAAGGAAGTTGATTTTTGGCTGAAGAACACGCCGACTTTTATGCTTGAAAAAGAAGGCCGACCCGTTTCCTTCTGTGGCCTCGGTGGCAACATTCCTGACATGGTGATCGTTGGCCCTGTCTTTACGCCCATGGAGATGCGCAATCAAGGGTATGGGCGGGTTGTGACGGGGTATGGTCTTAAAATGCTGATGGACGAGCGGTCTGCTTTGCGTGAAGCAACGCTTTACGCTGTGCGTCCCGATGCTATTAGGGTTTATGAATCGCTTGGCTTTCGGCGTGCTGCGGACTGGCTGTCTGCGGCTTTAAAAGAAGATTACAAGGTGACAGAGTCATGACATGCTTGGTTGCACTTGGTGGGCATGTTGGGACGGGTAAGACGACGCTTGCTTATGGTCTTCGGCGAACAGTTGGTATTCTTAAAAATGCTGTTGTGATGGATGACGATCAGGTCAGGCGTGAGGTTTTGGGCGTGGATCTTAAATATGTATTTTGTGATGATGATTATACCGAAGCGATTTCGGCCAGAATTACGGGTGAGATCGAAAGGCGGACTGTTGAGGCGTTGTCGCGCGACATTCCGGTTATTAATGCTTCGGGGTTTTTTACAGAAACCGCGCGTCAGGCTGTGCAAAAACTGGCTGAGGGATTGCATAAAAACTTCATCGGTATTTGGTTGATTGCGCCGCGCCATGTGATGAAAGAAAGAATAGTCCAAAGGGTGCTTGAGCGGCAATCGCTGTCGCAGCTTGTGCTTGAGCGCGGGCATGCGTCCGATGCGGATGAGGGTGTTATTGGCAAGTTCGAAGATCTTGGGCTGCCCGCCAGCCCTGCATGGATCGTGATGGATGCCTCGATTTCCGCGCAGGATCTTTTGGCGGCTGTCTGCGAAACCCGTTTCTTTTGCGACAAATCGCAGGTCATTTATGGTTAAAATCATGGGGGTTTTCTGAAAGTGATAAGAAATCCTTGTTTTCCGCCCTTCTCGCGTGGTTAATATATGTCCTATATAGTGTTTGGAGGAAAAAATGGATCAACAAGAACGAATTACGCAGATTTTCGAACAAGCAAAGAAAATCGTTGTCAAATGCGGAACCGATGTTGTCGTGGAACACGAGATGTTCCGTCGTTATTTGGCCGCAGATATACGCGATTTAACAGATGAAGGTAAGGGCGTGGTTCTTGTTTCCTCCGGCGCTATAGGTTACGGAAAAAGAGAATATGCAGAGCTGAATAAGATTGATCTTTCAGATATTGTGGTGGAAGACAAAGTAGATAAACAATTTTTTTCTGTCTTGGGTCAGAAGCGTTTGATGAGAAAATGGGAACATGCTTTTGCGACAGCATCCACATCTTTAGGCGCTTCGCAGCATCTTTTGACAAATCATGATTTTAATAATGAAGAGCAGGCTGTAAATCTAAAGCAGGTGGTTGAACGAACAATAAAACGTGGCATTATTCCCGTTATTAATGCCAATGATGCTACGTCACAAGATGCTTTGATTAATGACAATGATGATTTGGCGACCCGCATAACGCTTGCTTTGGATGCCGATTTGTTGATTATTTTATCTTCAGGCATAGACGGGCTTTATAAGGATTATGGAAAGACTTCGCAAGAACTTGTCACGCATGTTCCCAAAATAACAAAAGACATTCGCGCTTTAGTTGATCCGACATCTTTCACGGCGCAGGGTACAGGCGGCATGCATTCAAAAATATTAGCCGCAGAATATCTTTTAGAAGCAGGGCATTCTATGATTATCGCGCGCGGCACAGGAAAATATGCCATAAGGGGCTTGCGGGAGTCCAGCCGGCCCTGTACGCTTTTTTCGCCTGATTAGCCGTTGAGCTTTTCTTTCAAAATCTCATTCAGCAACGCCGGATTGAGTTTGCCGCCCGTGGCTTTCATCACTTGGCCCACAAAGAAGCCGAAAAGCTTGTCTTTGCCGGCGCGGTATTGGGCGACTTTGTCTTCGTTGGCGGCGAGGATTTTTTCGATTTCCTCTTCGATCGCGCCTTTGTCGGTGACTTGTCGTAGGCCTTTTTCTTCGACGATCTGGGCGGCGCTCTTGCCAGTTTCAAGCATCAAGGCGAAAACATCCTTGGCGATTTTGCCGGAGATGGTGTTGTCCTCAATCAACGCGATCAATGCGCCGAGCTGCTCGCCATTAACAGGGCTTTCTTCGATGGTTTTGTTCAGGCGGTTGAGCGCGCCGAAAAGCTCACTCGTTACCCAATTCGCGGCCAGTTTGCCGTCATGACCTTTGGCGACTGTTTCAAAATAATCGGCGTGCGATTTTTCTGCGACCAGAACCGAAGCATCATAATCGCTTAAACCGTAATCCTGCATAAAACGCGCTTTTTTATCATCGGGGAGTTCGGGCAGGGTGTTTTTTATTTCTTCAACCCAAGAAGCGTCAAGTTTAAGGGGCAAAAGATCGGGGTCGGGGAAATAGCGGTAATCATGCGCTTCTTCCTTGGAGCGCATCGCGCGGGTGATGCCTTTGCCTGTGTCCCAAAGGCGCGTTTCCTGATTGATCGCGCCTCCATTTTCCAAAATCTCGACCTGACGCTGCGCTTCATAGGCGATGGCCTGCATCACAAAGCGGATGGAGTTGACGTTTTTAATCTCGCAGCGCGTGCCGAGCTTGCTTTCGCCTTTACGCCGCATGGAAAGATTGACATCGCAGCGCATGGAGCCTTCTTCCATATTGCCGTCACATGTCCCCAGATAGCGCATGATCGCGCGGAGTTTTTTGAGATAGGCCGCCGCTTCCTCGGCTGAACGCATATCGGGTTCCGAGACGATTTCCATCAAGGCCACGCCGGCGCGGTTCAGATCGACAAAGGTTTCGCGCGGGCTTTGGTCATGCATGCTTTTGCCGGCATCTTGCTCGAGATGCAGGCGTGTGATGCCGACGATGCGGCTCTGGCCGTTTTCAAGATCGAGAAGAATCTCGCCCTTGCCCACGATGGGGTTTTTAAACTGGCTGATTTGGTAGCCGCTGGGCAAATCGGCGTAAAAATAATTTTTGCGATCAAAAATCGAAGTGAGATTAATCTGGGCTTTAAGGCCAAGTCCTGTACGCACGGCCTGCTCGACGCAATATTTGTTAATGACGGGCAGCATGCCGGGAAAGCCTGCGTCAATAAAACTGACATGGTCATTGGGCGCGCCGCCGAAAGCCGCTGAAGCGCCGGAGAAAAGCTTGGCGCTGGACGTCACTTGCGCGTGAACCTCAAGGCCGATCACCATCTCCCATGATCCGCTTTGCCCTTCTACATATGTCATGACAACTCTCTTTGCTCCGGTTATTCTGGTTGTCATGTTTAACCCTATAGCTCAAAATCTTCAAGCCATAGGCGCGCGTATGGATGTGGCCTGCCGTAAAGCCGGACGCGCGCAAGACAGCGTGGCGTTGATGGCTGTTTCCAAAGCGCAAACATCTGCGGCTGTGATGGAAGCTCTTGAGGCCGGACAGCGGCTTTTTGGGGAAAACCGCGTGCAGGAAGCGCGGGCCAAATATCCTGCGCTTAAAGCGCGTTATCCGGATCTTAGGCTTCATTTAATCGGGCCGCTGCAGACCAATAAGGCTTCACAAGCACTTGATTTGTTTGATGTTATTGAAACGCTGGATCGGCCCCGCCTGGCGGAGGCTTTGGCTGGTGCACAAAAGCGGGGACATCCGGCGCGTCCCTGTCTGATTGAAGTCAATCTGGGGCAGGAGCGGCAAAAATCTGGCATTGCGTCTGCCGAGACGGCGGATTTTTTGGCTTTTTGCCGCGCACTTGGGCTTAACGTGACGGGCCTGATGGGGCTGCCGCCGCTTGGCAAGCCGCCTGCGCCTTATTTTGCGCTTTTACGCGATCTTGCGCGGGAACTTGGGCTTTGCGACCTTAGTATGGGGATGAGCGGTGATTTTGAAGAGGCTATTGCGCAAGGCGCGACAATAGTGCGTCTGGGCACCGCGCTTTTCGGGGCGCGGCATCCTTAAAAAGCCTTGATTTGCGGGTTTAATCTTGTCCTTATAGGTTTTCTGGCTGATTCGAAAATGGATGTTCGCTCATGAGTAAATTCTGCAAGCATGCGGTTCTTTTTGCGCTTTTCTTTTGTCTGGCGCAGCCTGCTCTGGCGCAGGGCTATGCTTATCAGGATGACGAATATGGCGGGCCGGCCACGTCCTTTGAAACGCGGCTTTCCGGCGTGGAAGAGCAAATGCGCGCGCTGACCGGACAGGTTGAAAAGCTTGATTATGTGATTCAGCGTCTGGAGCAGGCTCTTACCCGCCAGCAGGAAGATGCCAATTTAAGATTATCCGCGCTTGAAGACACAACGGCAAAGATGATGCGCGCGCAAGCTGCCGCGCAGCAAGCGCCGCCGCCGCCAGCGCCGGAACCGGCTGCTGCGGAAGCGCCGCAGGATGAGGTTGTCGTTGGCTCCTTTGGCGATCTTAAGGTTCGCAATGGTGAGGTTACGGGCGCAACATCCAATCCCAAAGTGCCTGCCATTCCGCCCAAGCCTGCCGGTTACGGCCTGACCGCGCAGGAGCATTATGATCTGGCTTTCGCTCTTTTGCGGGAGGCGCGTTATGATGAGGCCGAAAAAATCTTCAAGAAGTTTATGGAAAAATATCCCGAAGACAGGCTGATCGAAAACGCCAAATACTGGTATGCCGAGACTTTTTATGTACGCGGTCGCTACAAGGAAGCAATTTTGGCCTTTGTCGAGGCTTACAAGCAAAATGAAAAAGGCAATAAAGCGCCGGATTCGCTTCTCAAGCTGGCCATGTCTTTGGGCGCGGCGGGAGAAAAGGATGATGCGTGCAAAGCGCTGGCGGGGCTTAAACAGAAGTTCCCCAAAGCCCCTGCCGCCCTTCGTGGCCGCGCGGAGCAGGAGCGTGTTAAGCTTAAATGTTCTTAGTGTGACAGTTTCCGCATCTTGATAGTACGCGCCGGATTTCCTGCGACGATGGCGCCGTCGGGGACGTCTTTGGTGATGACGGCGCCTGCGCCCAAAATAGCGTGATGGCCGATTTTTTTGTTGGGCAGGATGGTGACATTCGCGCCGATCCACACATCATTGCCGATGGTGGTTTCAAATGTCTCAAGGCCCTGCAAGCGGATGGGGGTGTCAAGCCGGTCATAATGATGATTATGGGTCAGGATTTTTACATCCGGCCCCATCATCACATCATCGCCGATCCGCACGTTTTTCTCGATTATGCAACGCGAACCAAGCTCGCTGTTGTTGCCGATGGAGATGGAGGCTGAAATATCCGCTTGGCTTCCGATTTTAAGGTTCTTGCCGCAATGATCCAGAAAGCCGCGCGCCAGAAGGCGGCGCAGCGCCGGAAAGAAAAGCGCATAAGGGCGCTCCGGCCCGGGCGTAAAGCGGAAGAAGGCGAGGTAAAGGAAGTAGGTTAGGTAGCGGATGAGTTTTTTCATGGGTTATGAGCTTACCCCCTTCCAGACCTTTCCCGCAAGGGGGGAGGGCGATATTGTCATTGCGAGGAAGGCCGTTAGACCTGACGCGGCAATCTCTGCAACATCGCCGAGATTGCCGCGTCAAGCCGCCTGCGGCGGCTTTCCTCGCAATGACAGGGGGGTTAAGGGAAGGTAATACGGCGATAGGTCAAGGCTTCGGCAATGTGGATTTTGGATGTGGTTTCAGCGCCTTCCATATCCGCAAGCGTTCGCGCAAGGCGCAGAACGCGGTGATAGCCTCGGGCGGAGAGTTTCAACTGCGCCGTGGCTTTGGTTAAAAAGGCGCGGCCCTGATCGTCGGGGGCGGCCACGCGCTCAAGCAGCTGGCCGTCGGCTTGGGCGTT
Source organism: Alphaproteobacteria bacterium (assembly GCA_009779135.1). Taxonomy (GTDB): domain Bacteria; phylum Pseudomonadota; class Alphaproteobacteria; order UBA9219; family UBA9219; genus UBA8914. The sequence continues at coordinate 8,981 of WREW01000035.1, forward strand.
GGTGCGGATGGGGCGCACACCTTCCTCCGCGCAAAGACGGCTGTAGCGCTGCGCCTGAAGCGCGCGCACTTCCAAAACGCGGGCGGCGATGTCTTGCGAGTTTTCGGATGGCGGGGGCAAAGAAAGATCTTCGGCGCTGACGGCAGGGACTTCGATATGGCAATCAATGCGATCGAAAAGAGAGCCGGAGATACGCGCCTGATAGGCTTTTGCGCATGTCGGGGCGCGGCCACAATTACGGTCGGGATCGCTGAGATGGCCGCAACGGCAGGGGTTCATCGCCGCGATTAACTGAATCTGCGCCGGATAAGTGACGTGGTGATTGGCGCGCGCGATGACGGCGCGACCGCTCTCCAAAGGCTGGCGCAGGGCTTCAAGGGCCGAGCGTTGAAACTCAGGCAACTCATCCAAAAACAAAACGCCGTGATGGGCGAGCGAGATTTCGCCCGGGCGCGTTTTGTTGCCGCCGCCGATCAGCGCGGGCAGGCTGGCGGAATGGTGCGGATCACGAAAAGGGCGTCTGCGCGGCAGCGCGCCGTTTTTCAAAAGACCGGCCAGCGAGTGAATCATGGAAACTTCAAGCGCCTCGTCCGGCTGCAGCGGGGGCAGGATGGTCGGCAGACGCGCAGCCAGCATGCTTTTGCCCGCGCCCGGCGGGCCGAGCATCAATAAATTATGGCCGCCTGACGCCACAACTTCAAGCGCCCGCTTGGCGGTTTCTTGGCCTTTGATGTCGCGCAGGTCAAGATCATGCGGAGCTTGATCCAGAGTTTCAAGATCAGGTTCGGGCCGTCCCAGCGCTTGTAGGCCTTTAAAGTGGTTGATAAGGGATAGCAGCGAAGGCGGGGCCAGCACCTCCAAAGCTTCACCGGCCCATACGGCTTCTTTTCCGTTCAAAGCAGGGCAGATCAGCTTTTTGCCTTGCGCGTGCGCGCCGATGGCAGCGGGCAAAACACCGGCCACAGAACAGATGGCGCCGTCCAAAGCAAGCTCGCCCAAGGCGAGGTAGTTTTGGAGCTCTTCTTTGGGCAAGACCTCCATCGCCGCCAAAATCGCAAGCGCGATGGGGAGATCAAAATGCGAGCCTTCCTTGAGAACATCAGCCGGCGCAAGATTGATGGTGATTCTTTTGGCGGGAAGCGCAAGGCCCAAAGCATGCAGGGCCGCCCGCACCCGCTCGCGGCTTTCGCCGACCGCCTTGTCGGGAAGGCCGACAATGTTAAACGCCACAATCCCCGAGGAAAGCTGAACCTGAACGTCAATCGGTAAAACCGATGTTCCTTCAAAAGCAACTGTTGTGATCCGCGCGAGCAAAGAAAATTTCTATCATGGGTAGAAGTGGAGTCTTTCTTTACGGTATTGTGGGGGGGGGGGGGGGAAATCCCCGCCTTTTTTTTTTAAGGGGGGGGGGGGGGGGGGGCGAACCCGCGCCCCCCCGGGTAAGA
>WREW01000036.1 GCA_009779135.1 Alphaproteobacteria bacterium
CCCCCCCCCCCCGGGAAGGGAAGTTGTCCCCCCCAAACCGCCCGGGAAGGGGCCCTTTTTTTATGAAAATTACTTTTCCCCCCCCCCCCCCGCTTAATAACTAATTGTTTTGTATTGGCTTTTTTGCTGTTTTTGGTCATCTCTTCACCAGCCATGGCACGGATAAACTCGACTTTTGGGCAAAAATCCGTGGGGGGTTATTGTGGAAATCTTGCAAGCAGCGCTGATTTTGATGCCTTGATTCAGTGCACATCTTCCACAGCAGGGACAAATGGGAGGATGCAAACTGCGCCTGTTATTCTCGGCACCTTAACCGCGCCGCCTTATGCGGCGATAACCTGCGATGCAAGCAAGGCAGGGATGCTGCAATGGACGGGGACGAACTTTCAGGCCTGTGATGGGACGACTTGGACGGTGTTTGCCGGTGCAACGGCAGCTTCGGCGAATCCTTTCAGCTTCATCGATCAAACAGGCGTGTCATTCGGCAAAACAATTATCAGCAATACTATTCTGCTGGCAGGATTTTCGGGGCAGGTGTTTGCCTCATGTAACACAGGCTGCACAGGAATCTACCGCAACGGCTCGTTTATAGGGATGTCGGGCTATTTCTGGCCCGGGGATACGATCGGGATTCAGCTGACATCAGCCTCAACAGGCACGACGGCGACAACGGCCACCGTTACGGTTGGGACAACAACTTCGGGAGTATGGACGGTCACAACGGGCCCAGCAGCGGATGCCTGCGCCGGAACGCCATCTGCGGGCACGGTGTGCGCGAATGGGACGATTTATGTAGGCGTGTCGCCGGATGGGTTTGCGGACAAGATGTATGCAGCGCCGTGCGATATAGGGATGAGCTGGAACGGACTCTCCTGCACAGGCGGGCGCATAAGCAATTCATGGAATAATGCCATAAGCAACGACCCCATCGCAACAGGGTTCACCTCCACCTTTGCGGGCCGCGCGAATACAGCAGGGCTTGCCGCGCTCAACAACGCCTCATCACCTTATCAGGCGGCCACCGCTTGCCATAATTTGACTGTAGCCGGTCATAGTGACTGGTATCTGCCTGCCATACAGGAATTGGTTATGGTTCAGACGAACATCAGCCATAACGGCACCGCCAACGGGTTCGATGGTTGGTATTACTGGTCATCCACTGAGGGCAACAGCACATATTCTGCGTCTTTCGTCAACATGTCTAACGGCCAAACAACCGCTGACAGCAAGTCTTACGCCAGAAATGTCCGCTGCGTTAGGCGATAAAGCTTTTAAGACTTAGGCCCGCGCCTTGCCGCCGTCATATGGCTGGCCGCATATTTCAGACCCAGCGCGACATCTTCTTTTTCGCGGAAGGTATAGACGCCGTAATTGATCTGCGGCTCATGCGCCTGTCCCCACAGATTTTGCAAAGCCTCATAAAGCAGAGCGCCCAAAGCCTCGCCCTTGGCCCAAGCGTCTTGATTGTTGCAGTGGGGGAGAAGGATTCCGAACTCATCCGGCGCGAGGCGTCCGACAATATCGCTGCGCCGCACATGATTCACAAGCGTGTCGCCGATCAGCTGGAGCGCCGCGCGGACATGCTCGGCCCCGAGCTGCGTGCGCAGGGTTTCAAGATCCTCAATATCAAAATAAACAACGCTTGAGAACGAGCCGTAGCGCTCATCAAAAGCCAACATGCGCGCAACTTCGCGGTTAAAGTCAGGGCGGGTGAGGATGCAGGCATTAAGATCCTCCTGCGCATGTTCTTCGGCCATGGAGGCAAGGCGCTGCTCAAAAGCCTCAAGCCGCGCGTGCAGCGTGACAAGCTCAAGGCAGACCTCTTCCCAGATTTTGCGCTGCTCCGCGCTTAAAGGGGCGTCGGCCAGACGCTCTTTTAAAAGGTCAAAGGAATAAATCAAAGGTTTTTTCTCCCTAAAGGCTCAGTTTCCCCTCATATTGTTCTATTATTTTCATGAAAAACTTATTAACCTAGGGCCAGAAGGGAGACCGCGCTTATGGCCAAAAAAGAAAAAACAACGCCTCTGGTAGGGATTATCATGGGCAGCCAGTCGGACTGGGCTACGATGGAGAACGCCGCTCATGTGCTGGACAGCTTCGGCGTGGCCTATGAAAGCCTGATTGTCTCGGCCCACCGCACGCCCAAAAGGCTTTATGATTATGCGACTTCAGCGGCAACGCGGGGGCTGAAGGTTTTGATTGCGGGCGCGGGAGGGGCGGCGCATCTGCCCGGGATGACGGCGGCGCTGACGGCTCTGCCTGTTTTAGGCGTTCCGATACAAAGCCGCAGCCTTGATGGTCTGGACAGTCTGCTTTCCATTGTGCAGATGCCCAAAGGCGTGCCTGTCGCCACTCTGGCCATCGGCGAGGCGGGGGCGGTGAACGCAGGCCTTTGCGCGGTGTCGATTTTGGCGCTCGAGGATAAAAAACTGCGCGCGCTTTACGATCAATGGCGCAAGGCGCAAACCAAATCTGTCGCGCGTCAGCCGCAAAGCGCAAAGAAGAAGAAATAAAATGCAAACGCTTCTGTCAGGATCAACCATCGGCATTTTAGGCGGCGGGCAGCTTGCGCGTATGACGGCGCTAAAAGCCGCGCAGCTTGGCTTTCGCGTCCATGTGTTTTGCGCCAGCGCGGATGAACCTGCGGTTTCTGTTTGCGCAAAGCATACGCTGGCCTCTTTTGAAGATGAAGCGGCGCTGAAAGCTTTTGCAAAATCTGTCGATGTTGTGACGCTGGAGTGGGAAAATGTGCCGCTTAAAGCGCTGGACATCATCGCACAAACCACGCCGGTTTTTCCGGCGGCGTCTGTTTTGCGCGTGACGCAGGATCGAGGTCTTGAAAAACGCTTTACGCGGGAAGCGGGTTTGGGAACAGCCCCCTTTGCGATTGTCACATCAGCCGAAGAACTTCAAAAAGCTGCGGATGCCATAAGACTCCCTGCTATTTTAAAGACAACCCGCATGGGCTATGACGGACGCGGGCAGATCAAGATTGAGCGCAAGGAAGATCTTACGCAGGCTTGGGATAAACTCGCCGCGCCTCAAGCGATTTTGGAAGGCTTTGTGCCTTTTGAAAAAGAGATCGCCGTGATTGTCTGTCGCCGCGCTGATGGGGCGATGGCGCTTTATCCGCCTGTTCACACCGTGCAGCGCAATCATATTCTGGCCGAAGCTTACGTTCCCGCCGGACTTACGGACGAGGTCGAACAAGAAGCACTTGCCATGGCCGCGCAGCTTGCAACGCATTTTCATCTTGTCGGGCTTTTGGTTGTTGAGATGTTCGTGCTTGAAAAACCGGACGCGCAAGGCCGCCATGTGCTGATGAATGAAATGGCCCCAAGGCCCCATAACGCCGGCCATTGGAGTTTGGACGCCTGTGCCTGCAGCCAGTTTGAAATGCTGGTTCGCGCCATCGCGGGGCTTCCCTTGGGATCAACCGTGCCGCACAGCCGCGCCAGAATGCTGAATATCCTCGGGCAGGATTTGGGGAAATCTATAGGATGGCTTTCCGATCCCAAAGCATGCCTTCACCTCTACGGCAAAAAAGAACCCCGCAACAACCGCAAAATGGGCCATGTGACGTTTCTTGAAGGCCCTTGGGTGGAAGCCCTATAAGGGTATAGCCTTGTTTTCTATATAAAAAAATTACATACGGACTTAACCGTTTCTTAATCGTTAATATTGTACTATCGAAACGTAATTAAATCGGGAATTGCTTTCGATGTATGACCACATAGACCATAATGCAAACGCGGGATTTCCCCTGTCGCCACAATACGCGCAAGGAATGCAAGGTTTGTCAATTCCTCAGAAATCCGCCATACTACCTCCAGATAAACCACACAATAATAGGGGGTGTGCCATGGTAGATAAAGTCATCAGGGACGCATTAATAGAGTGCAGCCAAGGACTGGCTGAGGCATTGCAGGTGTTTCGTGTGGAACAGAAAAGCATAGATCAAGATATAGATCATGCTTTGAAGGTTCTAAAGAAGGTGAGTCCAAAGAAACACGGAAAAACACATGCTCCAAGGCGTTTAGGGCTATATTAGACAGCTTCTTTCTGTTCTGATCGTTCTATGGCGTCTTTGTTGTTTAACAAGGAGGTTGTTATGAGCGGTCAGTCTAAGTCCAGAAATCATCAACATTATCGTATTCATCGTGCCGCTTCGACATTGGGACAAAGCACGTCCGGTTATCGCAAAACAGTGAAAACTTTTGATGGCGGAAGAAAAAACAAAAAGGTCAGCAAGCAAAAGTTTGTAACGCAAGAACAGTTTGAGGCTGCGACTTCTGTTGTTGATGGTCTGAAAAGGAAGCTGGACTCTACCACCACCTTCTACGAAACCGCGATACAAAGGATTCAAGGCTTCGTGGAAACGATTGTAAAACGCACAGATTCGGAAATAACAGGAAAACATGATCTTAAAATGATGTTGATTGGCGTTGGCTTGGGTTCAGTCGTCACTCTTGCCGTTACTGTGGCCAGTATAGCGGTGACTTCTCACTTTACGAAAAGCCCCACTCTTGTGCAGTTCAACAAAGCTACAGAAGAGGTTGTTAATCGTGTCGTTGATGAGAGGCTGCCTCAGCTCAACAAAGCGGTGGAAGAAGCTGTAGGACGCGCCATAGATAAAAAGTTTCCTAACCTTCGCGTTCAGGAAGATAAAACACCACAGAAAGAACAAAAACCAAATAGCATTCCTGCGGTTGAGCGCATGCCTGTTATTGTGCCTAAGCGCATGGACGGCGTTCCAGAAAAAAGGGCTGGTGGAGTCAGGCCTCATCCCTAATCCCCACCCATCAACCAGCTTATATCCTGCGCTGTAATTCACCGCCTAACGCAGCGGACATTGTAGCCGAAAGTCCTGCTGGCGCTGCCTGTGAGGCCGTTATTGGAACCCGCAGCCATCGATGTCAGGCCGGTGTTGGATTCCGTGGAAGACCAATACCAGCCTGCCGTGAATCCGTTGGCTGTGCCATTGTAGGCGATAACCATAACCATATTTAATTCACCCGAGGCAGGAAGATACCAGTCACTATATCCATTCAGGATCAAGCCATCGCAATAGCGTGCTGCGTTATAGGGTGCAGGCGAGGGCGACTCGCCGAACGCGGCAAGCCCTGTTGTATTGGCGCGGCCTGTGACGGTCGATATGAATCCCGTAGGCACGGAATTGTTTTTCCCATCATCCCATGTGAGGCCCGTGCGCGAGCCGATGCAGGAAAGGCCGTTCCAGCTCATGCCCGCATCACAAGGCGCAGCATACATTCTGACGGCGCCGTCCGGTGACAAGCCTACATAGATCGTTCCATCCGCGCATATCGTACCGGCAGGCGGCGCTCCCGCACAGGCATCTGCCGCAGGGCCGGTTGTCACCATCCATGTGCCGGAGGTGGTTGTCCCGACTGTAACGCTGGCCGTTGTTGCGGTTAAAGCAGTCGGTGCCGAAGTCAACTGAATAGCAATCGTATCCCCAGGCCAGAAATAAGCCGACATGCCTACAAAAGCCCCATTGCGGAAAATACCCGTGCAACCCGTGTTGCAAGTCGCAAGCAGCTGCCCCGAAAAGCCGGACAGAGCCACAACATTGCTGATAATTGTCTTACTGAACGACACGCCTGTTTGATTGGTGAAACTGAAGGGATTCGAAGACGCATTCACCGCCCCCGCAAACACAGACCATGTCGTCCCATCACAGGCCTGAAAGTTCGTCCCCGTCCATTGCAGCATGCCCGCCTTGCTGGCATCGCAGGTTACCGCCGCATAAGGCGGCGCGGTGACCGTGCCCAGAATATGAGGAGCCGTTTGTTGAGTCCCACTGGTTGCCGTGGAAGATGTGCATTGAACCAATGTATCAAAATCCGATGCGCTCGCCAGATTGGTGCAAGATGTCCCCACGGACTTCTGCCCAAGGGTTGCAGTTGTACGCGCAAAAGTAGGTGAGGAAAGGGCCAAAAACAGGCAAAAAATACTTATACAACAATTAGTTATTAGACGGGGGGGGGGGGTAAACAAAGGTGTTTTTAACAAAAAACACTTTTTCAGAAGGGTTGGAGGGCAGATTTTACCCCCCGGGGG
>WREW01000037.1 GCA_009779135.1 Alphaproteobacteria bacterium
CCCCCCCCCCCCCCGCTTAATAACTAATTGTTTTATATTGGCTTTTTTGCTGTTTTTGGTCGTCTCTTCACCAGCCATGGCGCGGATTTCAAAAACTTTAGGACAGAAAGGTGTGGGGGATTATTGCGGGAATCTGGCGAGTGGGTCGGATTTTGATACGTTGATTCAGTGCACATCTTCCATAGCTGGATCAAACGGAAGAATGCAAACTGCGCCTTATATTCTAGGCACGGTCACCGCGCCGCCCTATGGCGCGATAACCTGCGATGAAGGCAAGGCAGGGATGCTGCAATGGACGGGGACGAACTTTCAGGCGTGCGATGGAACAACATGGACTGTGTTTGCCGGCGCAACAGCAGCTTCGGCGAATCCTTTCAGCTTTACCAATCAAACGGGCGTGTCGTTTAACAAAACCATTATCAGCAATGCTGTGCCGCTGGCAGGGTTTTCGGGGCAGGTGTTTGCCTCGTGTAACACGGGTTGCACGGGGATTTATCGCAATGGCTCGTTTATAGGGATGTCGGGCTATTTTTGGCCCGGGGATACGATTGGGATTCAATTGACATCGGCCTTGACAGGTTTGACGGCGACAACGGCTACGGTCACGGTTGGGACGACAACTTCGGGCGTATGGACGGTGACAACAGGCCCAGCGGCGGATGCGTGCGCGGGAACGCCGCCTGCGGGGACTGTGTGCGCGGATGGGACGATTTATGTAGGCGTGTCGCCGGATGGGTTTACCAACAGAATGTATGCCGCGCCTTGTGATATAGGCATGAGCTGGGACGGGCTTTTTTGTACTGGCGGGCGCGCGAACCAGTCGTGGAATAATGGAACAACCCCTGACACCATTTTGACAGGCTTCAACTCCGTAACCACAGGCCGCGCGAATACGGCAGGGCTTGCCGCGCTTAACAACGCCTCATCGCCCTATCAGGCGGCCGTTGCTTGCCAAAATCTGACTGTGGTCGGGCATAGTGATTGGTATTTGCCCGCCAGAGATGAGTTAATCATGGTTCATGCGATCAGCCAAAACGGCACGGCCAATGGGTTCACAACAACGAACTATTGGTCATCCTCTGAAACCAATGCCGGATCTGCGAGTCATATCCAACCCTCTACCGGTAATGTAGTCGCCGACAACAAGTCTTACAGCAGGGCTATCCGCTGTGTCCGGCGATAAAGGATTTATAAAGCGGCGATAAAGCTTTTGTTTTTCGTAAGATTGGTTTGCAAAATCTGATGCAGCGTTTCGAAAAGGGTGCGGAGTTGGCCTTGCAAAGTCCATGGCGGGTTGAAAAGAACAAGGCCTGAACCCACAAGCTCATCATCCGCCGCGCCTTCGCGGAAAAAGAAACGGGCGAGCAGAGCCGGCGGGCAGAGATGCTGGGCATGCGCCATGCGCAGGGCCAGATGAAAGCCGGAAATCGCTTTTTCATCCTTGATTGGATACCACATCATGGTCGCCACCTGCGGCATGCGGCTGTGAATCAGTTTTATGGCCGCAAGCAGCTTGTCGAACTCATCCTGCATTTCAAAGGGCGGGTCGATCAGGATAAGGCCGCGCGTCTCGGGAAAAGGGAGAAGGGCGCGCAGGGTTTCATAGCCGTCGCGGCGGTGAATCTGGGCCGCTTTTGACAGGCCGAGAAGCTGGCGCAAAGCCTGATGGTCTTCGGCTTGAAGCTCGCACGCAATCAGGCGATCCTGCTCCCTCAGCATCGCATGCGCAAACCAGGGCGAGCCCGGGTAGAAAAGAAGCTCCCGCCCCTCATTCAGACCGCGTAGCACCGCAAGATAAGGCGATAAAAGGCCCGGGTCTTGCGCGTTTTCTGAAAAAAACCGCCAGAGCTTTGCGGCGCCTTGTTCGGATTCTTTTGTTTTTTGCGCGCGCGGGTCTTGAAGATCATAAAGGCCGCATCCCGCATGCGTGTCCAAAAAGGCAAAGCCTTTATCCTTGTTTTTCATGGCCGCCAAAAGCAGCGCCAAAACGCTGTGCTTTACCACATCGCAGATATTGCCGGCATGATAAATATGGCGGTAGTTCATACGGGTTTTCCTGCGGCGATAAGCGTGCTCCCTCGCGCGATGCGCGCGGCCATAGGTTCAATCATCACTTCCATATGATCGGGGCAGGCGCTTATCATGTCATAGCCGCCTGCCATAACAGCCACATGATCGGGGTTTTTGAAAAAAACCAGATCGCCCCGATGCCAGACCACATCGCGCCAGTGACAAGGCAGCTTTTTCCCGAACATGTCTTTTTGCTGTTCAAAACAGCGCGGGGCGTCAAGGCCCGCAATATCAAGCGCCAGCTGGATCAGCCCGGGCGCGTCAATCCCCAAAGGCGTGCGACCCCCCTGACGGTAGGGCGTGTGCAAAAGCTGCCCGCAGGTGAAAAGATAGTCGCTTTGCGTGACCTCATCCGCCGGTACGACATGGTGCTTGAAGATATAACCGCCGCTGGTCAGGGGATAAAAACCGCCTTCCTCGCCATCCAGACTGACAAAGGCGCCAAGGGTCAAAGTATCCAGCACGGCAGCGTGCGGATTCGGCGCTTCAAAAATAAAAGTGCGCAGGACGTTGATGCGGTTCATCAGCGCGGCGATGCCTTCGCTCAGTTTCGCTTCGGCCATGTCGATATAGCCGACAAGGCGATCGTTACGGCTTTGAACCCAAGCAAAGCCGTCTTTGCGTTCTTCGAACACATCAAGGAACTCGCCGTAAAGGATCTCGCTGATTTGCAGGGAAGCGCGGGCGGGTTTTTCATACAAGGGCAGGACGCCGCGCACGCAGCGGCGCAAGGTCGGCATTACATATTTGCGTGCGAGCACAAAAGGTTTAAGCGCCGCATCCGCAAGGTCGGCGCGATAAGCGTTAAAACGCGGATCAAGGGGAGTCCGATCAACAACCATGGTTCCAAGCTTTTACCAGAAAAAATCCGGCGTGGAAACCGTTCTAAGCCGCAATGTCACTCCAGCGCGAGGGGGCTTGTTCCGTTGTCGGGCTGAGCGCGGACATGGTACCGGCCACAACGGAGGCGGCAAAGTCAAGTTGTTGGGTTTCAGGGATGGTTTTGATGTGCTGGTGCGCCTCTTCAATCAGCGTCGCATAGTCCAGAAGATAGCGCCCGCCTTCCTGCGTGCGCTGGACGATCACATTGCGCCGGTCAAGGTCGTCACGCTCCCGCCTGATATAGCCAAGTTCGCCCAGACGATCCAGCGCGCGGCTGATGGCGGGCTTAGATATCTTCAAAGTTTTGGACAGGCCGCGCACCGTATGGGGGCCTTCCCCCAGATAGACGCACAAAAGAAGGGCCATTTGGCGCGCAGACAAATCAGGTGCCGCGCTGCGGACGCTGGCAACAAGAGTGGTACGCCATAACTCAAGAGTTTGAAGTTGTGTTCTCACGATATGATTCCTTAAAGTCGCTGTGTTCAGGATGGGCCAAGTGTGGGGCGTTCGGGTTTGATTCGCAAGAGTCATAATTTTTCTCTTTGTCGAATTACCTGCTTTACCTCCGCTGAAAAAAGGCCTAGCCGCCCGTGATTCCCTCCTGTTAAGAAAAAGGTTTAAGTGGCCGCGCTTTTCTTTGAAAGATTATACCCTTGTGTAGCGTTTTTTAAGCATATTGAAAGCAGCGCGCATCGTTTGCGCCGCGCCGCCTTCGGGCCTTCCGGCCTGCGCGCTGTCATACCATCCGTAAAAATCAATGTGCAGCGCACGCACATTTTTGGTGAAACTCTCAAGAAAAGCACCGGCGATCATGCCGTGTCCGAAAGAAACCCGAGGCGAGGAGTTGATATCCGCAAACGGCGTTTTCAGTTTTTTGGCGTAAGGCGGATGCAAAGGCATGCGCCACAGATAATCCTGCGTTTCTTGCGCGGAATCATAAAGCACCTTTGCCAGCGCGTCATCTTTTGTGAAGAAAGAGGCCATATCCACGCCGAAAATAGAGCGCGAAACGCCCAGAGTCCCAAAATCAATCACAAGATCCGGATTTTGCGAAGCCGCCTCGCTCAGAGCGTCGGCCAAAATCATGCGGCCTTCAGCATCGGTGTTGCCGATTTCAACCTTGAGACCATTGCGCATGGTGACAATATCCGTGGGTCTTAAAGCGCGCTCATTGATGCTGTTATCCACGGCGCTTATCAAAAGGCGCAAGCGGACAGGAAGTTTTTCGGCCATAATAAGGCCCGCAAGCCCCAAAGCAACGGCGGCGCCGGCCATGTCTTTGCGCATCAGATACATGCCTGCGGGCGGTTTAAGGTCAAGCCCGCCCGTATCAAAGCAAACACCTTTGCCGACAAGCGTCAAAAGCGGGTGTTTGGAGCTGCCCCATTGCAAATCAATCAGCCGTGGCGCGCGGTGGCTTGCGCGCCCGATGGCATGGATGGCCGGATAGTTCTTTTTCAAAAGCGCATCGCCGACAATGATTTTGATTTTTGCGCCGTGCTTTTTGCCTGTTTTCTGGACTTCCTGCGCAAGTTCCTCTGGCCCCATTTCTTCGGCGGGGAGCGTAATCAGCTTTTGGGCTTGGGCGATGGCCAGAGCTTGGCGTTCAATATCCTCGATAGCGCAGGATTTTGAAACGCATAAGGTCGGCGTGCCTTTTTGCGTTTTCGGCGGCGTAAAATGATACCCTCCCAAAAGCCAGCCCAGCGCCAAAAGATTTTCAACGCCATGCGCATTTTCAAGCCTGAAAAAACCATCCTGGAGAAGGGAAGGCAAAGAGGCCAGATCCCACAAGCTCGGCTCCTCTTCAAGAATGATAAGAACGCGCGCAAGAGATCCGTCTTTTTCCGGAATCAACCGGCTTGCGCCGGCCTTGGCTTCAAAGCCAGTCGCTTGCAGCCACTGCCTCGTTGCGGCAGGCGCTTTTTCAAGCCAGCTGTTATAAGCGTCTTTTTTAAGCGCCGTGACAGGGACAGGCGTTGCTTCAGGAGCGTGACAAAGAGCCGCACACAAAGAGATCGTCATGATTTTTCCTTTTACCGCACAGAGCGTGTACAGACCAGATCATTGCCTAAAGACAGATAACAATAGCTCACATCACCGGTCGAGGTGTTGATGCGGAATACCCCTACATTGGCGGTGGTATTACTATGCTGCATCAGCAGATAAGGCCCGCCGGCAAAGGCTTGCGCTTCGTTAAAGGCTTTCGCCGTAGGAAAGCCTCCTTGGGCCAGCAAAAAAGCACTGGCCATCAAAAAGGCGCCTGCAATAATGGCTTTGACTGTTGACATGGGGGAAACTCCTTGAAAGCTTGGGGAAGGGCGGCAAAGAAAGAATCAATGCCCGCCTTGATGAGTTTGCTCAGGATCAAGCGGCTTTTCAAGAAAAAGCTGGTGTGTGCGCGCTCCTTTCGGTTAAATAAGCGCGGCGTTTTATAAAGGAGAGACCGTTTTATGCCTTACGTTGTGACAGAAGCCTGCATTCGCTGCAAATATATGGATTGTTGTGAAGTTTGCCCCGTTGATTGTTTTTACGAGGGGGAAAACATGCTGGTCATCAATCCCGAAGAATGTATCGATTGCGGCGTATGCGAACCCGAATGTCCCATAGAGGCCATTGTCAGCGACCGCGACAGCCGCGCTGAGAAATGGACTGAGATCAACGCCCAATACGCCAAGATATGGCCCAACATTACGCATAAAGGGCAGGTGCCTGAGGATGCGGATGACTGGAAAGAAAAGCCGGATAAGGGCGATCTGTTCAGCGCGGAGCCCGGGCAGGGATAGGGTTTGTTGCGCGGCGGCACCCCCACCTAGCCCCTTCTTCTTGTCATCCTCGGGCAACCGCAAAGCGGTTGAGCCGGGGATCTGACAGTGGAGCGATGTTCTGCCGTCAGATCCCCGGGCTCTTGCTTCGCAAGCCCCGAGGATGACAAGAGAGAGAGG
>WREW01000038.1 GCA_009779135.1 Alphaproteobacteria bacterium
AGTCATTACTACACTCTCAGACAGCGCAGAAACATTCGTCTGTTCTAAAATCGAGGAAAAACGGCAGATGTTGGGTTTTGTGTTTTCGAACTTGCAGATGGAAGGACCAACGCTCAGATATACCTTGCGAAAGCCTTTCGAGGCCTTGCAGAAGGTACCTCATAATCCCAAATGGCGCGCCCTAGACGATTCGAACGTCTGGCCTACTGCTTAGAAGGCAGTTGCTCTATCCAGCTGAGCTAAGGGCGCTTGGGGATATTTCTATAGAGAAATTGACGGAAAAGCAAAAGCTTTCACAAAACAATACGCCCTCTATGTCATCCTCGGGGCTTGCGAAGCAAGAACCCGGGGATCTGACGTTAGCTCCATCGTCAGATCCCCGGTTCAACCGCTTTGCGGTTGCCCGAGGATGACAAAAAGGGGCGACCTAAACCCCCGCCACCTTCGCAAAAGCTTCCCCTCGCTTCTCGAAGTTTTCGAACATGTCATAACTCGGCGCGGCGGGGGAAAGAAGTATAACCCCGCCTTGCGGGGTTATTGTTTGGGCGAGGGTGACGGCTTGATCCATGCTTTCCGCCTTATGCGCGGACGGGATTAAAGCGACAAGTTTTTCGGCCAGATCGCCAAGGCAAATCAGCTGCACATTATCATGCGCCGCGCCGTACTCTTGCAAAGGCGTGTAATCAATGCCGCGATCCTGACCGCCGCATAGTAGTGTTATGGGGCGGTCTTTATACACTTCCATCGCGGCAATCGCCGCTTGCGGCGTTGTGGCGATGCTGTCATCGACATAAAGACGGCCTTCCTTCATACCCAAAACCTGCTGGCGGTGCGGCAAGGATCGGAAGTTTTTCATACTGTTTAAAGTTTCGCGCAGATCAAGTTTTAAAGCTTGAATCACGGCCAAAACAGACGCGACATGCGCGTGATTATGCGCTCTTAAAAGATATTCATTTTCTAAAACACCAAGTTTATTTTTGCCGTCATAGACACAAGAATCTTTAATTCTAAAATGCTTTTCATTATCATAGACAATCACATCTTCAAGCGCAGCTTCATCAAAAACCTGCTTGGCGCAAAGTTTCAAGGCGCTGTGCTTGAGAAGATTAAGCTTGTCACTGTAATAAACTTCTTGAGAGCCATGCCAGTTTAAATGTTCGGGATAAAGCGAAACCACAAGGCCAATTTTAAGCGAACCTGAAAGATCCGCAGCCTGATAGCTTGACACTTCAATCACGCACGCCTCAAGACCTGCCGCATCATCAAACTGGCTGACGGGCGTTCCGATATTGCCGAGGAGTGCCGTTTTAGTGCGCAAAGCATTAAGACAATGCGCAAGCAAAGAGGCCGTTGTGCTTTTTCCTTTTGTTCCTGTAATGCCGATGGTCATAAGATCTGGATGTTCCGCAAGCCAAAGATTAAGCAGAGACGTCACCTCAAGCCCGCGCACCCGCTCTTTTTCCAAAAGAGGATGATAAAGAGAAACGCCAGGCGATTTAATCAGCCTTTGCGCCGATGAAAGCGCCTCGCTCACCGCTTTTGTTCCTGTAAAAAGAGAATAGGCTTTGAGGTCTTCCGGTAGCGCGCCGCCTTCCCGTTCATCAACAAAACAAAAATCATAAAACGCGCGCGCGTGCAGCCACCGTCCGGCTTCTATGCCTTCACGTCCTATGCCCCAAATCACGGTGTGAGTCTGTTTCATCACAAAAGATCCTGAAAGGCGGCGGGTATGTTATGAACGGAAGAAGCTTCAAACAAACCTCGAAAAAGATCATTATATGTTTTTTCATCAACCTCTTTTGCAAGAAGTGGCCCCAGCATTTGAACAACGCAAGAGTTCTGCCATTCCCCACCGTGATAGAGAGTCAAAAGAAGAACCGCGCTTTCCTGCGTTTCGCCGACACATTCAAAAGGCTTGATGCCTTCAATTCCGCATAAGGCCTTGAACCCCTCAATTTGATTTTTATCATCAAGAAGATTGGCGCCGAAAATATCCACAAGCTCGCTTTGCGTCATAAAAGGCGCGAGTGCAAGAAAAACAAACCGGCATTTAGGGCAATCCCCGCACCAGCTTGGCGCGCGCTGATCTTTATTTTGGCGGAACGCCGCGTTACAGCTGCGGAAAATTTTATAATAGGCGCCCGCTTTTTCTGCAAAACGCTGCGCAATAGCGGCCTCGCTTAAAGGCCGCAAAAAAGAAAAATAATGAACAGAAGGCGAGATTGTTTCTTGAACATAAGCTCCAAAATCTTTTTCAAAATCCCATGACTTGCTATATTGATGATTGACCGCGCGGCCATCCACCACAAGATTGGGCGCATCCGCCGAGCGTTCATTGGAAAACGCGATGCTGTCAAAGCCATAAAGAAGCGCGCACGCAACACTAACGGCGCTTAGGATCGCGGTAATCGGCACATGACCGTTAAACGCGCCCTCTTGATTAAGGCGCAGCAATTCCGGCGACAAATGCCGCTTGATATGAAGAAAAGGAAGGCCTGACATTTTGATCGTTGCGTCTATAGGCTCCGGCAGATCGCACCCGCCGCTCACGGCCAAAAGAGTCAACGGCACGCTGCCCTTGCGCAGAGCTTCAAGCGTAACAATCGAATCCTTGCCGCCCCCTATCGGCACTAAAACCCGCGCCGGCAAAGTTAACGCGATGGACTTGGGCGTCTGGCCATTTGTTTCAAAGTTGGGTTGAACGCGGACTTTGTTGCGGTAAGCAAACTCGGACAGCCCATTTTCATAAACTTTCCGGCAGAAAGAGTCCGTGCGCGGATCAAGATCAAACGCATGACAAACCAGCTTGGACGGAATCCGCGCTTTGTAGTAGCTCACGCCCGCCAAAAGAAAAATCAGCCGAACGGCGCGATCAAGTGCTTGCACCGCCGCCTCATCCAGCGCGCGGAGGGGCGGAGGAAAGATAATCCGCTCCTCAAAGCTCTCTCCTCCCTCAAAAGCATAGCAAAGCCGCAAGACCCCGCTTTGAGGCTCAAAATCGTAGGATTGAAAGAAAAAAGACGAAACCTGCGTCACGCAAGGCACTCCTGAAAAAAAACATGTCATTGCGAGGAACGAAGCAATCTCGGCAACATAGTAACAGCGTTGGGCGCGAGAATCTATATTGCCGGGATTACCGCGTCAGGCCTGAAGGCCTTCCTGCCAATGACAGCTTTTCTTACCTGCCTGCGGCAGGGGAACGCCCTATTAACCATACTTAAAACATCAATTATCAAAACAAGTTAAGAAATAGAATGCAGATATTTCAATAACATCATGTTTTTCAAGAATAACCCTAGCAAAAATCCCCCTTCCTGCCCCCTTGAAACTATTGCGAGGTCGATACAAAAAGGAGTATAATAAGAGGGACAGCAAAGATCCCCTAAGGAATTGCAAAACAACAAATTATCACAGAAAACAAGAGTATAAAAATGTCAGTTCAAGTCACAACCTTAGCAAACGGATTGCGTATTGCCACAGACACCATGCCCGAAGCGCAAAGCGCTGTGATCGGCGCATGGGTGGGTGTCGGCGCGCGTCATGAACCTTGGCATGCCAACGGCATCGCGCATTTCACCGAGCACATGCTGTTCAAAGGCACCAAGCGGCGCTCGGCCTACGCGCTTTCGGCCTCGATCGAGAAAAACGGCGGCTCGATGAACGCGCACACCACGCGCGAGGAAACGGCCTATTACGCCCGCGTCCTGCCCGAGGATATTGAGCGCGCGGCGGATGTCATTGCGGACATGCTGATGCGCTCGATCTTTGAGGATCACGAGCTGGATCTTGAACGTCAGGTTGTTATTCAGGAAATAGGCCGCGACCGCGACACGCCGGATGAATATATTTACGATCTGGCGCACGCCGCCGCCTTTCCGCGCCAGAAAATAGGCCGCGCCATTTTAGGCACCGAGGATGTGATCGAGCGTCTTGCCCGTGAACGCATGGTGGATTACGTCAAAAAGAATTATCATGCCGGAAATATCGTCCTTATCGGCACGGGACGCATCACGCATGACGAGCTTGTGGCTCTGGGCCGCCGCTATTTCAGCCGCCTGCCCAATGGCCGCGCGGCCAAGGCCGAACCCGCGCGTATCCGCAAAGGCGATTGCCGTGAGGAAAAAGATTGCGAACAGCTTCATGTTCTGATGTCCTTCCCTGCCCCCAGCCACCACGGGCGTAAAAGCCATGTGGCGACGCTGCTCGGCAATCTTCTTGGGGGAAGCGCGACCTCGCGGCTTTTCCAGAAAGTGCGTGAGCGCAAAGGGCTGGTCTATAATATCTCGACCTATCACATGCCGTTTCAGGATACGGGGCTTTTTTGTCTTTACGCCGGCACCGACCCCGCGCGTATTAAGGAACTGATCCCTGTCGTGTGTAAGGAGCTGAAAGAAGTTTCCGCCCGCGTCACGCCCACCGAGCTGCGCCGCGCCAAAGCGCAGGCCCGCGCCGAGACTCTGATGAATCAGGAAAGCGTGATGCGCCGCGCCGAGATGCTGGGCCAGAACATGTTAACCTTTGGCCGCCCGATCGCAACGCAAACCATGATTGACCAGATTATGAGCGTCACGACCGAAGAAATGCAGGACATGGCCCGCAAAATCTTCTCCCGCCCCCCCGTGATTGCGGCCTTAGGCCAAACCAGCCACATGGAACCCTACAGCGAAATTGCCAGCCGCATGGGGCATTGAGCTTGCCATGGACAAGCGCTTTTGCATAAGCTAAAAAGACGCGAGCCTTAACCTCGGAGAGATGGCAGAGCGGTTGAATGCGGCGGTCTCGAAAACCGTTGTGCGTGCAAACGTACCGGGGGTTCGAATCCCCCTCTCTCCGCCAGTTTTGTGTTTTTCATTATTCGCCATTGTTCCCAGATATACATAAAAACACTGTAATTACATCATGTTTATGTTTTTTTCTATTTCTCATCATTCGTGATTTTTCGTTTACAACCAGAAAAAATTGTGGCATGATTGGGGGCATGATAAAAGCCTAACTGAAATTATGCCCCCAAAATGAAACTCACAGATACATCATGCAAGAACGCCAAGGCCAAAGAGAAGGCTTACAAGCTGACCGATGGCGGCGGCATGTATCTTGAGGTTATGCCTCACGGGTCGAAGCTCTGGCGGCTGAAATATCGCTATCAGGGCAAGGAAAATCGCATTGCTCTTGGCTCCTATCCTGAGACTTCCTTAAAAGAAGCGCGTGAAAAGCG
>WREW01000039.1 GCA_009779135.1 Alphaproteobacteria bacterium
ACGAAAAACGCCATGGAACGATCAAGAACGGAAAGAAACCGTCTATTTCGGTATTAAGTCCCTAAGGCGTAATTCTGATAAGCTTTTTGTTTTCCCATCAGGTTTCGGGCGTTCTGCGTCGTTCCTTGGCTGGAAAGCTGCCACTATCGTTTCTCCTAACTTGCCCAACAGCCTTGCCTGTTCACTGAGTCTAGCGTCTATTAGTATGAGACGATCTCTGTCAGTTTTTGTCATAGCACACCCCCTATTATTGTGTGGTTTATCTGGGGGTATTATGGCGGATTTCCGAGGAATTGACAAACCTTGCATTCCTTGCGCGTATGGCGGTAGCAACGGCCATGTCGCGCTTGCATTATGGTCTATGGGTTCATACATCGAAAGCAATCTCGTTTGGTTATTTGTAACCATTATGCAACGGTGTGATTAAAAAGTTGTTAAGACTACGAAATAATTTTTTCTCTCATAAAAACAAAGGCTTGATCCGCTGCGTCCGGCGATGAGATCTCTGCCCTAACGCCCAAACCGCCTTTCGCGCTGGGCGTAAACAGCCAGCGCCTCTTTCAGATGCTCGCCACTATAATCGGGCCAGAGGACATCTTGAAAAACAAACTCGCTATAGGCGCTTTGCCAGATCAGGAAGTTGGAAAGCCGCTCTTCCCCGCTGGTGCGGATCACAAGGTCAGGATCCGGCATCCCATGCGTATAAAGCTGTGAGGCCAGCATCTCCACAGTGATGGCGGAAGGCGCAAGCGCCCCGTCCTTGGCTTTTTGCGCCAGATTCTGCGCGGCATGGACGATTTCCTGCCGCCCGCCGTAATTCAGCGCAAGCTGAAGCGTGAAATCCTGATAAAGAGCCGTCTTTTTCTCGGCCTCGTCAATCATATCGATAATATCAGGCGCCAAGGCGCTTTTGTCGCCGATCATCCTAAAGCGGATCTTGTTTTTGATAAGCTGCGCAAACTCATGCTTGAGGTAATGGCGCAGAAGATCCATCAGCTCTTCCACCTCTTCCTTGGGGCGCTGCCAGTTTTCCGTTGAAAAGCTGTAAAAGGTCATACACGCAATGGGAAGTTCTCGCGCGGCATTCAGGGTCTGGCGCAAAGCTTCAATCCCCGCGCGATGGCCTTTGGTGCGCGGTAGATTGCGCATTTTCGCCCAGCGCCCATTGCCATCCATAATAATGGCGACATGCAGTTTTTTTTCCGCCATCAAAAACGAAACCTTTTAAAGCGTGGTAATCTCTTTTTCTTTTTTGGCCAGAGATTCATCCATGCGCTTGATTGTCGTGTCGGTCAGCTGCTGGATTTTGTCCGAGAGCGATTTCAGCTCATCTTCGGAAATCTCGCCGTTCTTTTGCTGTTTTTTCACATCATCCATCGCATCGCGCCGTACATTGCGCACGGCAATGCGCGCGCTTTCCGTGTATTTGCCGGCAACTTTGACAAGCTCCTGCCGCCTTTCTTGCGAAAGATCGGGGACAGGCACGCGGATCACCGCGCCCTCGGGCTGCGGGTTAAGGCCAAGGCCTGCTTCCCGAATGGCTTTTTCAACAGCCTTGACCATGCCGCGATCCCACACCTGCACGGACAAAAGCCGAGGCTCCGGCACCGAAACCGTGGCCACCTGCTTTAAAGGCATGGTGCCGCCATAGGCTTCAACAACCACAGGCTCAAGCATGCCGACCGAGGCGCGGCCTGTTCTTAGGCCCGCAAACTCACGCTGTAGCGCTTCAATGGCGCCTTCCATGCGTTGTTTAACATTATCAAGATCCATAAAAACCCCCTGTCAGTCCTTCACGATTGTAAAGGTTCCCTTTCCGTTCACAACTTCCGCGAAAGACCCGTTTTTGACGATTGAGAAAACCAGAATAGGGATCTGGCTTTGCCGCGCAAGAGAAATGGCCGATGTATCCATCACCTGCAGATCGCGCGACAGCACATCCATATAAGTCAAATATTCATAGCGCGTGGCGCTGGGATCTTTGGCAGGATCGGCGCTATAGACGCCATCCACCTTGGTGCCTTTGAGCAGCGCGTTACACTGCATTTCAGAAGCGCGCAAAGCCGCCGCCGAATCGGTTGTAAAGAAAGGATTGCCCGTTCCGGCCGCAAAGATCACCACGCGCCCCTTTTCCATATGGCGGATGGCGCGGCGGCGGATATAAGGCTCACTCACCGCCGCCATAGGGATAGCGGATTGAACGCGAGTCTTAACGCCGAGCGTTTCAAGCGCGTTTTGCATAGCCAAAGCGTTGATAACCGTGGCAAGCATGCCCATATAGTCCGCCGTGGCCCGATCCATCCCGCGCGCCGCGCCCGACACGCCACGGAAAATATTGCCCCCGCCGATGACAACGCAGACCTCTACGCCCTGCGCCACGACTTCCTTGATTTCGCCGGCCACGCGGTTGACCATTTCAGGATCAAGCCCGTAATCGCGCTCTCCCATCAAGGCCTCGCCCGAAAGCTTGAGTAAAACACGTTTGTAAGTTGTCTTGTCTGTCATGAGTCACGCTTTCCTTTTCTCTATCTTTACAGAGTTCTTTCAAAAAAGAAAGGCCGGAAAATCCGGCCTTTCTTTTGTCTTTATTGCGCCATCTTGGCCACCTCGGCGGCAAAATCATCTTGGGCTTTTTCAATTCCCTCGCCAAGCTGGAACCGCGCAAAACCTGTAAGCTTGACGCTCTGGCCGAACTCTTTTCCGGCTTTTTCCAGCACATCCTTGACGCGGCTTTCGCCATCAACGACATAGACCTGCTCAAGCAAAACCACATCTTCGTAATATTTGCGCAAACGACCCTCAACCATCTTGGCGATGATTTCCTCAGGTTTGCCGCTTTGACGGGCCTGATCGGCCAGAACATTGCGCTCCCGCTCAAGCGCGGCGCCGTCCACATCTTCAATCCGCAACGCCTCGGGCCGCGCGGCGGCCACATGCATGGCCAATTGCTTGCCAAGCACCATAAGCCGCGCTTCGTCAGCCTCGGACTCAAGCCCCACCAGAACGCCTATTTTCCCAAGATCGGGCGCCATGGCGTTGTGAACATAGCCCGCTACAATGCCACGCGAAACGCTGACAGAAGCCATGCGCCGCAGATTCATGTTTTCGCCGATCGTGGCGATGATCTGGGTCAGCTCCTCCTGCATGCTCCGGCCTGTATCGGGATAGGGCTTGCCTTTAAGATCCTCAATATCCGAAGATTCAAGAGCAGCCTGCGCGGCCCTGCTTACAAAAGCCTGAAAAGCGTCATTGCGCGCGACAAAGTCCGTTTCGGCATTCACTTCAAGCGCCACGCCTTTTTGGCCTTGAACCTTGACGGCCACAAGCCCCTCAGCCGCCACGCGCCCTGCTTTTTTGGACGCCGCCGAAAGGCCTTTTTTGCGCAGCCAGTCCACGGCCTCTTGCATATTGCCCTGCGCTTCTTCCAAAGCGCGTTTACAATCCATCATGCCCGCGCCGGTCATCTCGCGCAGCTCTTTTACCATGGACGCGGTAATCTCAGCCATCAAAGACCTCCCTTTATGATCTGTTTATGCCTTAACTTTGGTTTCTTCGGCCGGCACTTCAAGCGCCGCCCCGACATCCGCGCCACGGGCCAGAGCCTCGGCCTGAATGCCGTCCAAAACCGCCTGCGCGACAAGATCACAGTAAAGATCAATCGCGCGCGAAGCGTCATCATTGCCCGGAATAGGCATGGTGATGCCATCAGGATCCGCATTGCTATCGACAATCGCAACGACAGGGATGCCAAGCTTGCGCGCCTCGGCAATGGCCAGATCTTCCTTGCAGGTGTCGATCACAAAAAGAATATCAGGCACGCCGCCCATATCCTTGATGCCGCCCAAAGCGCGCTCGAGCTTGTCGCGGTGGCGCGTCATATCAAGAGCTTCTTTCTTGGTGAACTTGTCCGCCTGCTGCTCAAGCTTCTCATCCAGCTCACGCAGACGCTTGATGGAAAGAGAAATCGTCTTCCAGTTGGTCAGCATGCCGCCAAGCCAGCGGTGATTGACATAATATTGCCCGCAGCGCCGCGCGGCATCCGCCACTTTGTCCTGAGCCTGACGCTTGGTGCCGACAAACAGCACGCGCCCGCCGCCCGCAGCGATGTCGCGGATCTGCTGGATCGCGCGCTGGAGCATGGGCACGGTCTGTTCAAGATCCATGATGTGCACGCCATTGCGGACACCAAAGATATAGGGTTGCATTTTGGGATTCCAGCTTCGGGTCTTGTGCCCGAAATGAACGCCAGCTTCAAAAAGCTCGCGCAATGAGACGACAGGAACAGCCATCTTTTTTTCCTTTCCTTTTCCGGTTAAGCCTCCATGCGCCTTGCCTTCCCCAAAAGGGAACACCGGATGGCCTTTAAGGGATGTCTCCCCCCAAAAACCACAGCACATGTGCGTTGTAGGCCCGTGCTTTAGCGCAGATCAAAGAAAAGCGCAAGAGGTTTTTACGGGAAGATATAAAAAATTGTCGTTTAATTTCAACTGATTGATGTTTTTATAGGGAAATTACTACGGACTTAATCATTCCTTAACCGGAATATTATAGTATCGAAACGTAATTAAATCGGGAATTGCTTTCGATGTATGACCATATAGACCATAATACAAACGCGGGATTTCCCCTGTCGCCACTATACGTGCAAGTTTTGCCAATCCCTTGGGAACCTGCCATACTACCCTCAGATAAACCGCACAATAATAGGGGGTGTTCCATGGCAAAAACTAACAAAGTGCTTTTCGCGGAAATGGAAGCTCGACTCAAAGAAAGTGAAAGGCTGTTGTATGGTGCAGCAAAAGATATGCTGCAGGCGTTGTCGTCCCTGAAAAGAAACGACGCAGAACGCCCGAAACCTGATGGGAAAACAAAAAGCTTATCAGAATTACGCCTTAGGGACTTAATACCGAAATAGACGGTTTCTTTCCGTTCTTGATCGTTCCATGGCGTTTTTCGT
>WREW01000040.1 GCA_009779135.1 Alphaproteobacteria bacterium
CCAGAACATCGCCACACCGTCAGATCCCCGGCTCAACCGCTTCGCGCTTGCCCGAGGATGACAAAAAGGAAAAGGGTTACGCCCCCTCTAGCCCTCCCCCCTTGCGGGGGAGGGTTGGGTGGGAGGGCACCTCAAGCATGCCCGAAATCCCCCGACAACGCTGTCGGTGAAACGCCTATCTTGGCCATCGCTTTGTCCCACTTGCTGTGAATATCGGGATCAAACACAAGCGTATCATCCGCAGGCACCGTAAGCCATCCGTTGCTTTGGATCTCAGCCTCCAACTGCCCCGCGCCCCAGCCGGCATAGCCGAGCAGCAAAAGCGCCGCCCCCGGCCCCTTGCCTTCCGCCAGCGCGCGAAGCACTTCAATCGTAGCCGTCAGCTTGATGGAAGAGGTAATGTCCGCCGTACTTTCCTCGCGGTAATCAGGGCCGTGAAGAACAAACCCGCGCACAGGTTCAACCGGCCCGCCGAAACAAATCGGGCGTTCGGGCGCACCAAAAGGAAGATCAATATCAAACTGAGCCAAAAGCCCTTCAAAACTCAGATCGCCGAACAAACGATTCAGCACAAGTCCCAAAGCTCCCGACGGCCCATGCGAGCACATAAGAACAATGGTCTTTTCAAACCGAGGATCAGACATCCCAGGCATGGCCACAAGGATCTGTCCGGAAAGCCAAGGCGTTTTGTTTAAAAGATCGTCTTTGGCAGCCATATCCGCGCCCTTTCCTTAATCTTGTTTTTATTTTATCCTAACGCTGCCTGATTACAAAGCCAAGAATCAACCCTCAGAGCTGTAAGCTATGAAACGCATTTTATCCTTTTTTATCCTGTTCTTCCTGCTTGTTCTGCCCTGCGCGGGCGTGCAGGCGCTTAGCTCGCGCACCTTTCACGATGACGCCCTTTCCGTGCGGCTTGTGACGGCGCAGGATACGCTGCGGCTGGGTGACACACAGCCGGTCTGGCTGGGGCTGGAGGTTTTTCTTTCAGAAGGCTGGCATACCTATTGGCGCGCGCCGGGCGATGCCGGTAAAGGCCCCGTGATAAGCTGGGAAGGCTCAAGAAATATCGGCCATCTGGCGCTTGACTATCCCATGCCAAAGCGCACGCAGGCTTACGGAATGGAAAGTTTCGGTTATCACGACCGCGTGCTTTTCCCCATCAAAATGACGCGCGCGCATAAAAATAAAGATGTCGCGCTAAATCTCAAAGCCGAGATTTTGCTTTGCAACGAAATCTGCATTCCCAAAACCTATAATTTTTCTCTTGTTCTTCCCTTAGGCTCCGGCGAAAAAAGCGCCGAGGCGGAGATGATCGAGCAAGCCCTCGCCAAAATCCCCCTCACCGAAAACCGCGAGGAGCTGGCCCTGCTGAAAGCCGAGCGTCTTGACCGGAGTCTTCGCATTCTTGTGCAAGCCCAATCCATGCAGGACATCGATCTTTTCATCGAAACCCCCAGCAAAGAAGTTTTATTCACCAAACCTGAAACTGAAGTGACAGGCTTCGGCACCGCCATCCTCACAACAAAAATCAAGCGCCTGCCGGAAGATGTAAGATTTGAAAAACTTCCTTTGACTCTGACCCTCACGCAAGGCGATCACGCGCTGACTCGCACGATCGCGGCGCAAGACGGGTTGAAAGACAATTTCATCATACGCTTTCTTCTTCTGGCGCTTGTGGGCGGGTTTATTCTGAATCTTATGCCCTGCGTTTTGCCTGTCCTTTCGCTTAAAATCCTCTCTGTCGTCAAGCATGGAGGAACCGAAAAGAAAATCATCCGCCGCGCCTTCCTGACAACGGCGGCGGGGATTGTGACCTCGTTCCTGCTGCTGGCCACGGTGACTTTTGGTCTTAAAGTAGCAGGACATGAACTCGGATGGGGCATGCAGTTTCAACAGCCGCTTTTTCTTGTGTTTATGACATTGCTTTTAACGCTGTTCGCCGCCAATCTTTGGGGCTTTTTTCAGATCAATCTGCCGCAGTCTTTTTTAAACAAACTTGGAAATACGCAAAACCCAATTCTGGCGGGCGATTTTTCTGCGGGCATGCTGGCAACACTGATGGCAACGCCCTGCTCGGCGCCTTTTCTGGGCACCGCTGTCGGCTTTGCTTTGGCGGCGAATGCGTTTGAGATCTACGCCATCTTCACCGCTTTGGGTATAGGCATGGCCATACCTTATTTTCTGATCGCACTTTTCCCGCAAATATCCGCATCTCTGCCCAAGCCAGGCGCATGGATGATGCCGCTCACGCGCCTTTTAGGTTTGGGCCTTGCAGGAACAGCGCTCTGGCTGCTTTTCGTCTTGAACACACAAATCGGCGCGATGTTGACTTGCGCATGGGCGCTTGCCCTTGCGGCGCTTGTGCTGCAGCTCTATATGCGCCACACACAAAAACGAAGCTTGATAAAACCGCTGATCTTTCTGCTTTTAGGAAGCGTTCTTATCTTCGGCATGATCGGCATGACGCGCCCGATATATAAGGATCACCAGCAAAGCGCATGGATTCCCTTCAACGAAGCGCAGCTTATGCGCTACGTCAAGGAAGGCAAAACCGTTTTCGTGGACATTACGGCGGATTGGTGCCTGACCTGCAAAGCCAATAAACAACTAATGGCGTTCAGTGATGAGCTTGTAGAAAAACTCGCCCCCCAAAACGGCATCATCCTTATGCAAGGCGACCTCACCAACCCCAACGACGCCATCACGGATTTTCTAAAAAAGAACGGCCGCTTCGGCATCCCCTTTAATATGGTCTATGGCCCCCACGCCCCAGAAGGAATCCTCCTCGCCGAACTCGTCACGCCACAAGCCGTGCTAGACGCCCTCGAAAAAGCGCAAAACGATACCCCCCCATAAGCCCCCCCAATGTCATTACGAGGAGGGCCGTAAGGCCTGACGCGGCAATCTCTGCAACGCCAGTGCGATTAAGGCTCAAGCTTGGGCTTTGCTCGATCAGGCGGCCCCGCGTCGCCGGGGTATCTGGGTATAAGAAAAGGCGGCATGCCTTTAGGAAACCAATAAGCGCCTTGTGGTGCTTGATAGATGTGAACGTTGAAGTCAAGACGCTTTCTTTCTAAAACCGCTTCCATAGCTTTTTCATATTCTGAAGGCTTTGTTGTGAAATAATAGGTCACCCCAGCACCAGCTACGATACCTGCAGCACCGATGGCGACATTCCAAGCAATAGAAATCCACCGGTTTTTGAGATCTTTTACGGCAATCGCAACTGGATCTGTGTTGGCTTTAATTTCTAACAGGTGGGCTTGGTTGCTCTGGATGGCTTTCGTGAATACATCCTTTAACTCATTCATAACAGTATGGGTGTGGTCATTCTGTTTTTGAATGTACTGATTTTTTTCATCCTCGACTTCTTGATAAGCGTCGATTATGCAATCTCGAATGAAGTTCTCATCCCTTAAAGCTGCCATGGTGTATTCAGGGAGATTGTTCTTTGTAGAATCGAAGAAGTTTTGTATGGCAGCCCCACGCACATCTTTCCTCAACTTTGATGAGGGAAAGGCGTCATCAAGAGCCTTTTGGAACTCTGTCCAACTAAAGAGATCTTGTGTCAAACTATCGGGATCTTGCTCGTCCATAAAAACCTCCGTGTAGCAACAACGAAAAACACCTTGGAACGAGCAGAATAAATATCAGTTATATTCAGCGCGGTTCCGCAGTGAGTCCTTGAGCTTTCTTAGCTTTGTATTCCTCAATCGCTCGGTGTGCCGAGCTAGCTAGCCTTTCTTTTCTCTCTTTGCTCGCCGCTTCGATCTCCTCAGGCGTCTTGCGTGGCGGAATCGTTGCGCTTATTTGGGCGAGCGCGATATGAAACATCGCATTCTGAAGCTGCAATCCAGCTTCCACTCGTTCCAGCAATTGCTGGGTTGTTAGTTTCGTTCCATTGGCCATGACACACCCCCTATTATTGTGTGGTTTATCTGGGAGTAGTATGGCAGGTTCCCAAGGGATTGGCAAAACTTGCGCGTATTGTGGCGACAGAGGAAATCCCGTGTTTGAATTATGGTCTATGTGGTTATACATCGAAAGCAATTCCAATTTAGTTACGTTTCGTAAATATAATAGTATTGATTAAGAAACGATTAAGTCTGTGTATATTTTTTCATATAAAAATAAAAACATTACAATTCAACGATTTATCCTAAACCGGCAGCCAAAGCCTTGCACGCCCATCCCCCCACCTGTCATCCTCGGGGCTTGCGAAGCAAGAGCCCGGGGATCTGCCGCCAGAACATCGCCACACCGTCAGATCCCCGGCTCAACCGCTTCGCGCTTGCCCGAGGATGACAAAAAGGAAAAGGGTTACGCCCCCTCTAGCCCTCCCCCCTTGCGGGGGAGGGTTGGGTGGG